>CAVVZW010000156.1:0-42289 GCA_963752265.1 uncultured Alphaproteobacteria bacterium
GCTCGATCGCTTATCCTTCCAGCAAAGGCCGGACTCTGCTGTAATCAGCCGCGCGAATTGTTCTTTCCGGTCGGCCAGGATATCCGCGGTCCGCAGCAGGATCTTCTGGCGCTCATAACGCGTCAGCTTCGGCTTGAATGCCCTGGCTTTCGCAAAAGCATCCCGCACATGCTCGGGCCGCGCGGCGGGAACCGTACCAATGACCTTGTTGGTGTAGGGATTAAGGACCTCGACGCGCTCGTCGGTATCGACCAGAGCGCCCGCGATCCGCATCTTCTCATGGTGGACGGCTTGCGCTTGAATATTCATCGGACGCTCCTGCCGGGTTATTGAATACGATTAAGCGCAACGTCGAAGACGTCGAAATTCCGCAAAAGATGGCCCGCTGGCAGCACGATCTTGCCGTTGGCAATCATCGGCACACGCTCTTCCGTGAGGCCGCCATGCGAGCGAAGCGGCTCTGTCAGGCCGGAGAGGTCGTGCCGGTCACGGCTGGTCCCAAGCACCTTGTGCCTGGATGAAATCGCCACGATGTCGCCGACACGGTCGGCCGGTAACTCGAAACGATCGCAGGCCGCCTTGCGCGTCAGTGCGACGTCGATTCCGGCGGTAGACTTGAGCCGCGCGATCAGCGGTTCGGCATCCATGCCCGTCGGCAGATAGACGGTCGCGAACGAACCCAGCGAGCCGTGATGGGCGACATAGGGGTCTGTAATAGGCAGAATGACGCGAGCTTTGCCCTTGCCGAGCCACTCGTCGAACAAATCCTGAAGGTACAGCACGTCGGGCTGGCCACCGGACATGAACTTGTCGTTCATGCCGTGGTCTGCGGTCGCGACAATATTGCAGCCAAGCGAATCCAGTTGCGCCAGATATCGATCGATCATGGCGTAGAAGTCGTTGGCAATTTTGGTGCCCGGGCCGACCTTGTGCTGGATGTAGTCGGTGGTCGAGAGATACATCAGGTCCGGACGATGATGCTGGACGAGTTTGACGCCAGCGGCAAAGACGAACTCGGACAAATCGGCGGAGTAAACTTCGGGCAACGGCAAGCCGACGAAGTTCAGCACATTGTCGATGCCGTTGGCCTTCTTCGTCGCCTGGTCGGCCTTCTCGGAAGAGAACGCGATGGCGCGGCCATCCGAATAGTCGAGCCCGTAAGACAACAATGATCGCAACTTGTCCTTGGCGGTGACCGCGGCAACCTTGAAGCCGGCGTCGTACATGCCGGCCAGAATGGTCGGCGCCCGCAGAAATTGCGGGTCGTTCATCATGACTTCGCGATCGTTGGCCACATCGTAAAAGTAGTTTCCCGCGATACCATGCACCGAAGGCGGCCGCCCGGTGATGATCGACAGGTTGTTCGGATTGGTGAAGCTCGGAATGACGCTGCTCGCATGAACATGCGCACCATCCAGCATGAAACGCGCGAAAGTGGGCGCAACGCCCGCCTCAACGGCCTTCTCGATATATCCTGGTTCCGAGCCGTCGAGGCAGATGACGACGGTTGGCCGCATGGGCACCTTGTAGTCGCGGCCATTGACGACGATCGTGCTCTTGTCCGGCTTCATTATTTCGCTCCCTGATACGCCCTGGCGAGGACGCTCGCTACATCAGATCTCGCTGATTGGCCTCGTTACGCGGTTTTTGCGATGGGCACGTGCGGCATCTGCGACGCCTCGATCAGCCTGTCTCTCGAACCCAGAAAATTCCGTCCGCGCTCGCCTTGCAGCGCGTCCTCGATCAGGAGGTGCCATTCCCTTGGCTCGACCTTGTACGACGCGGGATCGCAGGAGACGCCGAGCTTGCCCATGAAATCTTCCAGATCGTCCGCGGCCCGCGCCAGATCAGCGCCAAAAATCTGCTTCAAACTATCCTCGCAGAGGCCGCCAACCCCTTGAACGCTGCGCAACACCATCGGCAACGAAAACGAGCAGGCGATTCCATGCGGAACACCGTGCCGCAACGTGATCGGGTAGGACATCGAATGGGCGATCGCTGTTTTGGTATTGGAGAACGCCAGTCCCGCAAACAACGCGGCCATCGCCATCCGGCTGCGCAATTCGATATTGCCGAGATCCTTCGCAAGCTTCGGCAATACGTCGAGTACATGACGCGCGGAAGACACGGCATGATTGGCCGACACCGGGTTGTTGTTGACGTTCCACAGGCTTTCCAGCGCATGGGATAACGCATCGAGACCCGTGCTGATCGTCAGCGAACGTGGTTTGCCGAGCATCAGCCGCGGGTCGATGACGGCGTAGGTGGGATAAAGGTTTGGCCGCGCGAGCGAATACTTTTTCGCGTTCGCCTCGTCCCAGACGGTGGCCCAACAGGTTACTTCGCTGCCGGTCCCCGCGGTGGTCGGAACAGCGATGATCGGGGTCGCCGAAAGCTGCTCCTCCCCCTGCTGGCTTTCCAGGTATCGAATGACCTTTTTGAAGTCGCCGCCTGCCGCCGCGAACACCTTGGCCGAATCGATGACCGATCCGCCGCCGAGTGCGACGATCACATCCGGCTGCGATTTCAATTCGGCGAAGCGGCTGGTTTGATCAGCCAGCAATCGATAGTCGGGATTGGGCGCCACGTCCCGTATGACCAGAGAGGGCGCGCCGGCGCTCTCTTCCAGTCTGCGCGCGAGTTCGCTGAAGACGGGCTCGCCGTAGGTGACGAGCGCATACCGGCGCTTTCCGATCAGCTCCGGGAGCTTGGCGAAACTATCGACGCCAAATTCGACATGGACCGGATTTCTGAATTTCCACGCCATCGCGCTTCTCCATTTTCCGCGACGGTAGAGATTTTTAACCTATTGACAAATTCATATTTGCAATACGATCTATTGATTATGTCAATAGGTTTCAGCCAGCTTCGGGCGTTCCATGCCGTCGCCGAGCACGGCGGCTTTACCGCCGCGTCGCGCGTCCTCAATATCGGCCAACCGACATTGACCATTCAGGTCAAGGATCTTGAGCAGGCCTACGGCGTCGAGCTTCTGATCCGCAGATCACGACGGGTCGAACTGACGCCGACTGGAGCTGCCTTGTTTGAAATCACACGCGGGGTCATGAAATTCTGCGATGAGGCTCACGAGCTGTTGGCTGCCCACGGCCAGTCACCGAAAGGCCATCTCCGCGTCGCGACTGTAGGGCCCTTTCATGCGACCGAGATACTTGCCGCCTTTAAACGCGAGCATACGGAGGTGCAGATTTCCACCTTGCTTGGAAACTCGGAACGAACGCTGCGCCACATCATCGACTTCGAGGCCGAGGTCGCCATCCTCGCAGATGTCCGGGATGATGCGCGCGTTATCATGATTCCCTATCGAACCCACCGCGTCGTCGTGTTCGTCAACGGCGACCATCCATGGTTCAAACGAAAATCTGTGACGCTGCGCGAACTGGCGGATCAACCCTTTGTCTTGCGCGAGCGCGGTTCGACGACACGGCGCGCGTTTGAAGCGGCAATGGAAGAGCAAGGGTTGAAGGTCGATCCGGTTTTCGAGATTGAAAGCCGTGAGGGCGTCTGGAAAGCCGTCGAGCGGGGGCTAGGCATCAGCGTCGTTGCTGATTTTGAATTTGTTCCTCATACGAACTTGCGCGCACTGGAAATCCGCGATCGCGTGATCGAGACACAATACAGCATCGCCTATCACCGGGACCGCGCGCATTCTCCGATCATCAAGGCGTTTATCGATACGGTCGGCCGGATGAAGGATCAGCCCGCACAGGCTTCAAAGAAGCACCGGCGTGCCGAACGCGGTTGATGCGCAGCCGTCAAGGACGGGGCGTCAAGATTACTGCCGCATCATGATCAGCGGATCGGTGCTGTCAGGCACCAGCCGCCATTGCGCGTTATCATCGGCCTCGAATTGCCAGATCTCACCCTTGTCCGACATCAGCAGCATCTGGCCATGCTCCAGCCGCCAACGCGTCGGTGCGAAGGCTGCGATAGCGGGATCGCATTTCGGCTTCAGAAAGACCTGAAAATTGTCCTGGCCC
This sequence comes from uncultured Alphaproteobacteria bacterium, assembly GCA_963752265.1. Lineage (GTDB taxonomy): Bacteria > Pseudomonadota > Alphaproteobacteria > Rhizobiales > Xanthobacteraceae > Bradyrhizobium. The sequence continues at coordinate 3,999 of CAVVZW010000156.1, forward strand.
GCATCGGTGTTGGTCAGCGTCAGGCCGCAGATGATCTGCCCGTTGCCGCGCACCATGCCCCAATCGCCGATCATCTGGTCCATCGACTTGGCGAGCGAGCGGGCTGCTGCCAGGTTTTGCAGGATGTAGACACCCTCGTTCTGCCGCACACCTTCGAAGATCCCGCTCTCGACCTCGGTGAAGTCGATCACCGACTGGCCGCTTGCATCCTGCAGGCGGACGATATCGAGCCCCTTGACGCTCCACGCCACGATATCCTTGGCGAACGGCAACGCCTTGGCGCAGCCTGGCTCCAACTCAAGTTTCAGGCCTTGTGGCGTCGCGTCGGCCTTCAATGTCACGACGCAGGTCTTGCTGCGCTCGGTGGTTGCAAGCTCCCACTGGCCGACCATGTCCTTTCTCAAGGTGGTGGCATCCTGAGCAGCGGCAGGATTCGCCAACGCCAGCGGCCCCAGGAGCGCCGCCACGGCCATGCTGAGGCCGCCTTGCATTTAGCGGCCCCTCACCGGCGTTTCCGCGATCGGCGTCAGCGGCGGCTTGCCGGCAAACCAGGCTTTCAGATTATCGACCACGAGCTGATCCATCGCATTGCGGGTGACGACCGACGCCGAACCGATATGCGGCAGCAACACCACATTCTGCATCGCCTTCAATTCGTCCGGAACGGCTGGTTCCTTGGCGAACACGTCAAGACCCGCCGCCAGAATGGCTCCCGACTTCAACGCTGCGATCAGCGCCTCTTCATCGATCACCGAGCCGCGCGCGACGTTGATGACGACGCCACGCGGGCCGAGCGCCTTCAGCACGTCGGCGTTGATCATTTTCGCGGTCGAGGGACCGCCGGGCACAATCACCACCAGTGTGTCGACGGCTTTCGCCATCTCGATCAGATCGGGATAATGCTTGTAGCTGACGCTCGTGACCGGATTGCGCGAATGATAGACCACTGGCACCAGCGAGGCGTCCAGCCGGCGGCCGATCGCCTGACCAATCCGGCCCATGCCGACGATTCCGACCTTGCGGTCCCGAAGCGAGCCGACGCTCAGCGGATATTGCTGTGTCGTCCAAAGCCCGGAACGCAGATAGCGGTCGGCCTTGATGAATTCACGTAACGTCGAGATCAAAAGTCCCATCGCGATATCGGCGACCTCTTCGGTGAGGACGTCCGGCGTGTTGGTCACGACAATGTTATGCTCGCTCGCATAGTTGGCGTCGACGTGGTCGTAGCCGACGCCGAAAGACGCCGCGATTTCGAGCTTCGGGAACATCGCCATCACACCACCGTCGCAGCGGACCGTGCTGTAGGTGACGGCGGCGCCGCGAATTTTCGCGGCCACTGCCGGGCTCACGCGATCAAGATCGGCGCGGGTTTCAAAGGGATGGAGCACGAACTGATCGGAAAAACCCTTGTCGATGATCGGCTTGTTCGGCCCATAGATCAGAAGGTCGATCTTTTCCGATGAGGTATTTCCGCTCATTTTTTAGTTTTCCTTTCCAAGCGCGCTCTCATGCCAACGCCGTAGCACCAAGTGCGAGGCCAGCGCCAGCAGCCCATAAATGACAATTCCGGCGGCCGAGAGCAACAGTAACGCGGCATACATTCGGGGAATGTTGAGGCGATAGCCGGCTTCCGAAATCCGGTAGGCAAGGCCCGATCCGGCGCCGGCTGAACCGGCCGCGAGTTCGGCCACGACGGCGCCGATCAACGACAGGCCGCCTGCAATGCGAAGCCCGCCCAGGATGAACGGCAACGCGGCGGGCAATTTGAGAAAGCACAGGGTTTGCAGCCGGGATGCCCCGTAGAGCTGGAAAAGGCCAGCGAGGTTTCGATCCACCGAATTCAGGCCAAGCGTCGTATTGGACAGCACCGGAAAGAAGGCGACGATCCAGGCGCAAACGATAACCGTCGCCGGTCCTGACAGGTAAACCAGCAATAATGGCGCAATCGCGATCACCGGCGTGACCTGCAACACCACGGCATAGGGGAATAGCGAATATTCCAGCCACTTCGAGAGGTTGAACAACAGCCCCAGCGCGACACCAATGATGGCGGCAGCCACAAAGCCTTCGAGCGTCGTCAACAACGTGGTCAGAAGCGAGCGTGAGAGCACGTCCCAATCGCGGACCAGCGTCGCAAAGATCGCGGACGGCGCCGGCAGCACCACAGGCTGGATGGCAAAAACCCGCACCACGAGCTCCCACAGGCCGAGCCCCGCCGCGAGCATGATGATAGGCATCGTGAAGCGAATGAGGCGGGATGGACTCATGCGAGCCGCCCTGCATAAGAAGGAGCCAGCGCGTCAGACACTCTCCGGCAGTAGCCGGCATAGTCGGCCGAGGTACGAAATTCTTCACCTCGCGGCTCAGAGGTATCGATGCCGATTTCAGCCGCGATACGTCCGGGCCGGGATGTCATCACCAACACCCGCTGCGACAAGTAAACCGATTCGAAGACGGAATGGGTGACGAAAATGACGGTCTTGCGCAAGGCGCGCCACAACGAAAGCAGATCGTTGTTGAGGCGGAATCGGGTGATTTCATCGAGCGCCGCGAAGGGTTCGTCCATTAAAAGAATATCGGGATCGGTGACCAGCGCGCGGGCAAGCGAGACGCGCATCTTCATGCCGCCGGAGAGTTCGCGGGGGTAACTGTCCGCAAATTCGGAAAGCCCAACCTGCGCCAACGCTTCATCGACGCGTATGTTCGCGGCCGCAAGCGGCATATGCGCGAGCTTCAGCGGCAGGCGAACATTCTCGCGCGCCGTCGCCCACGGCATCAAGGTTGGCTCCTGAAACACAAAGCCGATTCCGTGGCCGCCATTTGCCGCCGCCGGCCGCGCGACGTGGACCACACCTGAAGTCGGAGCACTCAGTCCTGCAATGAGCCGAAGCGCGGTGGATTTGCCGCAACCGGACGGTCCAAGCAGCGACACGAACTCACCGCTGATAACATCGAGATCGATCGGCCCAAGCGCCATCACACCATTGTCGTAGGCCTTCGTCACGTCGCGCAGCCTGACCGCATATCCCGCCGAATCGGCGCTCACCTCAGCCAACGCAACAGGATCGGCCATTGCCCGACGCCTCAGTTCTTGGGCCGCAGATCGAGGCCGACACCCTTGTTGATGAAACGAAGCGTGTAGGATTTGCGGTAGTCGATATCAGGGCGGACGACATGGGCACGTACCATCTTGTCAAAGAAGCTCGCCATCCGTGCATCGTTCATGGCGCCGATGCCACCGGTCAACGCGTCACCGGAATCGACGATGCCATATTCTTTCATCCTCGCGATGGAATAGGCGATCAACTCGTCGGTCATTTCCGGATTGAGCTTCTTGATCATCGCGTTCGCAGCCGCGTTGTTGCCGTAAAGGTAGTTGTACCAGCCGATCAGCGAAGCGCTGACAAAGCGTTGCACCAGGTCCGGCTTCTTGTCGATCAGGTCACGGCGCGTCTCAATCAGGGTCGAATAAGTGTTGAAGCCGTAATCGGCGAGCAGGATGATACCGGGCTTGAATCCGGCGACCTTCTCGACGGCATAGGGCTCGGACGTGACATAACCCTGCATCGCGCTGTGCTTATCTGCCAGGAACGGCTGGGGATTGAAGGTGTAGGGTTTCACCCTGTCTTCGCTAAATCCATATTCGGACTTCAGCCACTCGAAATAGCTCGACATACCCTCCTTTGAGACGAACAGCGTCAGGGGTTTGAGTTCCTCAAGCTTGGTGACCTTGGATTCCGGATGGGTCAGCAGCACCTGCGGATCCTTCTGGAAGATCGCCGCCACCGTGACGACGGGCACATTATTGGCGACCGCATCGAACGACATCAGCGTGTTGGCCGCCATGAAGAAGTCGAGCCTGCCGGCAATCAACAGCATGCGGTTGTTCTCGTTCGGGCCGCCGGGCACGATCGTGACGTCGAGGCCGTATTTTTCGTAAGTACCGTCAGCCACGGCTTGAAAGAATCCGCCATGTTCGGCCTCGGCGACCCAGTTGGTGCCAAAAGAGACCTTGTCGAGCTTGGTCTGGGCGCGCCCCGGCGATGCGGCTGCTGTCATGACCAGCAGGAGAGCCGTTAACGCTCGCGAAAGCGCGAACTTCATGATTGGACTCCGTAGGTCATTTGGCCTCATGATGGGATTAGACATCCCATACAAACTATCTTTGCGCGATGACTTCAACCCTCCCTCCCCGCGACTGGACTGACATTCGCTGGCCTGAACTGGCCGGTGCCGATCGCGCACGCTGGATTGCCGTGCTGCCGCTGGCCGCGACAGAACAGCACGGGCCGCATTTGCCTCTCGAGACGGATATCCTGATCGCGCAGGCCTATCTCGCGCGGGTACGTGAATGGCTCTCCGAAGCCGTGCCCGCCACATTTCTTCCGGTCGAGGCGGTTGGCATTTCGACCGAACACACCGACTTTCCCGGCACGCTAACGCTGTCGCCGGAAATGGCCTTGAAGCGCTGGAAGGCGATCGGCGAAAGCGTCGCGCAGGCGGGCCTCAAAAAGTTTTTGATCGTCACCAGCCATGGCGGCAACAGTGCCGCGATGAGCCTCGTTGCGCAGGAGCTGCGCGCCCGCCATCACATGCTGGTGGTCACCACCGCCTGGGGCCGGCTCTCCGCACCTGATACGCTGTTTTCATCAGAGGAAGTCGAGCACGGCATTCACGGCGGCGCCATTGAGACGTCGATCATGCTGGCGCGATACGGCCAATACGTGCGTGGCGAGGCAATCGCGAATTTCCGTCCCTCGACCATTGCGATGAAGAAGGATTTCCGCTGGCTCTCTGCACAACGGCCAGCTCCGTTCGCCTGGCAGACCCAGGACCTTCATCCGAGCGGCGCCGTCGGCGATGCGACACAGGCAACGGCAGAGAAAGGCGAGCGCCTGATCGATCAGGGCGCCAAAGCCTTCTGCGAATTGCTCGAGGAAGTCGACCGCTTCGACCTGCGGCTGCTTTCCGTTCCCCCAAAAGCCTGACTTTCCTCGCCGGGCATGGCCCGTCTTCGGCGGGAACCATTCACGCGCCGTGTTGACATAGCATAGGTGGGTACCCTATATTTGAGGCAACAATGTCCCATACCATCAAAGAGAAAAAGAAGCTGATCGCGCGCGTCGGGCGCATTCGCGGCCAGGTAGAGGCCATCGAGCGGGCGCTGGCTGAAGAGGCCGGATGCGAGCGCATCATGCACATGATCGCGGGCATCCGCGGCAGCGTCGCCGGACTAATGGCGGAAGTGGTCGAAGATCACATTCGAACCCATCTCGTCGACCCCGAGAAAAATCCCGGCGCGCTCAATGGCGACGCGGCCGACCAACTGATCGATGTGGTTCATACCTATCTGAAGTAAGGTGAACATGACGGACCCAGGCTCCGCTTTTCAGACGTCACCCCACAGCCATGTGTTCCTCGGCCCCGACCATGCGCGGGCGGAGCGGCGCACTTGGGCGGTTATCATCCTTTGCACCGCCATGATGATCGCCGAAATCGTCGGCGGAGCGTTGTTCGGCTCGCTGGCCCTGATCGCCGACGGTTTGCATATGTCGACGCATGCCGGCGCGCTGCTGCTTGCAGCACTGGCCTATACCTTTGCGCGCAGATACGCGACTGACCCGAATTTCACGTTCGGCACCGGCAAGTTCGGCGATCTCGCTGGATATTCCAGCGCCATCGTGCTGGCGATGATTGCGCTTCTGATCGGCTATGAAGCCGTGTCTCGTTTCCTCGCTCCGGTTCCGATCGCCTTCGATGAAGCGATCCCGATTGCGGTGCTGGGTCTGGCAGTCAATATCGCCAGCGCCTGGTTGCTGGCCGGTGGCCACCATCATGGCCATGCGCACGACCATGGCCATTCGCACGATCACTCCCACGACCACTCACACGGCCACAGCGCGCATCATCGCGACAACAACATGCGCGCCGCCGTTGTCCACGTCATGGCGGACGCTGCCGTCTCCGTCCTGGTCATCGTCGGCCTGCTGCTCGCGCGCACCTTCGGCTGGCTCTGGATGGACCCGCTCGCCGGCTTCATCGGCGCGCTCGTGATCGCGAGCTGGTCGGTTGCACTGATACGCGATACCGGCGCCATCCTGCTCGACCGCATGCCGGACCCCGGCATGGCCGAGAAAGTGAAGGCGGCCATCGAAAGCGAAGGCGACCGGGTCACGGACCTGCACCTGTGGCGGTTGGGGCCGGGACATCTCGGCGCCATCGTTTCGATTGCCACCTCGGCGCAGCGCGAGCCCGCGCACTATCGGCAACGACTGGCGGATTTCGAGGATCTGTCGCACGTCACCGTCGAGGTTCAACACCTCTAGGACCACTCGTAAAATCTGTGGTTGACAGCCTCTGGGCACGGGCGTAGGTGCCGCCCGTGACGTGTAACATTAGTGTCAAACAAATCCTTCAATCCTGACCAACGAGCCATACAAGCAAGCCATGGGCAGTACCACCTTCGGCGACGTCAACCCGGCGATATCAGGGCTCACGGCGCCGGCAACATTCAAGATTGATCGCGCTGGCCACTGCCACGTGAGGATTGGCGGTTCCGCTTAGGCGGACCGCTCGCTCACCGGCCTGCCGCGCTGATCGCGGACGTGGAGGCGAGCGATGTTCGACAAGAACAGCCAAAGATTCAGCTCAGGGTTTCTTGCGGCCGCCCCGTTTTGCGCGGGCTTTCGCCATGCCCGAAACTTGCAATGCCAAACCGGAATTCGGTCATGATCACGTCGGTCGATCAAACCGCGTTCAACCTCGGCGTGGCAACGCTGCTCGGCGCCTGCATCGGCTTCGAGCGCCAATGGCGCCAGCGCATGGCCGGCTTGCGAACCAATACGCTAGTCGCGATCGGCGCGGCGAGCTTTGTTATTTTCGAAAGCCTGTTCCCTAACGAGGCAAGTCCGACGCGGGTCGCGGCGCAAGTCGTCTCGGGGATCGGCTTCCTCGGCGCCGGCATTATCTTTCGCGAGGGGCTTCAGGTAACCGGCCTTAACACCGCGGCGACCCTTTGGTGTTCGGCGGCCGTCGGACTGTTGGCCGGCAGCGGCCACCCGCTGCATGCAGCGGCCGCAACCGCGTTTGTCGTGCTCGTCAATCTGACCTTGCGGCCGCTGGTCCGGCTCATCAACCGGCAACCGATCGTGCTGGCCGAGACCGATTTTCACTACAGCGTTCGCGTCGTCTGCCGAAGCCCCGAGGAAGCCCATGTCCGGGCGCTGCTGTTGCAGGGCACCGGCAACGGCCACCTCAGCCTGCGGCAACTCGATAGCACCGATTTGGAGGACAGCGGACGTGTCGAGGTCAATGCGCTATTGACCTCCGTCAGCAAAAACGACGCGGCGCTCGAACAGGTCGTCGGCCGCCTTAGCCTGGAGCCGACCGTGTCGGCGGCAAGCTGGAGCGTCGGGCCCATTCTGGAATAGCGGAGACTTGCAATTACGAAAATCCGATGCTCTCTCAGACCTTCCGCTCAACGATAAGCTCACCAAAAACCCGGTTTATTCCTCTCGGTTCACTCTTCCCGGAGCCGGCAGCCCGGCATTCACGACAAGGCGGCACGCATGACGCTGAACGACATTCTGACGCCGAGACTGGGGCAGGCGCTGCGGCCGAACGTCTGGGACGCGGTGGCGCTGATCCTGGTGACCGGCGCGATGGTGCTGATCGTCTATGGCGGCGAGCAGACCACGCTGCCGCTGTCGGCGCTCGACGCCGCGCCGGTTTCGCTCGATCCGGCCAATCTGCCGCTCTACGCGCTGCGAACGACGATGCGGATGCTGCTCGCCATCGTGTGCTCCATCATCTTCACGCTGGCTTACGCGACGCTGGCCGCCAAAAGCCGGCGGGCGGAGATGGTGCTGATCCCGCTGCTCGACATCCTGCAATCCGTGCCGATCCTCGGCTTCCTGACCTTCACGGTGGCGTTCTTCCTGAACCTGTTTCCCGGCCAGGTGTTCGGCGCTGAACTTGCCTGCGTATTCGCAATCTTCACCAGCCAGGCCTGGAACATGACTTTCAGCATGTACCAGTCGATCCGCAACGTGCCCAAGGATCTCGACGAGGCCTCGCTGAGCTTTCACCTGTCCGGGTGGCAGCGCTTTTGGCGGCTGGACGTCCCCTTTGCGATGCCCGGCTTGATCTGGAACACGATGATGTCGATGTCCGGCGGATGGTTCTTCGTCGTCGCGTCGGAGGCGATCACCGTCGGTAACACCACAGTCACCTTGCCCGGTATCGGCTCCTACGTCGCGCTCGGCATCGCAAAGCAGGATTTACCGGCGATCGGTTATGCCATCTTGACCATGCTGCTGGTTATTATTGCCTATGACCAACTGCTGTTCCGTCCCGTGGTGGCCTGGGCCGACAAGTTCCGTTTCGAACAGACCGCTTCGGGTGCTGCGCCAACTTCCTGGATGCTCGACCTGTTCCGCCGCACGCGGGCCTTGCGCGCGCTGACGCTGCCCTTCGCCGCCACGAACCGAGTTTTTTCCAACCTGCAGGTGCGGCTTCCGGTGCGCCTGCGCTTCTCCTTCAAGCTGGAAGGATCCTCGCGCGTCATCGATGCCCTCTGGCTCGCCGTGATCACGGTCGCCACCTGCTACGCCGGCTGGCGAGCCTATCAATTCATGTCGGCGACCTTGGGTCTCTCGGACGTGTTGACGGCCGTGGGCGACGGCTTCATCACGCTTACCCGCGTCATCGTCCTGATCGCGCTGGCGACCCTGATATGGGTGCCGATCGGGGTGTGGATCGGGCTTCGGCCGAAACTCGCCGAGCGCGTGCAGCCGCTGGCGCAATTTCTGGCCGCGTTTCCAGCGAACCTCGCCTTTCCGGTTTTCGTGGTCATCATCGTGCGTTATGGCCTCAATCCCAATATCTGGCTGAGCCCGCTGATGATCCTCGGCACCCAGTGGTACATCCTGTTCAACGTGATCGCAGGCGCCAGCGCCTTCCCCACCGATCTGCGCGAGGCCGCAGGCAGTTTCCATTTGAAGGGATGGCGGTGGTGGGTGAAGGTCGTCTTGCCGGGAATATTCCCCTATTACATCACCGGCGCGATCACCGCCTCGGGCGGTTCATGGAACGCTTCCATCGTGGCCGAAGTGGCGAGTTGGGGCGACACCCACCTGATGGCCAAAGGCCTTGGCTCCTATATAGCGCAAGCGACCGAAGCCGGAGATTTCCAACGCGTCGTGCTCGGCATCGTCGTGATGTGCATCCTGGTGACGCTGTTCAACCGCCTGCTCTGGAGGCCACTCTACGCTTTCGGAGAACGCCGTCTTCGCCTCGGATAAGGAAAAATCCATGCTCGATGTTTCCAAACAAACCACCCTGCTCGATATCCGAGGCGTCTGCCGTTCGTTTCCGAAGGGCAGCGGCGAGGAACTTCTGGTGCTCGAAAAGGTCGATCTCACGATCCATGCGGGCGAGATCGTGGGCCTGCTCGGCCGCTCCGGATCCGGCAAGTCCACGCTGCTCCGTATCATCGCCGGCCTGATCACGCCTTCTTCAGGCGATGCCAAATGCCGCGGCGAGACGATCAACGGACCGCCGAACGGCGTCTCCATGGTGTTCCAGTCGTTCGCCTTGTTTCCATGGCTGACGGTGCTGCAAAACGTCGAACTCGGCCTTGAGGCCTTGGGCGTTGAAAGCGCCGAGCGCCGCAAACGGGCGCTCGCGGCGATCGACTTGATCGGGTTGGACGGATTCGAGTCCGCTTATCCGAAGGAATTGTCGGGCGGCATGCGCCAGCGCGTGGGCTTTGCCCGGGCGCTGGTCGTACATCCGGACTTGCTATTGATGGACGAGCCGTTTTCAGCCCTCGACGTGCTGACCGCCGAAACGCTCCGTACCGACCTTATCGATCTCTGGATCGAAGGCCGGCTGCCGATCAAATCGGTGCTGATGGTGACGCACAATATCGAAGAAGCGGTGCTGATGTGCGACCGCATTCTGGTGTTTTCATCCAATCCCGGCCGCGTCGCCGCCGAGATCAAGGTCGATCTGCCACATCCACGCAACCGCCTCGATCCGACCTTCCGCCAGTTGGTCGACAGCATCTATGCCCGCATGACGCAACGTCCCGAGCCCAAATCTCCCGCGATCGAGGGTATCCAGGGCACCGGCGTCGGCATGATCCTCAATCATGTATCATCCAACGTGCTGTCGGGCCTGATCGAGACGCTGGCCGCGCCGCCCTATAACGGACATGCCGACTTGCCGGTTCTGGCCGGCCACCTGCAACTCGAGGCTGACGAAATCTTCCACCTCGGTAAGTCCTTGCAACTCCTGCGGTTCGCGCAGTTGAGCGAGGGCGATCTGATGCTGACCGATGCGGGGAAGCGTTTTGCGACGATGGAGACCGACGCTCGCAAAAAGCTGTTTGCCGAGCACATGACCAATTACGTACCGGTCATCGGCCTGATCAAGCGGGTCCTGGACGAACGGCCCTCGCATACCGCGCCCGAGGCACGCTTCCGCAACGAGCTCGAAGATTACATGAGCGAGGGCGCGGCCGACGAGACGCTCAAGACGATCATATCATGGGGCCGTTACGCGGAACTGTTCGCCTATGACGAGCAGTCCGAGCTCTTCAGCCTCGAAAATCCGCATTGATTCCGCATCGGTCGTCCCCCGGCGCGGCGTACCGGATGCCCCGCTTTCGCGGGGCATGACGATTAATGGGGCTAGTCTAGCCCGCCGGCGCGAAACTATCCGCCCGCGCCATCGCCCAGGCCTCGCGGAATCTTAAATCACTGGTGCCGTCGATCAGTTCGCCCGGACGAAGCGCCGGATAGAGCTTGGCAAAAGTCTGGACCTCGGTGGTGGACGACCGCTGCGAGAAGTGGATCGGCCGCAGGTCCTGCGGATGTTCGAGGCCTGCGGCGGCCAGCAGTTCCGCCAGCGCATGCAGCGTGGCGTGGTGATAGTTATAGACCCGCTCGACTTTGTGCGGCACGAACAAGGCGCGGTTGCGCGAAGGATCCTGCGTGGTCACCCCGGTCGGGCAGCGGTCGGTGTGGCAGCTCAGCGACTGGATGCAGCCAAGCGCGAACATGAATCCCCTCGCAGAATTGCACCAGTCGGCGCCAATCGCCATCGCGCGCGCCATATCAAAGGCGGTCGCGATCTTTCCCGCTGCGCCGATGCGGATGCGGCTGCGGGCGTTGATACCGACCAATGCGTTATGGACGAAATTGACGCCCTCACGCATCGGCATACCCATGTGATCCATGAACTCGAGCGGCGCCGCGCCCGTGCCGCCTTCGTTGCCGTCAACCACGATGAAATCGGGATAAATGCCGGTTTCCAGCATCGCCTTGCAGATCGCCAGGAATTCCCAGGGATGGCCGATGCAAAGCTTGAAGCCGGCCGGCTTGCCGCCAGACAGGCGGCGCATCTCGCCGATAAAGGCCATCATCTGCAGCGGCGTCGAGAACGCCCGATGAAAGGCCGGCGAGATGCAATCCTCGCCCATCGAAACGCCCCTGATCTTCGAAATTTCTTCCGATACCTTGGCCGCCGGAAGCACCCCGCCATGGCCGGGCTTGGCGCCCTGGCTCACCTTAAGCTCGACCATCTTGATCTGGTCGTCGGCAGCGACGCGCGCGAACTCATCGGGGTTGAAGGTGCCATCGAGATTGCGGCAGCCGAAATAGCCGGAGCCGATTTCCCAGATGATGTCGCCGCCGTTCTCTCGGTGATAGGGACTGACGCCGCCTTCGCCGGTGTCGTGGGCGAAGCCGCCTTTCTTCGCACCGGCGTTGAGCGCACGCACCGCGTTGGGGCTGAGCGCGCCGAAGCTCATCGCCGAGATGTTGAACACCGATGCGGAATAAGGCTTCTTGCAGTCCGGGCCGCCAATGCTGATGCGAAACTTCTCATCGGCGTGGACCTTGGGAGCCACCGAATGGTGAATCCACTCGTAGCCCTGGCGATAGACATCCTCCTGGGTGCCGAATGGCCGCTTGTCGAGTACCATTTTCGCGCGCTGATAGATCACCGCGCGGGTATCGCGGGAGAACGGCATGCCGTCCTTCTCGCTCTCGAAGAAATATTGCCGCATCTCGGGGCGGATTTCTTCCAACAGAAAACGCAGATGCGCCGAGATCGGATAATTGCGCAGCACCGCGTGGCTCTTTTGCGTCAGGTCGCGAATGCCGAGCAAGGTGAGCGCGCCAAAGATCACGACCGGAATGAGGATCAGGTCGAACGCCTTGTGATCGACGATACCGATGCCGAGAAGCAGCGCCGTCACCACCGAACATATCGTCAGAACGATGAAGCGTGGCGAGAACGGCAGCATCAGCGTTTCCATGGGGTCCCTCAGGTGTTTTATCGGCCGGTTTTGTCGCGCTGCCTCGCGCAGCCCTGCGAATTGACCATACACAATACCGGCAGCACCAGTCATAGATATGACAATTGGCGGCTGGTGATTTGGCTTCCGCCAAAGCTACCTAATGATCCGCGTTATGATCAATCCGCCGCCTGGCCGAGTTAGTCGGAAGTAACCCATTTTCGCACTGCAACGTGGCAATTTTCCAAGACGAGTGGCAGGCCAGCGGCAAGGCCCGAGGGACCTCAGTGGCCATGCGTGCGTAATTCGCCAGGTATGTGCTGTTTATCCAGACCATGGTTGGCGAGCCATTCTTCCGTGCTTTTGATCGACCGCTCGATGTGCACTGAGGCGAGCGAGAAATCGTAGGGCGAACCCGTCAGCGGGCATAAAGGCGGAACGACAAAGTAGTCGATGTCAGGCGGGAGATTTTCCAGATCATCCACCACTTGGCGGGCGATCAAGAGCGTCAACGCGTGGAGCGCACAGTCGACTGCCCCCGCCGGCGGCGCGTCGGAGGCGCAGGCATAACCCGTCGGCAGGATAATGAGGCGGCGTGCACCCTTCTCAACCGCGACCTTGATCGGCGTGTTGGCTGAGATCGCGCCATCCACAAGGTAGCGGCCCCTGTATGGCACGGGCGCGAATGCGCCCGGGATTGAAGTGGAAGCCACGATCGCCTCGATGGCCGAGCCTTCGGAAAGCACAACGCTTTCGCCCGTAACGATGTCGGTGGTGACGATGTGGACCGGAAGTTGCGCATCCTGCAAATTACGATAGGGCAGATGGTCATCGAGCAGCTTGCGTATGCCATCATGCGAAATCAGGAAATCCCGACGCCGGATGAATCCCAAGATGGTCCGCCAGGTGATCGGGAAAACGTCGTGGCGCGTGAGCCCGCGCCAGATGGTTTCGAGCTCAAGAACGCCTTTCAGGGTGGGAGCCCCGGCATAGTACGCGCCGTTGATGGCGCCGACGCTGGAGCCGACCACCATATCGGCAGAAACGCCGTTGGCGGCGAGCGCATGCATCATGCCCACCTGAATAGCGCCGAAACTACCGCCGCCTGCAAAGACGAACGCCGTTTTCGCCGTATCGTCCTGTGTTAACGCGGACAAACCCGTTTCCCCTGCTCTTGACGCATCGCTCGTTGGCGCACGTCATTTTTGCAAGCTTATAGCAAAGGCCCGACGATCCGCACCATCAAGCGCGGGTGTTTTTCGCAGAGAATGCCGACAGTGCGGCGTGACCAAAACCGGAAGATCGTGACAATCACGCGCCGATCGATATCGTCTGGCGAGAAATGCAAGATTTCAGGATATTACCAATGAAGATTCCCGCGCTGCCGTTCACCGTGACCGACTGGAGTCAGATTGCCACTACCACGCATGCGGGCGAAAGCGGTCAGGCGTTTTGGCGCACTTTAAATATTGGCGACGTGCGTGTCCGGATGGTCGAATACACACCCGGATATCTCGCCGATCACTGGTGTGACCGCGGCCATGTGCTTTATGTACTGGAGGGTGAACTCATCACCGAACTACGCGACGGCCGCAGCTTCACGCTGCGCGCCGGCATGAGCTATCAGGTTTCGGACTTTGGCGATGCCGCGCATCGCTCGTCGACCAGGACCGGCGTGAAGCTTTTTATCGTGGATTGAGAGCCGCCACGCGCGGCGATAGCTCAACGCTCGACGAAAGCCTTTTCGATCACGAAGTGGCCAGGCTCGCTGTGATTACCTTCGAAAAAGCCGCGGGCGTCGAACATCTGGCGCAGCTCTTCCAGCATTGCCGGGCTGCCGCACATCATGATGCGGTCGCCTTCGATATTCAGCGGCTCCTGGTCGATATCGTTGAACAGCTGTTCCGAGGTGATCAGATCGGTGATGCGGCCACGGTTGCGGAACGGCTCACGGGTGACCGTCGGGTAATAGACGAGCTTCCCGGCAAGCAGCGGCCCGAACAGTTCGTCGCTCTGCAAATTCTTGACGACTTCTTCGCCGTAAGCGAGCTCCGAAACCTGACGGCAGCCATGCACAAGAACGATCTGCTCGAACTTGTCATAGACATCCGGGTCCTTGATCAGGCTCGCGAACGGGGCGAGCCCCGTGCCGGTCGACAGCAACAGCAATCGTTTGCCGGGAAACAGATTATCGGCGATTAACGTGCCCGTAGCCTTGCGGCCCACCAGGATCGTGTCGCCTTCCTTGATCTTTTGCAGCCGGGACGTCAGCGGGCCGTCGGCCACCTTGATCGAAAAGAATTCGAGCTCTTCTTCGTGGTTCGCGCTCGCCATCGAGTAAGCCCGCAACAGCGGACGTCCGTCGACCTCAAGCCCGATCATCGCGAACTGTCCGTTCTGAAACCTGAAGCCGGTGTCGCGGGTCGCCCGGAAGCTGAAAAGCGTATCGGTCCAGTGCCGGACAGAAAGAACCTTCTCTCGATGAAACGCGCTCATGGACCTGCTTTTCCGACTCTCGTCTTTTCGAAGGGCCGACGGGGCCTGTCCGCTCAAATACGCGGAACCCCCTGTGGCGATTGAGGAATTGTCAGGGTTGAACTACCCCAATTTCGCCTGATGTCAATATGTTGCAACGCAAGATAAGTGCTCGGAAATTGCAGGCCTGCCGGCCAGGACAGCTCCGGCGCAAAACTTCTCTGTTTGGGGCCCGCAGCGCAATTAACGTGCTGAGAAGGGACGCAATTCGGGTGATTAATTGCCGCCCCGCGCGGCAAAAATTCGTTAGAGATATTCTTTGAAAAAGCCGGAATGCCAGATGGCCTGATATTGCATGCGGAACTTGCAGGAATTTCGCGCGGGAAAGCCCGCCTCCTACCCGGATCAGACGGTCTATGCGGCCTATGCCTGTGCCCAATTCGGACTTGGCTTTGACGACATTGATGGCGGCAGCGGACTTGCCTTTCGCATCGTCTCGCCAACCAAAGCGATCTACTTCGGCGCCGGACGCTGCTGCTGGTATCCGCAAAACAATGCGACCGCGGCGACGCTGGCGTCCGACAAATATTTCGCCAACCGCATTCTAGAAGATGCCGGTGTCCCAACTCTCGGCGGCGATTATTTCTTCCTGCGCCCACGCCATCGCGCGCTGCGCCCCGGCGGGCACGAGCGCGAGGACGCTTTCGCCTACTTTGAAAAGCTGAACGGAAGCGCGTTCCTCAAGCCGCTGATGGGATCGCGAGGTGATTTTGCGCAAGCAATCGGTGACGAGGCCGCGCTTGGCCGATATCTCGAAACCGTCGAGCCGCATTACGACGCGGTCTTGATGCAGCCTGTCGTCAGCGGCCTCGAATACCGGGTGTTTCTGATCGACGACGAGATCGTTTATTCCGCGCGCAAATTTCGACCGTCTCTCGAGGGCGACGGCAGTCGCAGCGTGAAAGAATTGCTCATCGCGCATAACGCCATGCTGAAAACTCGAGGTCTGTCTTCGATCGATCCCGCGACCTTGCCTGACGCCGAATCCGACTTTGTTTTGCCCAAGGGTGAGCGCTGGGAAATTCCCGGCCGGACTAACCTGAGCGCCGGCGGTCGCATGGCGTTTGCTTCGCCCAATGCGACAGCGTTGAAGATGGCGCGAGAAGCCGTTCGCGCACTTGGCTTGCGCGCGGCTGCCGTTGACCTGTTTGCCGATCTCGACAGCGATCCGCAAAGCACGGCGGTCATCGAGGTCAACTCCAATCCCTCGATCCGTCTTTTGGAGGAATTGCAGCGGCCAGACCTGATCCTGAAAATCTGGCGCCACACGTTTTCTGCGGCCGGGCTGCTCGTGGACCGCTAGATGTTTGACTTACCGAAATACGGCAAAGGCATTTGTCTGGCGCGGATGGCCGAATTGCTCGAGGCGCTCGCGATCGACCGAGCAAGGTTGAGCGAAAGATCGGTCGCGATCACCGGCTCGAACGGCAAGGGCTCGACGGCGGCGTTTTGCGCCGGGATCGGCCGGGCGTACGGCTTACGCACCGGACTGTTCACCTCGCCACATTTATTCCGCGTCAATGAGCGGTTCCAGATCGACGGCGCGCCAATCGACAATACCGCGCTAAGCGAACTCGCCGACCGGATCAGGGCCGCGGTCCGCACCGTTTCGAAGAAGCGCGGCGAACAGTTCGGCGCCTTCGAGGCCATGTTCGCGCTCGCGTGTCTGTATTTTCAGGAGAGCGACTGCGAACTGATGGTGTTCGAAGCCGGCATCGGCGGGCGCTATGACCCCGTTCGTTTGCTGGGGTGCCGCACCACCGCGGTCACCTCGGTCGACTACGAACATGTCGAACTGCTCGGCCATTCGCTGGAGCTGATCGTTTCCGATAAAAGTGATGCCTGCGCCTCCGGCGGCACTATCGTTTATGGCGAGAACTGCCGGCCTTTGCGGCCGCACATACTCGAATATAACCGCAGCCGGGACGTCGAAAGCCTGTTCGTCCGCGATGAGGTCGAAATCACCAACGAGGTCGCCACGGCCGCCGGCCAAACCTTCGATTTCGCCTTCGGCGCTTTTAAATATCATACGCTAGATGTGGCCTTGCCGGGTGGTTTCCAGCTCAACAATGCCGCGATTGCGATGGCCTTGTTCGTGCATTGGCTGAAGCGCACGCGGTCCGGCGGCGATGTTTCCCGCATCGAGGCCGCCGTGCGAACGGGGCTGCGCGAAACGCGCTGGCCCGGGCGCCTGGAGACAATCGCTCGGGATCCGCTGACGATTATTGACGTCGGCCACACGCCTGACGGGATCAGGCAATCGCTCGCCGCGCTCAAGCAGATCTACGGGATGCGCGACTGGATTCTCGTCGCCGGTGTGTCCCGCGACAAGAAGGCCGAAGAAATTTCAGCCGCGCTCACCCCACACTTCGACGTCATCATCTGCACTTCTGCCCATCACAAGGGCGGTGACGCCGCCGCGCTCGCCGCAACCATGCACCGAATCAATCCGCACGCGCTTGTCGAGATCGCGCCCACCATCGCGCAGGCCTTCGACACGAGCCGGGCGCTCGCTGTTTCAAGCCGGCGGAGAATTTATGTGGCCGGCGGATTATTCACCGCGATCGAATTTGCGGCTGTCGCGCGCGGGTTGGATGCGAAGGGATTGTCCTTCTTCTGAAGTTTTCGGCCGGTAACGATTCATTAACCATGCCAGGCCGATGGTGAGACAATCCAGGAGATCCTCATGGGCAGCACATCATCCATTTCATCTTCAGCGCCGCCGCCCATCGTCACTAACGCGACGAACAACCTGAACAGGGCTCCGGCCGCATCTTCGTCGGTGTTTGGCAATCTTCTCCGCAAGACCGAAGTCGCAATCGGGCTGAAGTCACAAACCGGCTTTTCCTCCGGCGCGACCTACGACACCCAAACGATCGCCGGACAGACCAAGGCGACGCTGAACAGCGCGGTCAATGCGACCAAATCGCTGCTCCACATCAAGTAGGCATTCAAACGGTCCCGGGCGAAAGCCTTTAATTACTCACGCCATCGCTGTCGTCGAGCGCCTTGAAGGCGTCCTCCAGCTGCGGCGAGATCGCAACGTTCATCCGCTCACCGGTAGGCAGGCGGGAGACGAACCACTTGTTATAGAGCGGAACAAGGTCGTGATTCGTGCCGAGCTTACGGAACGCGCGCTCCACAACCGCTGTCAGTTGCGGCTCTCCCTTGCGGAACATCACGCCGTAGGGATCGTAGGACAGATAGTCGCCGGTGACCTTGAACTTGTCCTGCGACTTGTGTCGCGCGATCAGGCCGTAGAGCAGAATGTCGTCGGTGGCGAAGGCATCGGCCTTGCCGTCCACCAGCATCTGATAAGATTGCTCGTGGTCGGCCGCCGTCACGATGTTCAGGCCGAGATTGAACTTCTTGTCCACCGCATGCATCGCTTGCTCGTTGGTCGTGCCCTTGGTGACGACAACAGTCTTGCCCTGCAGGTCCTTCGGCGCGGAAATCGCGGAACTCTTCGCGACCATCAGCTTGGTGCCGGCCACGAACATCAGCGGCGAGAACGCCACCTGTTTTGCGCGCTCGGCGTTGGCCGTGGTCGAGCCGCATTCCAGATCGACCTTGCCCTGCACGACCGCGGGAATGCGGTCGTCAGACGTAACCTTCACATAGTCGATCTTGAGAGCCGGGTCGTCGACCTCGGCGCCGATCTCGTCGACGATCGCCTGACATAGCTCGAGGCTATAGCCGATCGGCCGGTTGGCCTGGTCGAGGAAGGAAAACGGCGGCGAGCTCTCGCGGTAGCCGAGATGCACGCTGTGCCGGCTCTTGATACCGGCGAGCGTCGGGCTCAACCCTTCGTCCGCGACTTGCGCGCCTGCGGCCGTGGTCAGCAGGCAACCCGCCAGCCACAACCCGCTAGCCCCGATCGATCTCCCCGCCATTTGGCGCATCGCACCCTCCCCTCAATGCGCCGGTACGGCGTCCCCAGGAACGGAGTTTGCGGGAACGGCGTCATCCGGTCCGAGTTCATGCTCGGCCTTGAGCTCGCCCTCCCATTTCGCGACCACGGAGGTCGCGAGCGAGTTGCCGATCACGTTGGTAGCGCTGCGTCCCATATCGAGGAACGTGTCGATGCCCATGATCATCAGCAGGCCAGCTTCGGGAATGCCGAACTGGCCAAGGGTGGAGGCGATCACCACGAGCGAGGCACGGGGAACGCCGGCAACGCCCTTGGAGGTGATCATCAGCGTTGCCAGCATCGCGAACTGCGTGCCGAGCGACATCGGGATTTGGTAGGTCTGCGCGATGAAGATACTGGCAAACGTGCAGTACATCATCGTGCCGTCGAGATTGAAGGAATAACCGAGCGGCAGCACGAATGCCGAAATTCGCGACGAGGCGCCGAAGCGGTTGAGGCCTTCCAGCGTCTTCGGATAGGCCGCCTCCGACGACGCTGTCGAGAACGCGATCATCAACGGTTCCCGAATCAGCCGCAGCAGATGGCTGTATCTTGGCCCGATGACGATGAAGCCGACGATGACCAGGATGCCCCACAGGATCATGAGCGAGATATAGAAGCCGCCCATGAACACGATGAGCTTCCACAACACGCCGAGGCCGTTCTTCGCCACCGTCGCCATGATCGCCGCCCAGACCGCGACCGGCGCGAACAGCATGACATAGCTTGTGACCTTGAGCATGATGTGGGCGAGATCATCGATCAGCGCCATCAGCGGCTTCGCCCGCTCCGGCATCGCGCCGAGCGCGACCGCGAAGAACACCGCGAACACCACGATCTGGAGAATCTCGTTCTGCGCCATCGCATCCGCGATCGAGGTCGGGATCAAGTGGGTCAGGAATTTCTCGATCGAGAAGGCCGACACCGGCAATCCCGTCGATTGCGCCTTGTCAGGCAACGTGCCGGGGAAATTGGCGCCGGGCTGCAGCAGATTGACCATCACGAGGCCGAGCAGCAGCGACACGAAGGAAGCGCTGACGAACCATCCCATGGTCTTGGCGAAGATACGGCCCAGCTTGGCGCCGGAGCCCATATGCGCGATGCCGCCGACGAGAGTTGCGAACACAAGCGGCGCAATGATCATCTTGATCAGGCGCAGGAACAGCATGGCGATCAGGTTTACGTCCGCCGCGATCTCGGCGCGGCTATCGGGCAGATAGTTGAAGACCAGTGTTCCCATCACGATGCCGAGCACCATCGCGATCAGGATATATTGCGTAAACCTGTTGGACATGTCTTACCCCCGTAAGTTCCCAGCAGGTCAGAGTTTGGCAGATTTCAGGGCCGACGCAACACGCATCAACGACCACGATGTTACCGTTGTGGAACGCAGCCGATGCGACTAGCTTCTTACGCAACGCACAATGCAGGCCGCTTTTGCGCATTTCTTGCGCGGCGGCTGCATGAAGAACAGTCAAAGGGGAGAAAGCCATGAACGACAGCGTCAATCGACAAATCCTGCTGGTCGAGAAGCCGACTGGAAAACTCGGCAGCGAGCACTTCACGACACGAGTGGGAACCATCCCCGAGCCGCGCGACGGCGAAGCCCTGCTGCGGGTGCGCTACATCTCGCTGGATGCTGCCAACCGCGCATGGATGCACGGGGCTACCTATCGCGCGGCGGTCGAAGCCAACACCGTGATGGCCGGCGGCGGCATCGCCGAAGTCATTTCATCCAGAGCACCGGAACTGGCCGCCGGCGACATCGTGTTTGGCGATACCGGCTGGCAGGACTATGCAGCCGTTCCGGCAAAGCATCTCACCAAGATGCCCAAGATCGAGCCGATGACTTACCTGCTCAGCGTCTACGGCATCGCGGGCCTCACCGCTTATTTCGGACTGCTCGACGTTGGTAAGCCCAAGGTCGGCGAAACCGTGGTGGTGTCGGCGGCCGCGGGCTCGGTCGGCTCGATCGTCGGCCAGATCGCCAGGATCAAGGGCTGTCGTGTCATCGGAATTGCCGGCGGCAAGGACAAATGCAACTGGCTCACCTCTGAACTCGGCTTCGATGCCGCGGTCGACTACAAGGACGGCGCGGTGTTCAAGGCGCTGAGGGCCGCAGCACCTAATGGCATCGATGTTTATTTCGACAATGTCGGCGGCGATATCTTTGAGGCGTGTCTCGCGCAGATGAACAACCGTGGCCGCATCGCCTGCTGCGGCGCCATCTCGCAATATGATGGTACGCCGTCCGCCACCGGACCACGCGGCGTGCCCGGCCTGATCGTCGTCAAGCGCCTTACCGTGCAGGGCTTCATCGTCATGGACTACATGGATCGAAGAAACGAGGCGCTGCGTGACCTGCAATCGTGGGTCGCCTCCGGCACACTCAAGGTGCAGGAAGACATCATCGATGGCCTGGAGAATACGCCGAAGGCGTTGATCGGCTTGCTCGCCGGCGACAACCGCGGCAAGCGGATGGTCAAGGTGTGAAACGACGTCGATTGGCGCGACTCATACGTCAGGCGATTGACTTACGGCGGCGATAAACGACAATGGAACGCCGCCACTATTTCACGACCAATATATTCATCATTTAACGTCGGCTAATACGACGGGCTTGCGGCTAAAACGACAGGGAGAGATGCCCATGATCGGCACGTTGAGCCGCGCGGCGGCACTTTGGATGTCTGTGGCGACCCTGGGCATCGCTGTTGCCACATCAGCTTATTCGCAAGCACCGACCGACGCCCAGCGAAGCGCGATCCGCGCCGAATGCCGCTCGGACTATGAAGCCCATTGCGCGAGCGTTCCGCCAGGCGGAATGGCATCGTTGCAGTGTCTGCAGAAAAATATGTCGAGCCTCTCCTCGGGCTGTCAAAGCGCCGTGCGCGCCGTCGGAACTCCGTCTGAAGTTAAGGCCTCGCCGCCGACAACCCCGGCAAAGACAGAGTCTGAACCGGCCGTTGGACCCAAGGAAGAGTTTGCCGCGGCACCTGTCCGGCCATCCACTGAAGGCGCGACTCCGGCCAGTCCCAAAGCTGCCAGCCCCAAGGCAGCCACCGCGAAAACCGGCAAACCAAGCAATGCGACCATTGCCGCGATCCGCAGCGCGTGCCGAAGCGACTACCCGAAGGTTTGCGCCGGCGTGCCGACCGGCGGTGCCCCGGCACTCCAATGCCTGGAACAGAACAAGTCGAGAGTCTCGGCAGCTTGCCAGAAGGCGGTTGCTGCTGTGAACGGCAGTGTCGCGCCCTCGTCGGCCGGCGCCGTGGAAACGACGGCCGACCCAGCCACAGCGCCCGCTGCGCCCGTGCTGGTTCTTCGGCCGATGCGACCGCGCGAAGAACTGTTCGTGCTGCGATCCGCATGTGGCATCGACGTCCGCGCGCTTTGCAGCGACGTCACCCCGGGCGGCGGTCGGCTTATGCAGTGCCTGGCGGCGCAGTCCGCCTCGCTTTCACCGGATTGCCGTGCCGTACTGTCCGAATTCGCCGCGCAATGAGTTGCAAGCTCGTCTGACCGTCTGTCTGGCTGCTTCGTTTTAACGCGTTTTCTTCCGCCGATTTTTCACTGGCGCGGCCGCCGTGCACGGACTATTGTCGGGGTAATTCGGCAGTATACTGTCGATCTTGAGGGAGGAAGACGTGCGTATCGCCGTCATCGGCGGAGGCCCCGGCGGCCTCTATTTCAGCTACCTCTGGAAAAAGCGTCACCCGGACGCGCGGATCGATCTGTTCGAGCAAAACCCGCGAGGGGCGACCTGGGGCTTTGGGGTGGTGTTCTCCGAGCAGGCGCTTGAGTTCCTGCGCACTGATGATCCCGACACGGTCGACGCGATCGCGCCGAGGATGGAAAGCTGGAAGAACATCACGCTCAGTCTGCGCGGCGAAAGCGCCGAGATCGACGGCGTCGGCTTTTCCTCGATCGGCCGGCTCGATC
Organism: uncultured Alphaproteobacteria bacterium; assembly: GCA_963752265.1. Classification (GTDB taxonomy): domain Bacteria; phylum Pseudomonadota; class Alphaproteobacteria; order Rhizobiales; family Xanthobacteraceae; genus Bradyrhizobium. Next base: position 26,690 of record CAVVZW010000156.1, read on the forward strand.
TCCTTGGGATCTTGCAGGCGCAGGCCGCATCCGTCGGTGTCGCCTTGCATTTCGACACGCAGGCGTCCCTCGATCAATTGAACGGCTATGACCTGATCGTCGCCGCTGACGGCCTCAACTCCATGGTGCGCCGCGCCTTTGAGGGCGACTTCGGGACGTCGCTGTCCTATTCCGCCAACAAGTTCGCCTGGTACGGCACTACCCAACGCTTCGAGACGCTGTCGCAGACCTTTGTGGCGACCGACCTGGGCCACTTCAACGCCCATCACTATCGCTATGCGCCCGGCATGAGCACCTTCCTGGTCGAGTGCGATCCCGCGACCTGGCAGGCTTATGGCTTCGCCGACAACACGGTCGATGAATCCAGGACAATATGTGAGCAGGTGTTCGCCACAACGCTCAATGGCCACGGCTTGATCTCGAACAAATCGGTGTGGCGCAACTTCCCCTGGGTCTGGAACGAGCACTGGTTCTTCAAGAACATGGTGTTGATTGGTGACGCCCTGCACTCGGCGCATTTCTCGATCGGCTCAGGTACGCGGCTTGCGATTGAGGATGCGATTGCGCTGACCAAGGCGTTGGACGCGGAGCGCGATATTTCCGTCGCGCTAGTCCGTTACCAGCGAGAGCGTCAGCCGATTGTGAAGAAGCTCGTGACGGCCGCACGCACCAGCGCCGACTGGTATGCCAATTTCCCAGCACATATGAAGCTCGATCTGATGGACTTCGCTTATAGCTACATCACCCGTTCGGGACGGATCGACGAGGCGCGATTGCGCGCGATGGCCCCCGCCTTCATGGCGCGCTACGAGGGGTCGCGGTCACGCCCGGCCGGTGGAGGCCGGCCATGACGTCGTCCACGCTGTCAGAAATCGCCGACCAGGTGCCCACTGAGTGCGCCGGCGCGCGCGAGATCGGCTTTTCAATTCCGGGCGCTTACAACGCAAGCCGCATTCTTTTCGACAATCTCGCCAAAGGAAACGGCGGTCGTCTGGCGCTGACCGGCCCGCTTGGCGCCGTGAGCTATGGGGAGCTGTGCGCGGAAGCCTCACGCTGGGGGCATGGGCTCAGCTCGCTCGGCCTCAAACGTGGCGACCGCGTCCTGATGTTTCTGGACGATACGCCGGCCTATCCCGCGGCGTTTTTCGGAGCGGTGCGCGCCGGCTTTGTGCCGCTTCTCATCAACACACTGACGCCGCCGGACCTCCTGCAATTCTATCTGGCGGACTCGGTTGCCACCGTCGCCGTCGCCGAAGCCGAGTTTTGCGGGCGCTTCGACGAGGTCGCGTGCAAGGATACGGCGCTACAGACGCTGATCGTGGTCAATGGTGAGGCAAGTGCCCCCGCGGTTTCAAACATGGTGATCGCCAAGAACTGGCTGCCAGGTTTTCCCGCCGATATTGCCGCGGCCGATACGCATCGCAACGAGATGGCGTTCTGGATGTATTCGTCGGGTTCGACGGGCCGTCCAAAAGGCATCGTCCATCTGCAGCACGACATGGCCTATAGCGAGCAGGCATACGCGCAGAACTTTCTCAAGCTCAAGCCCGGCGACATCTGCTTTTCGGTGCCGAAGATGTTCTTCGCCTATGGCTTCGGCAATTCCATTACCTTTCCGTTCTCGGTGGGCGCGGCGACGCTGCTGCTGCCGGGCCAACCCAGGCCGCAGGCCATTTTCGAGGCGATCACCCGCTATCGCCCGACCGTCTTCTTCGGCCTGCCAACGCTCTACACGTCGCTCACCAAAGCCGACGGCGCGGATCAGGCTGATTTCAGATCGCTGCGGCTGGCAGTGTCGGCAGCCGAGGTGCTTTCCGCTGAAGTCTTCAATGGCTGGAAGAAGCTGACCGGTCTTGAAATCATGGAAGGTCTCGGGTCCACCGAAGTGCTCCACATCTATCTCTCCAACCAGGCGGAGACGAAGAAGCTCGGTGCCGCCGGGCTTCGTGTTCCCGGTTACGAACTCGCGCTAAGAGACAGCGACGGCAACGAAGTCGGCGACAATGAGGAGGGCATCTTGTGGGTACGCGGCGATTCCAACACGCCGCTTTACTGGAACCGGCCGGACAAATCGGCCGAGACGATCCGCGATGGCGGCTGGATTTATACCGGCGACCGTTTCGTACGAGATACGGACGGATTTTATTTCTTCCGCGGCCGCGCCGACGACCTGATCAAGATTTCCGGCCAGTGGGTCTATCCGCTTGAAGTCGAGCTGTGCCTGGCTGAACATCCCGACGTGCGCGAATGCGCCGTGTTCGCCGCCGAACTGCCGGACCGGCGCATGACGCTCAAGGCCGTCGTCGTGATGAACAAAGCCGCGACCGATGCGAGCGAAACGACGAAGCTGTTGCAGGATTTCGTCAAGGCAAAACTGCTGCCTTACAAATATCCGCGCGAGATCAGGTTCGCCGCCGAATTGCCGAAGACTGGCACCGGCAAGATCGACCGCCAGGCTGTGATGCGGATGTGACTACCCCAACCCCGTTCCGCCGTAGAGCCACGCGAGATCGTCGTGCCATTCGCCTTGCGACTTCGCGCTCATGATCGCGTTACGAAGGCGCGCATGTTCGCCGGTGGGGTGATAAATGTGTTCGCCGATGGCGCGGGAGAGCATTTGCACCTTCGCGGTGCGCGGAAACCGCAGGCCTCGGTAATTTTCCAATGCGACAGCGTGATCGTTCGCGTGACTGCCCAGCATATGCGAAAGACAAACGGCGTCTTCCATCGCCTGGCAGGCGCCTTGCGCGAAATATTGCAGCATCGGATGGGCGGCGTCGCCGAGCAGCACAACGCGGCCGTCGATCCAGCGCTCAGCCGGATCGCGGTCACACAGCACCCAGAGTTTCCAGTTGGTGCCATGGCGGATGATCTCGAGCGCGCGCTCGTGGATGTGCGCGAACCCTCGCATCACTTCTTCCTCTGACACCGGCTTGCCGGCGACCGGTTCCGGCGCGTCGTTGTGACAGGTGACGACGAGGTTGAACACCTTCCAGCCCGAGAGCGGATAATGCACGAGGTGGCATTTCGTACCGGCCCAGAGCGTCGCCGCGTTCCAGCGCAAATCTTCCGGCATCTGTTCGGTCGGGATCACCGAGCGGTAGGTGGTATGGCCGGAGACGCGCGGCTTGCCGTCGCCTACCACCTGTTTGCGGATGTTCGACCACAGCCCGTCCGCGCCGATCAGAAGTGACCCGGTGACGCGCTCACCCGAGACCAGCTTCGCGGTAACCGACGATCCATCCTGATCGTAGCCCGCGACTTCGGAGCTGACGCGCAGATCGATCAGGTCGCTGTTCACGGCAAGCCTTCAGAAACACGCCGTGCAGATCGCCGCGATGCACGACCGCATAAGGATTGCCGAACCGCGCGCGAAAGGCCTCGCCGAGATCGACATGACAGATTTCCTGCGCCGTCATCGCATCCATCAGGCGCAAATGGTCGACGTAGACCGCCATGTTGCGCGCGGCCTCGCCAACGCCGAGATAGTCGAACGCGTGAAACGCGTTCGGCCCGAGCTGGATGCCGGCGCCGATCTCGCCCAGCGCCGAGGCCTTCTCAAGCAGGATGGAGCGAATGCCCTTTTGCGCGAGCCCCAACGCCACGGCGAGGCCGCCGATGCCGCCGCCCGCGATCAGGACCGGCCGTGCCTCCGCGCCCGCCATCAGCCCACCTTGCCCAAATGCTCCAGCGCATCTTCGGCGCGAAGCGGCACGCGGGAGGCCTCGTTGTTGAGATCGACCAGCTGTTCGAGCAGCGTCAGCAGCGTCTTGCGGTCGGCGGGCTTGAGCGGCTGCAATATCCGCGCCTGCACGCGATCGACCGACGGCATGATCTCGCGCAACAGGTTCGAACCGGCCTTGGTCAGGTACAAAAGCTTGACCCGCTTGTCCTCTGGCGCAGGCCTGCGTTCGACATAGTCCTTGGACTCCAGCCGCTCGATCACACTGCCGAGGGTCGAACGGTCGAACGCGATCACCGCGGAGAGCCGTGTCGCGTCAATGCCGGGATGGGTACGGATCGCGATCAGAGCGGCGTATTGCACCGGCGTCAGATCGAAGGCCTTGCATTCCTCGATGAAGATCGCGACCGCGATCTGCTGCATCCGGCGAAACAGATAGCCGGGCGCGGTGTAGACCGCGTCCATGGTCACCGTATCCGGTTTACTCGGCATCAGCCTGTCGCTCCGGTGCGGCGTCAGCGAACGCCCTGAGTTCCTTCGCGGCTGCTTCCGCCTTGAGCAGGCGAGGAAAAGCCGCAACGTCAACGCCGAAACGACGCGCATTGGCGAGTTGAGGCACGAGACATAGATCGGCGACGGTCGGCGCATCGCCAAAGCAAAATGGTCCGGCCTCGTCTGCGATCAGCTTCTCGCAGGCGCCGAGGCCTTCGCGATTGGCCCACGCCGCCCAGTCCGTGACCTTCTCTTCGGGAAGACCGAGCTCGCGCAGGCGGGCCAGGATTTTCAGGTTCTGGATCGGATGGGTGTCGCAAGCGAGCGCCTGCGCGAAGGCGCGAACCTGGGCGCGGCGCAATGGCTCCTTTGGCAGTAGCGGTGGTTCGGGGTGGGTTTCGTCCAGCCACTCGATGATGGCGAGCGATTGCGTAAGGATGGCGCCGCCATCGCCTTGCAAGGTGGGAACAAGGCCCTGCGGGTTGATCGCGAGATAATCGGGCGCGCGCTGCTCGCCCTTGCGCAAATGATGGCTCAGGTGTTCCGCACTTAACCCCTTCAGGTTCAACGCGATTCTGACCCGATAGGACGCGCTGCTGCGGAAGTAGCCGTGCAGCCTCATCACTGACCTCCCTTTTATTTTTCTCGATCAGCCTTTTCAGGCTGTCATTGACGGTAGCCATATTGGCAGTATACTGTCAATCAGGAAACGACATAAGAACACATAGGAGGAGGTTGGCCATGGAAGCCGTAGCGAAGACGCCGGAACGTGAAGCGTTCTACAAGAAGATCGACGGTGAGAATCTTTCCGCGCTGTGGAATGTGCTCGGCGATCTCATCACACCCGAACCGAAAAGCGCCTGCCAGCCGCATCTGTGGAAGTTCGATGCAATCCGCGACTACATGACCGAAGCCGGCAAGCTCATCACCGCCAAGGAAGCCGAGCGGCGTGTGCTGGTTTTGGAAAATCCAGGGTTGCGCGGTCAGTCGAAGGTGACGACCTCGCTGTTTGCCGGCGTGCAGATGGTGGTCCCGGGCGATGTCGCGCCGGCCCATCGCCACAGCCAGTCAGCGTTGCGTTTCATTCTCGAAGGCGAGGGCGCATTCACCTCGGTCGATGGCGAGCGCACCACGATGTCCCCCGGCGACTTCGTCATCACGCCCGCGATGACGTGGCACGATCACTCCAACGAAACTTCCGAGCCGGTATTCTGGCTCGACGGCCTCGACATTCCGATGGTGAAGTTCTTCGACGCTTCATTCGCCGAAGGCCTGAAGGAAGATCAGCAGAAGATCACCCGCCCCGCGGGCGACAGCTTTGCGCGCTACGGCCATAACCTCTTGCCGATCGACGAGAAACGCAAATCCAAGACCTCGCCTATCTTCAACTATCCCTATTCCTATACGCGCGAGGCGCTGGAGACCGCCAAGCAGCGTGGCGAATGGGACGCCTGCCACGGGTTGAAGCTGAAATTCTCCAATCCCGAAACCGGCGATTTCGCGATGCCGACGATCGGTACCTTCATCCAGTTGCTGCCGAAGGGCTTCAAGACCGCGCGCTATCGTTCGACGGATGCGACCGTGTTTGCCGCAATTGAAGGCAAAGGCCGCACGCGGGTTGGCGATCAGACCTTCGAATGGGGACCGCGCGACCTGTTCGTGGTGCCGAGCTGGCAGTGGGTCACCCACGAAGCGGATGCGGACGCGGTGCTGTTCTCGTTCTCCGACCGCCCGGTGCAACAGAAACTCGATCTGTTCCGCGAAGACAGAGGAAACGCATAGACGTTTCTATATCCCTCGCCCCATACGGGGCGAGGGATACGCGAATATCTTCAGAATACAAGCTGCGTACGCGCACCGACCCAGTCGATCGTGGCGCCGCGATAGTTCGGCCCACCGAAGAACTGCGGATTGTCGACTACGGCATGCTCGTAATCGAGCATGAACTTCATGTTGAGATTCGGATACCAGTTCAGGCCGACGCCATAACTCGTCTCCTTGCCGCCGCCGTAAGTCGTGGTGCCGCCGGTAAAGACGCCCGGCGCGGAATAAGCCGGTCCGAGCACAGCTGTGGTGAGGAACGGGCTATTGAGATTGACGACGGTGTAGCGCGTCGCGAATTCAAGCGCGCCCCAGCTGGAAGTCCCCCACGCGAGCGGCGATTCCGGAATGACGCCAGTATAAGCGCCGCGCGTTGGATCGTAGTGCCGGACGCCACCGATACTGTAGCTCGCCTGCAGATAGCCGCCGTCGAAATTGAGCGTGGGTCCGGGTACGCCGCCCTGCAAATTGCCGGGCGCAGTCGGCACCGACGCGCGCGTATCGACGGTGTAGTGATAATATTCGCCTTGCGCGAAGAAGTTCTTGTAGGTGGCGGCGACTTCGACGCCGAACACCTGCCCGCCGCTCGCCGGAATATTGCCCGTCGCCAGGAACGAGGTTGGATCGATACGAAGCTCCGGCCGGTCCGACAACGAGATCGCCTGAAGATTGGCGCCGGTACTCGGATCGAACAAATTGGCGTAGTTGAAGCCGATGTGAAACGTCGCATCCTTTTGCGCAACCACTTGATAGGCACCGCGCGCGAGGAAAGACAGTTGTGGTCCGTTCCCGGTCATCTGCGCCGAGGTGACGCAAGGCGTTCCGGCCGTAACCGCCGTGGTGCCGGTGTTGCAGGAAGCTCCCGCCGTGTGCAGCGCGCCTGAATTCGGACCGGTGAGGAAAGCGCCGAGCCAGTAACGATCGTCGTTGGAACGTATGTCGAGGGCCGAACGGAAATCGCCACCGCCATATGTCGTCGCGATGACCTGCGCGCTGGACCGCTCCATAAACATGATATCGTTCGAACTGGTCGCCTCTTCCAGAGTCCACGGCACGGACATGATGCCGAAATCGAACGCGACCGGAAATTGCTGGCCATGATTGTAAAAACCGTTGTAGGTGATGAAGGCATTCTCGACGCCGGACAGGAAGGTGTTGCTTGTCGTTGGGCTCGTGCTTGAATTCGCGCTCGCCAATGCGTTGTTGGAATTGTTGCTGTCCGACGTGTTGCCGAGGTCGTAGACGAAGGCATAGTGCCAATCGCTCGCAAATGTCCCGATGACGCCGATGCGGGCGCGGCGCAGATCGATTCCGTCCGACAAACCTTTCCGGTCGAGCGTTTCCGGCGCGGGGTTGTAACCGGTGTAACCACCGGTATCGACCTGAAGACGGCCGAGCAGTTCGACGGTGTTCTCACCGGTCGCATCGGAAAAGCCGAAGTGATAGCCGCGATCGTAGGTCATCAACACCTTCGCCGGCGTTGCCGGAGGCGGCAGGCCCGGCGGCAAAATCGAGGATCGCAGCGGCTCAGCTGCGGCTGGTAGCGTTGCCGCCACCGCGGCCGGCTTCTGCTTGCGCAAGCGCTTGATCTCCGCCTGCAACGCCCTGATCTCGCTTTCGTGCCGCTCCTCCAATTGCTGGAGGTGAGCTTCGAGCTTCTGAAGCGTCGCGTTATCGTCGGCTCGTGCGCTTGTGCTCACGAGCCAGATCGCGCTTGAAGCGATGAAGACGGATGAAACGTATTTTGACGAAGCGCGCGCACGCCTCGCAGCGGCGTTGCCGCGAATTTTCGAACTCATGGTACCCCCAAACCAGATATGGAATCGGAGTCACCAAGATCAGCGAAGATGCCACTGTCAAATCGGGGAGTAAGCTGTTTGCGATTTGACGCTCAACGACAACAGACTGCTATTTCAATCTCGAGGCGAAGAACTCTTTTCTCAAAATTTATTTGAGAAATCCGGGAATAAATTTTTAAGCCCGCTCAAATTCCGAGATAGCGGTGCTGCAAATCAGGCTCCGCGATCAGTTGTTCCGACGTGCCGCTCCACACGGCGCGGCCGCGCTCGATGATGTAGTGGCGGTCGGCGATGCGAGCGAGATTTTCGACGTTCTTGTCGATCACGAGCACCGATTGGCCGCGCGCTTTCAGCATCGACAGGCAATTCCAGATTTCCTCGCGGATCAGTGGCGCGAGCCCCTCCGTCGCCTCGTCCAGAATCAACAGCCGCGGGTTGGTCATCAGCGCGCGCCCAATTGCCAGCATCTGCTGTTCGCCACCGGAGAGTTGATTGCCCATGTTGCCGCCGCGTTCGGCCAGACGCGGGAACAGCGCGTGGACCTTGTCCAGCGTCCAGGGGTCGTTGGCGCCGAGACGGTTGGCGGAAGCCGCAACGAGATTTTCGCGCACGTTGAGGTTTGGAAAAATCTGACGGCCTTCGGGAACGAGCCCGATGCCGAGTTGCGCGATGCGGAACGAAGCCAATCCCCGAACGTCCTTGCCGTTGAGGCGAACGGAGCCGGCGCGCGGCGGCGTCAATCCCATGATCGAGCGAATGGTCGTGGTCTTGCCCATACCGTTGCGGCCCATCAAGGCAACCATCTCGCCGCTATTGATCGACAGCGACAGGCCGAACAGCACCTGACTGAGGCCGTAACAGGTCTCCAGGCCTTCGACTTCGAGCAGCGGCGCGGTGTCAGCCGACGTTCCCTCAGCCATGGGCGGTCACCACATGCTGGTCGCCGAGATAAGCGCGCTTGACCTCCTCGTTGATGCGGATCGCCGCCGGCACGTCGGAAGCGATCACGCGGCCATAGACCAGCACGGTGATGCGGTCAGCGAGCGCAAACACCGCGTTCATATCGTGCTCGACCAGGACGATCGTCACCTCCTGACGGAGATCCGCGAGCAGCTTGACCATGCGCGCCGATTCGGTGGCCCCCAAGCCTGCCATCGGCTCATCCAGCAACAGCAATTGCGGCTGGGTGGCGAGTGCTACGGCCAATTCGAGTTCGCGCTGCTCGCCGTGGCTCAACCTTGACACCACGATATCGGCGCGATCACCCAGCCCCACCCGTTTCAGCGCCGCAAGTGCCGCCTCGCGGAGCGGCTTTTCTTTGCGGGCATTGGCGAAGAAGCGAAACGAATGGCCGTGACGGGCCTGCGCCGCGAGCGCGACATTGTCGGCCGCGGTGAAGTCCGGCAGCAGCGAGGTGATCTGGAACGAGCGCGCCAGCCCGATCCGGCTGCGCTTCCAGGCCGGCAGATGAGTAATATCTTTGCCGGCAAAGCGGATGGTGCCGGAGCTCGGGCTCAATTGTCCGATCAACTGGCTGATCAGCGTGGTCTTGCCGGCGCCGTTCGGCCCGATGATCGCGTGCAGTTCGCCGGGCGCGATATCAAGCGAGAGGTTGTCGGTAGCGACGATGCCGCCGAACTGCTTGACCAGATTCTCGACGCGGAGCAAGGGCTCAGCCACGGGAAAACCTCCCGATCAGACCCATGATGCCGCCGCGCCCGAACAGCACGATCAGGAGCAGAAGCGGCCCCATGATCATCGCCCAGTATTCGGTGACCTGCGACAGGAATTCTTCCAGTACGAGATAAACGATGGCGCCGACCACGGGGCCGAACAGCGACCCCATGCCGCCGAGAATGACCATGACCATGAGATCGCCGGAGCAAGTCCAGTACATCACGGCCGGGCTGATGAAATCGGTATTGTTCGCCAGGAGCGCACCGGCCAGGCCACACATCGTGCCTGATATGATGAAGCATACCAGCCGGTAACGCGTCACTGGGAAGCCGATCGCCTGCATCCGCTGTTCGTTGGAGCGCAAGCCTTGCAGGACAAGACCGAAGCGCGAGTTGACGATGCGCCAGACCAGAAAGATTCCGCTGAACAGGCAGAACAAGCAAAGGTAATAGAACTGAACGCGATTGGACAGGTTGATCAGGCCGCCGAACGTGCTGCGTTTGTAGATCGTCAAACCATCGTCCCCGCCATAGCGCGAAAGGCCGGAGGCGACGTAATCAGAAACAATTTTGAACGCGCGCGCTTCGGCTTCGTCGAGCAGGTCGCCGAGTTTCACCGTGTCGCCGGAGCGCGTCTTGAACGGCTTGCCGTCGTCGCCGAGAATTTTTCCGAAGCCGACGTGGATGAGCTTCGTGCTTTTCGCCGCGTCCGGTTTCCAGCGCGCGACGATGAGAAACAGTTTTTTGAAATGCCCGGACTGCCGGTCGTCCACGACATAAACGATTTCATCCGGCGACCAGGTTTTGAGCCGGTAATCCACGGTCGCCAGATCGGTGGTCGTGTAATTGAAACCGCCGTCGCTCTTGCGCACGAGCGCGGGATCGGCAATCCATTCGCCGTCGCGGTTGACGAGAAACGGGTCTTCCTTCGGCGGCAGCGAGCCGTCGCTGAACACGCCGACCGCGCCTTCGCTTTCGCGCGCGATTTTTTTCGCGAGCAAATCATCCACGACTTCGCCGAGCCACGGATTGTAAAAACTTTCGCCGAGCGCGAAATCAAATTTCACGCCGAGCCGCGAATAAATCGTGTCGAACTGGATTTGCGAAAGCCGGATCATTTCCTTCCAGATGGAAATGTTTTCCGCGTCGCCGGCCTGAAGTTTTACCAATTCAGCTTTCGCTTCTTCGAGCCGCGCGGGATTCGCGTCGCACTCGGCGTTGATGATTTTGTAGAGCCGTTCGAGTTCGGCGATGGCGTCGCGTTCGAGCGCGGCGCGATCCAGAATATTGTTTCCAGCCGAGCAATAATTTTCCGAACTGCGTGCCCCAGTCGCCGATGTGGTTGTCGCTGATGACGCGGTGGCCGAGCAGCCGCAGCGTGCGTTGCAGCGCGTCGCCGATGCCGGTGGAGCGGATGTGGCCGACGTGCATCGGCTTGGCGACGTTCGGCGAACTGAAATCAATGACGACGGTTTTCGGCGGCGCGGCTTTTTCAAAAAACAAATGTTCGCCGCGCGCGGCGGCTTCGAGCGTTTGCGTCGAGCACGGAATTTTTCAGCCGGAAATTCAGGAAGCCCGCGCCGGCAATTTCCACTTTTTCGCAAACGTCGGAAACATCGAGTTTCGCCAAAACATCGGTGGCGAGCTGGCGCGGATTCATTTTGCGCGTTTTGGCGAGCGACATCAGCGCGTTGCTTTGGTAATCGCCAAATTTCGGATCGCACGGGCGGACTAAAACGGCGGAGACATCGGCGTCCGGCAAAATTTCGCGGACGGCGGCTTGCAGCTTCAATTCGATTTGTTTGTGTGGCAGCACGGAGAATTATTTAACCACGAGATGGACTAAATACACGGATGAAAAATACCGAGAACGATTCGACGATTCAACCGTTCAGCCGTTTGACGAATCAAATTACTTTTTCCCGTGTTCGCGGATGACGGCGAGCATGGCGTCGGCGTCGGGGGATTTTTCGAGGGCTTCGCGGAAATCGGCCTTGTGCAAAAGTTTGGCGATGTTGGCGAGCGTGTGGAGATGTTTCTGAAATTGACCCTGCGGCACGAGGAACAGCATGACGAGCTTCACGGGCTGGTTGTCGAGCGCGTCGAAATTGACGCCGGTGCGCGAGCGGCCGAGCGCGCCGACGACTTCAAAAATCAAATCCGTCGAGGCGTGCGGGATGCCGATGCCGAAGCCGATGCCGGTGGACATGGAGGTTTCGCGCTTTTTGACGGCGGCGGTCACGGCGTCGCGGTCGCCGGGCTGAATCTTGCCGGTGGCCACGAGATTGCCGATGAGTTCGTCAATCGCTTCCCAGCGGTTCGTCGCTTTCAGTTCGGGGACGATCTGTTCGCGTCCCAAGATGTCGGCCAAATCCATAGCGACGTGAAGCATGAAGCGAAACGCCCGGACAATTCAAGACTGAATTGCTAACAAATTTTCCCGGCATCAAATCACGCGCTGCAGCCAGTGCAAAATCGTGCCCGTGCCTTTCAGCCACCAATCGCAGAGACTTCAAGAAATGCCAACCTTCGCCGTCAGCAACGGAATCCCGAACAGCAGCACGCAGACATTGCCGAGAAAAATAACCACGGCGGAAAATAAATAGCCCTGGCACGTGATGTCCGACTGCCGCGTCTGCAAAACATGAAATGTCAGCGTGACGTGAAACGCATACGCCGCGCCGACGCACAGATGAAACCAGACGAGATAGCCGTGCCAGTTCCAGAATGAAATTGCCGAGCGCGAACACGCCGACGACCAGCACGACATACAGCGGGAAAAAATACGGCGCGAGCGCGATGACAAAATTGGTTTTGGAAATGACGACGTGGCCGCCTTTGGACGTGACCTTCATTTTTTTGACCTGTCCGCCGAACAGCCACGTCCACAGCGCGTGCGTCAGTTCATGGCCGAAGACGTAAATCCACATCGGCTTGGGCAGCAGGAAAAAAATCACAATCCAGCACGCCGCGCCCGCCAGCAACGGAACCCAGGTCGTGTCCGCGCTGCCGCACGCGCGCAACACTAGCCATAAAGCCACGCGCCGCGCCGCCGCAAACGGGCAGCAGCAGGATGGCGATGATGAGTTTGATCCACTTCGGCACGCGCGGAAGATTAGCCGCAGAGTGCACAGAGGCACAGATTGCAAAACGAACGATTTCTAAAACAATCTGCGACATCTGCGTACTCTGCGGCAAAACTTTGGACTTTGAACTTTTGAAACTTTGGACTTAAAATCCGCGCCATGACAAAAGATGAAGCGTTGCAGATTTTCCGCGATTCGGGCGCGTTGCTCGAAGGCCATTTCGTTTTGCGCAGCGGTTTGCACAGCCGGCAATTTTTCCAATGCGCGCTCGCGCTCCAGCAAATGCCCGTCGTCGAAAAACTCGGCGCGGCGCTGGCGGCAAAATTAAAACCGCTCGGCGCGGTCACGGTGGTTTCGCCGGCGATGGGCGGACTGGTCATCGGCCAGGAAGTCGCGCGGCAGCTTGGCTTGCGGTTTATTTTTGTGGAAAAAGAGGACGGCAAACTGGTTTTGCGGCGCGGCTTCAAGATTGCGGCGGGCGAAAAAATTCTCGTCGTCGAGGATGTCGTGACCAAGGGCGGACGCGTGCAGGAAACTTTGGACATCGTCCGCGCGCACGGCGGCAATGTGGTCGGCGTGGCGATGGTGGTGGATCGTTCCAACGGCGCGGTGAATTTTGGCGTGCCGTTTGAGAGCTTGATTTCGTTGCAGGTGGAAACTTTTGAGGCGGACAAATTGCCGCCGGACTTGGCGAAAATTCCGGCGGTCAAGCCGGGCAGCAAATAAATTTTCGCGCGACTCCAAAACAACGCGTGCGCCGCGGAAGTTATCCAATGAATTTCTTCGCCGCGATGCTCGCGTTATGTCCGCCGAAGCCGAAGGAGTTGTTGATGATGGCGTTGACCTTCATTTCGCGCGCGGTGTTCGGCACGTAATCCAAATCGCATTCCGGGTCGGGCATTTGCAAATTGATGGTCGGCGGCACGATGCCGTTTTTGATGGCCAGCGCGCACACGGCCATTTCCACCGCGCCCGCCGCGCCGAGCATGTGGCCGGTCGCGCCTTTGGTGGAACTGACGGCGAGTTTTTTCGCGTGGTCGCCGAAAACCGTTTTGATCGCCTGCGTTTCGCAGATGTCGCCCTGCGGCGTGGAAGTGCCGTGGGCGTTGATGTAGGAAATGTCCGTCGAGGTTCAGGCCGCCGGTGCGCAGCGCCATCTTCATGCAGCGCGCCGCGCCTTCGCCGTCGGGCGACGGCGCGGTGAGATGGTAGCGCGTCGGCGGTGTTGCCGTAGCCGACGATTTCGCAATAAATTTTCGCGCCGCGCTTTTTGGCGTGTTCCAATTCTTCCAGCACCAGAACGCCCGCGCCTTCGCCCATGACGAAGCCATCGCGTTCCTTGTCGAACGGGCGCGAGGCGTGCTTGCGGATCGTCATTGCGCGTGCTCATGGCGCGCATCGCGCAAAAGCCGCCGATGCCGATGGGCACGACCGTCGCTTCCGCGCCGCCGGCGAACATGACCTGCGCGTCGCCCATCTTGATGGTGCGCCAGGCTTCGCCGATGGCGTGGTTGGCGGTGGCGCAGGCGGAGCAGGTGGCGAAGTTCGGCCCGCGCAAATTGAAAAACATCGAGAACAAGCCCGACGCCATGTTGCGAGATCAGCATCGGAATCATGAACGGCGAAAGCCGGCCCGGCCCGCGTTCGAGCAGGATCTTGTGCTGTTCGGTCGGTCGTTGCCAGGCCGCCGATGCCGGAGCCGATGAATGACGCCGATTTCGTCGCGATTTTCCTTTTCCAGGTCCAGGCCGGAATCCTTCAACGCCTGCCACGCGGCATAGACGCCGAATTGCGAGTAGCGGTCCGTGCGGCGGATTTCCTTGGGCGAGGGAAACGCCGGCGTCGGGATCGAAATTTTTCACTTCGCCGGCGATCTGCGTGTCGAACGGCGAGGCGTCGAAACGAGGTGATCTTGTCAATGCCGCACTGGCCGGAAATGAGGTTTTTCCAGAACGTATCGAGGTCGTTGTCCGAGCGGCGTGACGACGCCCAGGCCGGTGACGACGACGCGGCGTTCTGTCGAATTGTTTGCCATGAAAATCAAACGGGGCAGTTCGAGCTGAGTCCAGCCAAACTGCCCCGAAGTTCGAAGTCGCAATTATTTCTGGTGCGTCTTCGATGTATTTGATCACATCGCCGACGCTCTGGAGCTTTTCGGCCTGTTCGTCCGGCACTTCGATGCCGAATTCCTCTTCCAGCGCCATGACCAGCTCGACGGTGTCGAGCGAATCGGCGCCGAGATCCTCGATGAATTTGGCCTCCGGCGTCACTTGGTCGGGCTTGACGCCGAGTTGTTCGACGATGATGTCCTTTACACGTTGGTCAATAGGTTTGTCAGCCATAAATAATTGTGCCTGTGTTTCTATGCCATGAATCGCGAAATGCGTCAAGCCTTGAATCCAAAAATTTTTCGAATCGAATCCGTTCTTGCAGCTTCAACGCAATTCGACGCGATTCAATTTACATCACCATGCCGCCATCCACCGTCAAAACCTGGCCGGTAATATAGCGCGCCGCCGGGCTGGCCAGAAACAACGCCGCGTCCGCGATGTCTTCCGCCTGCGCCGAAACTGCCCAGCGGAATCTGCTTCAAAATGTGCGCCTTCAATTCCTCGTTCAACTCCGACGTCATGTCCGTCTCGATAAAGCCCGGCGCGATGGCGTTGACCGTGACGCCGCGCGAGGCCAGTTCCCGGGCGACCGATTGCGTGAAGCCGATCAAGCCCGCCTTGCTCGCCGCGTAATTGCACTGGCCCGGATTGCCGATCAGGCCGATGACCGAGGAAATATTGATGATGCGCCCGGCGCGCTGTTTGGCAAACGCGCGGAAGAACGCCTTGCGTGAAAAGAAACGCGCCCTTCAGATTCGTGTCCAGCACCGCGTCCCAATCCGCATCGCTCATGCGCATGAGCAGGCCGTCGCGCGTGACGCCGGCGTTGTTGACCAGGATGTCCACCTTGCCGCAATCGGCCAGGATTTTTTCGGCGGCGGCGTTGACGGCGGCGGAATCCGCCACATCCACGGCCAACGCCCACGCTTTTTT
>CAVVZW010000157.1:0-3287 GCA_963752265.1 uncultured Alphaproteobacteria bacterium
GTCATTGTGAAGCGCGCACGCATGTTGGCTGACCGCTCGACGTCAGCCGCGCAACGCATGGCCAAACTGCAGTCGGTCCTTGAGGATGCGTTCTCCGCCTTGAGGGCGCCATGTGTCCCGATGATCGAGAAATACAAAGCCGGCCATGTCATCGCGCAGGAAAAGACTCCCCAACCTGTATAACGCAGAGCAGGCGGCAAACCAAGGCGACGCCGCTGTTTGGGAAGGATCGCAGTGGATCCAGGTTGGTGTGATTGAACGCCCAGCGGGTGCGTCGGAGACGTGGGATCCGAAGGCGCAATGGCCCGATGAGACAAGGGGCCTGTCCGAGCGCATGGAAAGGCTCAGTCGCGGCGGCAAGAATAGGCGCGTCGCGCTGATCGGGCCCTTTATCGATAGTCGCCAGGTTCGTGCCTTCTGTCTGAGGCTGAAGGCCCGCGGCGGCGCCTGTGGCGCGGCGGTCACGCGCATGCCGCCCGGGCAGACATCGGCCGCAAGTTGTGGGCATGACCCGACAAGCACGCCGACGAGGTCAAGGCGACGTTCCTGGCCAAGGGTCTTGCGATCTTCAAGGGTCCGCTGGTCGACAACAAGGGCAAGACCGTGATCACCGCGGGCACCGAGCGTGGCCAGAAGGATCCCGAACTTGAGAAGATGGACTATCTGGTCGAGGGCGTGATCGGCGCAACTTCCTGACATCTGGAGTAACTTCGTGACATCTGAAGTTGCCGATTCGGCACAAGCGGCTGGAGTTGCTCCAGCCGCAGATCCCGGATTTCTCCAGCGCCACGGCGCTTCCATCGAATACATCCTGATCCCGGGCGCGGCGCTTGCCGGCGCGCTCGTGGTCTTCGGCATCTTTGTCGCGCTGTTCGGCAAAAATCCGCTCGACCTGTATTTCTACATGTACCAGGGCGCGTTCGGCACCTGGTTCTCCTGGCAGAACACGCTGACCCGCGCAGCGCCACTGATCCTCACGGCGCTCTGCACCGCGCTGCCGGCGCAACTGGGGATGGTCATCATCGGCGGCGAAGGCGCGCTGTTGATCGGGGCGTTGTCGGCAACATCCATCGCACTCACCATGCCGTCGGCGTCGCCGCTCACGGTGCAATGCGCAATGGCGGCCGCCGGCATGATCGGCGGCGGGCTGTGGATCATGCTGTCGGGAGGCTTACGGCAATATCGCGGGGTCAATGAGACGATATCGAGCCTCTTGCTCGTCTATATCGGGCTCGCCATCCTCAATCACCTCGTCGAAGGCGCGATGCGCGATCCGGCGAGCCTCAACAAACCTTCGACGCGCGAGATCGGCGCCGCCAACATGATCGGCTCGATTCCCGGCACCGACGTGCATTGGGGTCTGGTGTTCGGCCTGATCGCCGCGATCGCCTCTTACATCCTGATCTACCACACCACTTTCGGTTTTGCGGCACGCGTGGCTGGCGGCAATATCCGCGCCGCCAAGATCGTCGGCCTTTCCGTCGGCAGGCTGATCATGACCATCTGTTTTCTGGCCGGCGCAAGCGCCGGGCTCGCCGGCATGGTCGAGGTCGCAGCCGTCCAGGGCCGCACCAACGCCAACCTCGCGGCGGGTTATGGCTTCACCGGAATCCTGGTCGCGTTTCTGGCGCGGCAAAATCCGCTTGCCGTCATTCCTGTTGCGATCCTGCTCGGCGGCATCAACGCCAGCGGCGGACTTCTACAGCGGAGGCTCGGCCTGCCCGACGCCTCGGTGCAGGTGCTGCAAGGCATCATCTTCGTGTTCGTGCTGGCGAGCGACGCGCTTTACGGGCGGATCGGCTTTCTGAAGGGGAAATCCTGACATGGCGGACGGATCGATCGGACTCTGGACCGTCCCCGTGGCGGTGTTCGGCGGCGCCATCCGCGTCTCCACGCCGTTCCTGTTCGTCAGCCTCGGCGAATGTATCACCGAACGCTCGGGCCGCATCAATCTCGGCCTCGAAGGCACGCTGGTGATGGGCGCGATGAGCGCCTACGGCATTTCCTACCTCACGGGCTCGCCGTGGCTGGGCGTGCTCGCCGCCGGTGTCACCGGAGCGCTGTTTGGAGCGCTTCATGCCGGCATTTGCTCGCTGCCGCGGGTCAACGACATTGCGGTGGGCATCGCCTTGATGTTGTTCGGCACGGGGCTCGCTTTCTATCTCGGCAAGCCGCTGATCGAACCGACCGCGGCAAGACTCCCCGCCATCGATTTCGGCTGGTGGAGTGACATCCAGCAGGTCCGCGCTGCTTTGCGTATCAATGTGCTGTTTTTGTTTGGCGTGGCGCTTGCGCCGATTCTCTATTGGGCGTTCCGCACTACGCGCTGGGGCCTGTTGGTCCGCACCGCCGGCGAAAGCTCGGACGCCGCGCGCGCCATGGGCTATTCGGTCTTGCTGATCCGTCTGCGCGCGACGATGGCCGGCGGCCCCAAAACCCCAAAACCCCATCTTGCTCATCCTGAATTATTTTGAGCCATAATGATAAATGAAATTAATTAATTTATTTGTAATACACATTTTTCTCAACGAATTCATTTGTTAGCTTTGCCATTATATATTTAGAATTGATTGCTCACAGCATTCTTGTATTGGGATCCAGTTAGTTTCAATCTTTTCTATTAAAGGGTTTGCATCAAGTTAAATTGGGTATTAATTTAGTTCTCTAATATTAACTAATTCAATTAATAGTTAAGATGGAGACTTATTTATACTTTAAATTTTCTAAATTTTGTAAATCTATTAATTCTAAGATTAGTTATGTTAGTATATAATATTATTATTAGGTGAGAATCTATTTATAATTGGTTGAGATTAAATAGGCTTATTTAATTTATGTTTAATTGTAAATATCTCCCTCTAAACAATTAGTTTAATGGAAAAATCTCTCCCTGCCATTACCTCCCTATTTTTAATTTTGTTTGAATGAGGGAGATTGCTTTTCTATTAAATGACTATTCTTGATTTTATTTTTTGCTATTTATAACCTTCTGTGCTTCTTTTTTTATAGCTGCATATTTAGCTAGGATGTTTCTTAAATCTCATTATATTGTATTGGTAGTACTAACGAAAATACGAATTAGAAGTCTTATCTTATAGGAGCAGTAGATGCCATCATTTAGTTAAATATTTCTTATTTTGACTAACCATTCAACTCTAACTCTCTAATTTAATCAGATATAATTGAGATATATGGTATGTCCTTCATTTTCGTAAGTATTATGGATTTAAATTATTAAAATAATTGACAACTATACATAAATAATGAACTATGGGGTTTTGGGGTTT
>CAVVZW010000158.1:0-24190 GCA_963752265.1 uncultured Alphaproteobacteria bacterium
GCGCTCACTGCCGCCGGAGCTTGCAGGAAGAAGTGCGCTCCGTGACAGCGAGTCGCGATTCCGGCAGATGGCCGAAAGACATCAGCGACGCGTTCTTCCTGATGGGAAGCCGAGAGGCGGCCGGATGCTGTATGTCAGTCCGGCCTACGAAAAGCTGTCGGGCCATACCCGCGAGAGCCTGTACGCGAATTCGAAATCCTGGACCGATGCGATGCACCCGGACGGATCGCGAGTCGATCCGCGGAGAAGTACAAAGCCGGAATCGCTGCCGGCGAGTTCGAATACGAGTGCCGCTACCTGCGCGGCGGGTGGCGTGATCCAGTGGGTGAAGGTACGTGGCTATCCGGTCCGCAACGATGCCGGCGCGATCGTGCGCATCGCCGGCGTGGTCAGGGACATTTCCGAGCGCAAAGCCGCCGCGCTGGAATTGCAGGAGAGCGAGCGTCGCTTCAGTGACCTGTTGCAAAATGTGCAGCTGGCATCGGTGATGCTCGACCGCGAAGCAAGAATCACCTATTGCAACGAGTACCTGCTTCGCCTGACCGGCTGGCAGCTTGAGGAAGTGGTCGGGCGGGACTGGTTCGAGACCTTCATGCCACCGAGCAAGTGGCGACATGAAACTGTTTTCGTGGCGCTGCTGGCCAACCTGCCCCAGGCATGGCATGTCGAGAACGAGATCTTCACGCGTTCGCGTGAGCGCCGGATTATCCGCTGGAACAATTCCGTGTTGCGCTCCGGAAGCGAATCTGCTCGACAAGAGCCGAATTGCCGTTGACGGCCGCGACGTCACGCTGGCCGCCGACGCTTTTTCCGAAGAGGGACGCCGTCACGCCGTCGCTGCGATCGCGGCCGTGCCGGGTGTACGCCTCGTCAACGACGAAACCCGTCTCGTTCCCGAAGCTGCGCCGTTCGTCTGGTCGGCCGAGCGCGATGTGGTCAGGGTTACTTTGACCGGCAGTTCTCCCTTGCCCGCGAGCAAGGGCAAATTGCTGGAAGCTGCGCGTGCGGATCTCGGCGGCGTGGAGGTGGTCGACCAAACCAGCCTGTCGCGCGGCGCGCCGCCCCGCTTCGACGAAGCCGCGCTGTTGCTGCTCGATCAGGTGGCCAAGCTGAAAGACGGCAAAGTCTCAATTTCGGATACGAAGGTGAGCCTTTCGGGCATGGCGCGCGAGCTTGGCGGCCGGGAAGCGGTTGCGGCTGCGCTGAAAAACCTGCCGGAGGGTTTTTCGGTCGCATCGAACGAGATCAAGGCCCCGCCCTATATTTTCCAGGCCAACAAGGATCCGGTGGCGCTGACGCTGACGCTGACGGGCAATGTTCCCGATAATAATGCGCATGCGGCGATCGTGGCGGCGGCGGGCCGTAAATTTTTCCTGGAAAAGGTCATCGACAACCTCAAGGCAAGCTTGGGCGCGCCTTCGGGCTTCGCCAACGCGGTGTTGCCGGCGCTCGGCGCGCTGTCGCGGCTGTCGACCGGAACGCTTGTTGTCGCAGATCGTGAGGTCAAGCTCTCGGGTGATGCGCTCTACGACGCGGCGTCCGGCCAGCTTCGCGCCAACCTCATCAAGGATCTGCCGCAGGGATGGCAACTCAAGGCGGACATTTCGGTCAAACCGGCGGCTGCGCCCGTGGATGCGACCGTCTGTCAGCAGCTGTTCTCGGAAGTGCTGGCGAAAGGAACGATCCGCTTTGAATCGGGGCGTTCCAACCTGGACACGGATTCGGCGGGCCTGCTCGATCATCTGGTCGAGATTGCGCTGCGCTGTCCGACCGCCAATATCGAGGTGGCCGGTCATACCGATGCCGACGGCGACGCCGGCTCGAACCAGACCTTGTCGGAAAAGCGGGCCCAGGCCGTGGTGGATTACCTCGTGAAGCCAGGTCTGCCCGCAAGCCGGTTCAGCGCGATCGGGTATGGCAGCACCCAGCCAGTGGCCGCCAACGACACCGACGAAGGCAAGGCGCGTAATCGCCGCATCGAGTTCGTCGTGAAGGAGCAGCCATGATTTTTCTGGCAACTTTCCACTGGGGCTGGCTGCTGGCCACGCTGCTGCTTGGGTTCGCGATGGGCTGGATCGCGGTGGTTCATCGCGGTCATGGGGTTTCGAAGCCGCTGGCCCGCGGGCTCAGCGTGCTGGTGGCAGCCCTGCTTGCGGCGGCGCTGGCGCGCGTGGTCCCGGGCCGGCCGGGCTACTGGCTGGACCTTGGCCTTCTGATGTTGGCGCTCTATCTGATCGGGTGCGCCATCGGATCGTGGCTGCGCGACCGGGTGTTGCCCGGCCCTGCCAGCGCAAGTTGAAGGCTGATCGACATGGCCGATAGATCCTCCACGCTGGCGGACCATTACCGGATGTTCGGCCGCTACAATGCCTGGGCCAACCGCCGACTGTTTGCGGCCGCTGGCCGCCTCTCCGTCGATCAATATCGGGCCGATCGGGGCGCCTTCTTCAAATCCGTCCACGGCACCCTTAACCATCTCCTGGTCACCGACCGGGTCTGGATGCAGCGCTTTACGGGCCACGGCGATACACCGCTCCGGCTGGACACCATCCTGTATGAGACTTTCGACGAACTGCGCGCCGAGCGCGAAGCCCAAGACAAACGGATCTTTGTTTTTGTGGACGGGCTCGACGAGGCGCGCATCGCCGCGACCATCAAATATCGCCGCGTCTCATCGCCGCAGGAGTTCGAACAGCAATTGGCGCCCGCGCTGGCGCACTGGTTCAATCACCAGACCCATCACCGCGGACAGGTCCATGCACTGCTCACGGGCCTCGTGGGCGAAGCGCCGGAGCTTGACCTTCTGTATTTTCAGCGTCTGGCTGCCGAAACGGATGCTTAAATCGTGGGCGCGAACAGCCTTCGCGGTACGCTTCCAACAAGGTGAATGAGCGGATTTAGCGACATGAAGCGAATTCCACTAGCGCTCAAAACAAGCTACCAGATGGGTCAGGCCGGCTGGAGCGGGCTTGAAATTCGCTTCAGTTGCGTGCGCGAGGTCTAGATGCTGGAACCAATACGCCGGGCGATTTCGTTTCTGCGCCGCAGGCAAATCTTGCACAAGCTGGGCGTCGCGGTCAGCGTCATCGTCATCGGCATCGCGTGCTACGTGCTTTACCACATGCTCCGCAATATCGATACGTTCGAGGTCATCGAGGCAATCAAGAGTACCGAGCCCCGATCGATCGCGTTGGCTGCATTGTTCGTGGCGGCAGGTTATTTCACGCTGACCTTCTACGACTGGTTTGCGGTGCGTGCGATCGGCCGAAGCGAGATCCCTTATCGCGTCAATGCGCTTGCGGCCTTCACCAGCTATTCGATCGGGCACAATGTCGGGGCCAGCGTTTTCACCGGGGGCGCGGTGCGCTACCGAATCTATTCGGCCTGGGGTCTGAACGCGATCGATGTCGCCAAGATCTGCTTTCTTGCCGGCCTGACGTTCTGGCTCGGCAACGCCGCGGTGCTCGGAATTGGAATTGCCTATCATCCGGAGGCCGCCTCCTGGGTCGATCAGCTGCCGCCCTGGCTTAATCGTACGATCGCTGTCTCCATCTTGATTGGCCTCGTGGCCTATGTGATCTGGGTCTGGAAGCAGCCGCGCAATGTCGGCCGCGGGCCGTGGACGGTGGTGCTGCCGGGCGGCCCGCTGACGCTGTTGCAGATCGCCATCGGCATCGTCGATCTCGGTTTCTGCGCGCTAGCGATGTACACGCTGGTTCCGGACGAGCCCAATCTGGGCTTCGTCGTGGTCGCGGTCATCTTTGTCTCGGCGACGCTGCTCGGCTTCGCCAGCCATTCCCCCGGGGGCTTGGGCGTCTTCGATGCCGCCATGCTGGTCGGCCTTTGGCAGATGGACAAGGAGGACTTGCTGGCCGGGATGCTGTTGTTCCGGGTGCTCTATTATATTGCGCCATTCATCATATCTGTAATCTTACTGACGTTTCGAGAGGTTATCGTCGGCGCCCGGTCGAAACGGTTGCGGCAGGCCGCCGCCGCTTTAGCTGGGGAACCGCAGCACGAAGCCGTATATGTCAGGGAGCGTAAGGACTCCGGGGCCTGATTTGATGGGCCGCAGGGATGAGATTGTGAATTAGCCCAATGGCAATAGACGATACTCCCTCCTTCTTTTTCTCGCCGTGGCCGGACCGCTTGCGGCATTCGGCGATCATCCTGTTGGCTGCCGCGCTGTCGCTGGCCGTCGTGGTCGTGCTCGGCGAATTGTCGGTGGTGCGCGCGGCCGCTATTTTTGCCTGCATCGCAGCCGCCGCGCTGGTGCCATGGCGCCTGCATGACACCGCCGCTTCGCGTGAGGATGTCCGCGGCGTCAATCCGGTGGAATCCGCAGCGGTTGCCGCCGTCGTTGCCGGCATGCCGGATCCGGCAATATTGCTCGATCGTGCCGGCCGCGTCATTCACCTCAATCTGGCGGCAGCCCAATTGGCGCCGGCGCTGCGCAAGAACGAACTGGCCCAGTTTGCCCTGCGCTCGCCGGAAATCATCAGCGCGTTGCGCGAAGCCATCGCCACCACCGAACCGCGCCGCGCCACCTACCTCGATCACGTTCCGGTCGATCGCTGGATGGAGCTTGTCATCATCCCGGTGCCGGTGCCGACTCTGTTCGGCAGCACCGACAAATGCATGCTGATGACCTTCCACGACCAGACGCCGCTGCGGAGGGTTGAGGAAATGCGCGCCGATTTCGTCGCCAATGCCAGCCACGAACTGCGCACGCCGCTCGCGGCGCTGTCGGGCTTTATCGACACGTTGCAGGGGCCGGCCCGTGACGATGCCAAGGCGCGCGAACGCTTCCTCGGCATCATGCATACCCAGGCAACCCGCATGGCAAGGCTGATCGACGATCTGCTGTCGTTGTCGCGGGTCGAACTGTCCGCCCATGTCCGCCCGGATACGCTGGTGGATATCGTGCCCATTATCCGGCAGGTGATCGACGGGCTGGAGCCGCTGGCGCGCGAACGCCAGGTCGACGTCGATGTCGATCTGCCGGAGACGCCGGCCTGGATCGCCGGCGACCGCGAGGAACTGCTGCGGCTGTTCGAGAACCTGGTCGAGAACGGGTTGAAATATGGGGCTTCGGGCGGCAAGGTGATCGTCTCCCTGACGGCGGCCGCATCGGGCGAGGGCCAGCCGGAGCTTCGGGTTCAGGTGCGCGATTTCGGCCCGGGCATTGCCCCGGAACATCTGCCGCGGCTCACTGAGCGGTTCTACCGGGTGGATGTCGGCGACAGCCGCGCGCAGGGCGGTACCGGGCTCGGACTATCGCTGGTGAAACATATCGTTAACCGCCATCGCGGCCGGCTTTTGATCGAAAGCGTCCTGAAAAACGGCGCTACTTTTACCGCCTGCTTTCCCCAGGCCAGGCCTCCCGCTTCGACTTGAAACCAAGCATTTTCAATGGCTTGATCATGTCATCCAACCGTCATCAAACCTTCGTAAAAGCGGCATTGACGGCTCCTAAATGAGCCCAGTGAGCGTTGGGCTTACGAGATGGAGACCCGCAATGAATTTCATCAAAACGATCGTCGCTGCCGGCCTGGTTGCCGCATCGACGTCAGCCTTTGCCGCCGACATCACCGGCGCGGGTGCGACGTTCCCGTTCCCGATCTATTCGAAATGGGCGGACGCCTACAAGAAAGAGACCGGTAACGGACTGAACTATCAGTCGATCGGTTCGGGCGGAGGCATCAAGCAGATCGAAGCCAAAACCGTGACGTTTGGCGCCACCGATATGCCGCTGAAGGTCGAGCAGCTCGAGAAGGACGGTCTGGTTCAATGGCCGATGGTCATGGGCGCGATCGTTCCTGTCGTGAATCTGGAAGGCGTAAAGCCGGGCCAATTGGTGTTCGACGGCACAACGCTGGCCGACATCTATCTCGGCAAGATCACCAAGTGGGACGATCCGGCGATCAAGAAGCTCAATCCGAACGTAAATTTGCCAGGCGAGGCGATCACCGTGGTTCGCCGCTCCGACGGCTCGGGCACGACGTTCAACTTCACCGACTATCTTTCCAAGGTGAGCGCAGAATGGAAGACCAAGGTCGGTTCCGGCACGGCGGTGGAATGGCCGACGGGCGTCGGCGCCAAGGGTAACGAAGGCGTCTCCGGCAATATCGGCCAGACCAAAAATTCGATCGGCTATGTCGAATATGCCTATGCCAAGCAGAACAAGCTCACCTACACGGCCCTGATCAACAAGGCCGGCAAGACCGTGCAGCCGACGGTGGCGTCATTCCAGACGGCGGCCTCGAACGCCGATTGGGCGAAAGCACCCGGTTACTACGTGATCCTCACCGACCAGCCCGGTGAAGCGTCCTGGCCGATCACGGCTTCGACTTTCATCCTCATGCAGAAAGAGCCGACCGATAAGGTCGCTTCGGCGGAAGCCATCAAGTTCTTCAAATGGGCTTTCGCCAATGGCGGCAAGATGGCCGAAGAACTCGACTACATTCCGATGCCGGACGCCGTGGTCAAGCTGATCGAGAAGACCTGGTCGGCCGACATCAAGAGCTGACGCGTTTTCCGTAAACCTGTTTTCCGTCCGGACGCACCGCATCCGGACGGAAGGTAGGTGAACTGCCGCCCAGCAGGTGTTGAGGTGCGTCGTTCCAGAACGGCGCGGTGCTTCGCTTCAGAGCAAAGACCGCCACCGGCAAGGCGGCCTCTAAAGAACGGGCGACGGGTAATACTTTGGACCAGACAGAGGGAATCGGCGTGGCGGAGATGACGGTTCAAGGCGATGCAATGGATGTTGCAGGCCCGTACGACCGCGCCAAGGCGCTGAACGCCTTCAAGGCCGGGGACGTCACCTTTTACTGGATCACCCGGGTCTGCGCGATCTCGGTCCTGCTCATCCTTGGCGGCATCATCCTTTCGCTGATCGTCGGCGCCTGGCCGGCGATGAAGGAATATGGCTTTGCGTTCCTGTGGACGCAGCGCTGGGCGCCGTCGGCTGATCCGCCGGTGCTTGGCGCGTTGGGGCCGATGTACGGCACGCTCGTCACCTCTTTCATTGCGATGTTGATCGCGATCCCGGTGGGGCTCGGCATCGCGATTTTTCTCACCGAGCTTTGTCCGCAATGGCTGCGCCGGCCGATCGGCATCGCCATCGAGTTGCTCGCCGGCATTCCCTCCATCATCTATGGCATGTGGGGATTTTTCGTGCTGGGTCCGTTTTTGGCCTACACGTTCCAGCCGTTCATGATCAATCTGTTCGATGGCGTCCCAATTCTCGGTTCGATTTTCGCAGGTCCGCCGTCCTATCTCAGCCTGTTCAACGCCGCCCTTATTCTCGCGATCATGGTGCTGCCCTTTATCACCGCCATTTCTGTCGACGTCTTCAAGACGGTGCCGCCGGTGTTGAAGGAGGCCGCCTACGGCGTAGGCTGCACGACGTGGGAAGTGGTTCGCAACGTCGTGATCCCCTATACCCGGGTGGGTGTCATCGGCGGTGTCATGCTGGCGCTCGGCCGCGCGCTCGGCGAAACCATGGCGGTCACCTTCATCATCGGAAATTCCTTCCGCATCTCGACATCGATCTTTGCGCCGGGCACCACGATCTCGGCCGCGATCGCATCCGAATTTGCGGAAAGCGACGGCCTGCATCAGTCCGCGCTGATGTTGCTCGGCCTGCTTCTGTTCGTGCTGACCTTCCTGGTGCTGTCGGCCGCGCGGCTCATGCTGATGCGGCTCGAAACGAAGGCGGGCAAGTAGCATGAACCCGATCTACGTCAGGCGCCGCCGCAAGGACATCGTCATACGCTGGCTTTGTATCGGCGCCGCGGCTTTCGGCGTCACCTGGCTGGCGCTGATCCTGTTCACGCTGTTTTTCAACGGTCTTAGGGGTCTCAATCTCGAAGTCTTCACCCAGAACACGCCGCCGCCGGGTTCAAACGAAGGCGGGCTTTTGAATGCGATCACGGGCTCCGTCATCATGACCGCGATCGGGCTCGGCCTCGGCGCGCCGCTCGGCCTGTTTGCCGGGACCTATCTCGCCGAATACGGCCGCAACGACCGCCTCACCTCCGTGATCCGCTTCATCAACGACATCCTGTTGAGCGCGCCGTCGATCATCATCGGCCTGTTCATCTACGGCGCCGTCGTGGTGCCGATGCGCGGCTTCTCGGCTTTGGCCGGCGCGCTGGCGCTCGCGGTGATCGTGATCCCGGTCGTGGTGCGCACCACCGAAGACATGCTGCTGCTGGTGCCCAATCCGCTGCGCGAGGCTGCCTCGGCGCTCGGTTTGCCGCGCTCGCTGGTCATCAAGCGTATCGCCTATCGCGCGGCGCGCTCCGGCCTGATCACCGGCGTGCTGCTGGCGACCGCCCGTGTCGCCGGCGAGACCGCGCCGCTGTTGTTTACCGCGTTGTCCAACCAGTTCTTCAGCCTCGACCTGACCAAGACGATGGCGAACCTGCCGGTGACCATCAACAATTTCGTGCAGAGCCCTTACGCCTACTGGAAGCAACTCGCCTGGAGCGGGGCTCTCCTCATCACGCTCGCCGTACTCGCTCTCAACATTGGCGCACGCATTCTTGCCGCCGAGAGGACTGCAAAATGAACGACGTTTCTGCTTCCGCCAGTCTTCCGCTGTCACCGGTGCCGTCGATGGCCAGCCATGCATCCGCTCAAGCGGAAGCCTCACCCAAGATCACCGCGCGCGGATTGAACTTCTACTACGGTGAGAACCAGGCGCTGAAGAACATCAACATCACACTCGGCACCAACCGCGTCACCGCTTTCATCGGCCCGTCGGGTTGCGGCAAGTCGACGTTGCTGCGGATATTCAACCGGATGTACGATCTCTATCCGGGGCAGCGCGCCACCGGCCAGCTGATGCTCGACCAGACCAACATTCTCGACCCCAAGCTCGATCTCAATTTGCTGCGGGCGCGGGTCGGCATGGTGTTCCAGAAGCCGACACCGTTCCCGATGACGATCTACGAGAACATTGCCTTCGGCATTCGCCTGTACGAAAAGATTTCCCGTTCCGAAATGGACGACCGTGTCGAGAAGGCGTTGCGCGGTGGCGCGCTGTGGAATGAGGTCAAGGACAAGCTCAATGCCTCAGGGCTCAGCCTGTCCGGCGGCCAGCAGCAGCGGCTTTGCATCGCGCGCACGGTCGCGGTCCGTCCCGAGGTGATCCTGTTCGACGAGCCGTGCTCGGCGCTTGATCCGATCTCGACCGCGAAGGTCGAGGAACTGATCCAGCAACTGGCGGAGGATTACACGATCGCCATCGTCACCCACAACATGCAACAGGCCGCCCGTGTCTCCGACAAGACGGCGTTCATGTATCTGGGCGAGCTGATCGAGTTTGACGAGACCAACAAGATTTTCACGTCGCCAAACGACCGGCGCACCCAAGACTATATCACCGGCCGTTTCGGCTGAGACAAGTGATCCAGGCAACAGATCACGCTCAAATCAGTGAATAGGATCAGGCTTCGCTGGGATCGGAGCATGATTCTCAAGGAGAATAAAATGGCCTCAGAGCATACCGCCAAGGCGTTCGACAGCGATCTTCAGGAATTGACCCGCCTGGTCGCGGAAATGGGCGGTCTGGCCGAACGCATGATCGTGGATTCCGTCGATGCGCTGATCCGCCGCGATGTCGCGCTGGGCCGGCGCGTGGTCGAGACCGATGTCGAAATCGACAATTTGCAGCGGGTGATCGAGGAGCGCGCGGTTCTGACCATTGCGCGGCGTCAGCCGATGGCGGTGGACTTGCGCGAGATCGTCGGCGCCATGCGCGTTGGCACCGACCTGGAGCGGATCGGCGACCTCGCCAAGAACATGGGCAAGCGTGTCGCCGCGCTGGAGAGCGACTTTCAGCCGTTGAAGCTGATCCGCGGGCTTGAGCACATGACCGACCTTGTGCAATCGCAGGTTAAGTCGGTGCTGGATGCCTATGCGTCGCACGACCTGCCGGCGGCGATGACGGTGTGGAAGAGCGACGAGGAAGTCGACGCGATCTGCACCTCGCTGTTTCGCGAACTGTTGACCTACATGATGGAGGACCCGCGCAATATCTCGTTCTGCATTCACCTGATGTTCTGCGCCAAGAACATCGAGCGGATCGGCGACCACGCGACCAATATCGCCGAGACTGTGTTCTACATGATCGAAGGCCAGCAAATTCTCGACAAACGACCGAAGGGCGACATGACGACGTTTGCTACAACTGTACCTGGAAGCTGATCGCCTTTTCCGGGGGAAATGCATCACATGAAGCAACCAATTTTCAAGGACGAAAGAAGGCTACGCATATGAGCGCACGCATTCTGGTGGTGGAAGACGAGGAAGCGCTGACGACGCTGTTGCGCTACAACCTCGACGCCGAGGGGTACGATGTCGAAACGGTCGGGCGCGGCGACGACGCCGACACCCGGCTGAAGGAGCGGATTCCCGATCTGATCGTGCTGGACTGGATGCTGCCGGGGTTGTCCGGCATCGAGCTGTGCCGCCGCTTGCGCGCCCGGCCCGAAACCAAACAGCTACCCATTATCATGCTGACCGCGCGAGGCGAGGAAAGCGAGCGGGTCAGGGGGCTTGCGACCGGCGCCGACGATTACATCGTCAAGCCGTTCTCGGTGCCCGAATTGCTGGCGCGGGTCCGCGGCCTGCTGCGGCGCGCTAGTCCCGAGCGGCTAGCCACCGTGCTCACCTATGGCGACATCGAACTGGATCGTGAAAAACGCCGCGTCGCCCGCTCGGGCCGCCCGGTCGATCTCGGGCCGACCGAATACCGGCTGCTCGAATTCTTCCTGGAGCATCCGGGCCGCGTGTTCTCACGCGAGCAGTTACTCGACAGCGTCTGGGGCCGCGACATCTATATCGACGAGCGTACGGTGGACGTGCACATCGGGCGCTTGCGCAAATTGCTCAATCCCGGCCGCGAGCAGGACCCGATCCGCACCGTGCGCGGCGCCGGCTACGCGCTCGACGATCGTTTCGCGAAGGTAGAGTAGCGAGCGATACAGAAAAACGTCGCCGTTGTCCTCGACGTTAATACGGGGCGGTCGCCACAACGAAAACTGTCATCGCCCGGCTTGACCGGGCGATCCAGTACGCTGCGGCTTTTCGGTTTGTCTCAAACGTCTCTGGAATACCAGATCGCCCGGTCAAGCCGGGCGATGACCGCGATGTTAGTACGAGCGACGAGGAGCGACTACCGCGTCGTCTTTGGCGCTTGGCGGCGGCGGTCGCCGGTCGGCTGGTAGGCGATCCGCGAGTGGTGCGCGCAATAGGGCAGGCTCGCCAGCGCCTTGCCGCCGCAGAAGAAGAATTCCGGGCTCGAGGGATCGCCGACCGGCCAATGACAGGTCGCCTCGTTCAATTCCAGCAGCGACAGCCGTTGGCTCATCGGCACCACATTGTCATAGGCGATGGGATCCGGTTCCATCTCGACTTCGAAAGCATGCGCCAAGGCCGTGTTGCCGCGCGAGACCGGACGCTGCACCCGCATCATGTGCTGGGCGGGGCGCGCCTTGCGCGGACGGGGTGCGGCGGAAGAGGGACTTTTGGCGCGGCCGGAAAGGCCCAGCCGGTGCACTTTGCCGATCACCGCGTTCCGGGTCACATTTCCAAGCTCGGCGGCGATCTGGCTCGCCGAAAGGCCTGCTTCCCAGAGCTTCTTCAATTGCTCGACGCGATCGTCAGACCAGGTCAATACCGTCATCGCACTCTTTCCTTCGCGACGCGCCGGCCTGTTATCGGGGCAGCGCTGCGATGCCAATGCTCTCGAAAATCCCTTCCGGCAGAATCCCTTAACCCTCGCCGGGCGTGAAATGCACGCTCGGACGTTTACGCAGAACACTGACGACTTAAGAGGAGTAATACCTACCGCACGAGATGTCGTATCCGACGCCTGAGAAGCTACAATATGGCGTGACTCCCGCGCAAGAGTCGACGCGCATGCGTCCACATGTTCCGCTGCGTTTAAGCTTGCGTTGTGGGCTTTCGGTGGCACCGGACATTTACGGAACGCCCCGTTGACAGCCATCGCCGCACGCCTAGAATGGTTCTCACGTGCCGCCTCGAAAAGGCGGCACGTTTTGTTTTCGCTAGCGAACTTCGAAATTTAAGCTCTGGTCGTCGATGCGACCGCGCCAATGCGCGCAACCCGACCAGCCAACTGTAGTGATTATCATGACGTCGCATCTGCTTCCGGTATTTGCCAGGGTCGATCTCGGCTTCACGCATGGTGAGGGCGCTTATCTCTTCGCCACCAATGGCGAGCGTTACCTGGATTTTACCTCCGGCGTCGCGGTGAATGCGCTCGGCCATGCGCATCCGCATCTGGTCAAAGCCCTTCAGGAGCAGGCGACCAAGCTCTGGCACATGTCGAACCTGTTCAGGAGCCCGGACGGCGAGAAGCTCGCCGCGCGGCTGTGCGAGCAGAGCTTTGCGGATTTCGTGTTCTTCTGCAATTCCGGCGCGGAAGCGCTGGAAGGTGTCATCAAGCTCGTACGCCACTATCACTTCTCCAAGGGCCATCCCGAACGCTATCGCATCATCACCTTTGAAGGCGCGTTCCACGGCCGCACGCTGGCAACGCTTGCGGCCACCGGCGCCGCCAAATATCTCGAAGGCTTCGGTCCGCCGATGGACGGCTTCGACCAGGTGCCGCATGGCGATCTGGAAGCGGTGAAGAAGGCGATCGGTCCGGAGACCGCCGGCATCTTGATCGAGCCGGTGCAGGGCGAGGGCGGCGTGCGCTCGACGCCGCACGCGTTTGCCAAAGCGTTGCGGGCATTGTGCGATGAGCGCGGCCTGTTGCTCGCTTTCGACGAGGTGCAGACCGGCATGGGCCGCACCGGCGATCTCTTCGCTTACAAACGCCTCGGCGTCACGCCGGATGTCATGTCGCTGGCGAAAGCGCTTGGCGGCGGTTTTCCGATCGGGGCGGTGCTCGCCACCGCTGAGGCCGCCTCCGGCATGGGGCCGGGCTCGCACGGCTCGACCTTCGGCGGTAATCCGCTTGCCGTCGCAGCCGCGAACGCCGTGCTCGACGTTATGCTCAAGCCCGGCTTCTTCGAGCATGTGCAGAAGATGTCGCTGCTGTTGAAGCAGAAGCTGGCTTCCGTGGTCGATCGCTATCCCGGTGTGCTGTCAGAAGTGCGCGGCGAAGGGCTTCTGATCGGCGTCAAGGCGGTGGTGCCGTCGGGCGATCTCGTGGCCGCGCTGCGCGAGCAAAAGCTGCTCACCGTCGGCGCGGGCGACAATGTCGTGCGGTTCCTCGCGCCGCTGATCGTCTCGGAGGACGAGATCGAGCAGTCCGTACAGTCGCTCGAACGCGCCTGCACGGCGCTGGCGAAGCAAGACAAGGCGGCCGCGTCATGAGCAAGGCGCTGCGTCACTTTCTCGATCTCAACGAACTTCCGCTGCAAGAGCTGCGCGACGTGCTCGCGGCCAGCCTTGCCATGAAGGCGAAGTTGAAGGTGGAAAAGAGCGGCGGGCAGGAAGCCGACAAGCCGCTCAGGAACAAGACGCTGGCGATGATTTTCGAAAAGCCCTCGACGCGCACGCGGGTGTCGTTCGATGTCGGCATGCGCCAGCTCGGCGGCGAAGCGATCATGTTGACCGGCGCCGAAATGCAGCTCGGCCGCGGCGAGACTATCGCCGACACCGCGCGCGTGCTGTCGCGCTATGTCGACATCATCATGATCCGTATCCTCAACCATGAGGCGTTGCTGGAATTGGCCGCGCACGCCACCGTGCCCGTCATCAACGGGCTGACGCGCCGCTCCCATCCCTGCCAGGTGATGGCGGATGTGATGACGTTCGAGGAGCATCGCGGGCCGATCCAGGGCCGCACGGTCGCCTGGACCGGCGACGACAACAACGTGCTGGCGTCATGGGCGCATGCGGCCGAGCGCTTCAAGTTCAATCTGAATGTGGCGACCCCGCCCGAGCTCGCGCCGAACAAGGCGATGCGGGATTGGATCAAGGCGACGCAGGCCCCGATCGTGCTCGGCGCCGATCCGGAGGCCGCCGTGCGCGGCGCCGATTGCGTGGTCACGGATACCTGGTTCTCGATGGGCGACAAGGACGGCGAACATCGCCACAATTTGCTGAGGCCTTATCAAGTCAATGCGCGGCTGATGTCGCTTGCCAAGCCGGACGCGCTGTTCATGCACTGCCTGCCCGCCCATCGCGGCGACGAGGTCACCGATGAAGTCATCGACGGGCCGCAATCGGTGGTGTTCGACGAGGCCGAAAATCGCCTGCATGTGCAAAAGGGCATTCTGGCCTGGTGCCTTCAGGCGGTGGGGTAGCGGCAGTGTCGTCCCTGCGAAAGCAGGGACCCATACCGCGCAATCGTGGGAAATGGCGCGGTGATAGACGTTCTTTGTCGTAACTGACGGCTATGATTATGGGTCTCCGCGCCAGTGCGCAATTGCGCACAAGGCGGGGACGACGATGCTTCTTCGCACCTTTCAACCCCTTTCTTTCGACACCATCCGACCCCAGATAAGCGCCATGACCTCCAATTCCCCCGATATCAAAATCAAGGAAACACCGGTGCGCGCGCCCTCGCATGTGCCGGTTGACGATGCGGTGTTGCCGTTCGAGGTCGCCTCGCTCGATCTGCGCGGACGGTTGACGCGGCTCGGTCCCGGGCTCGACGATCTCCTCGCCAAGCACGACTATCCGCCACCGGTTGCGAAACTGCTCGGCGAAGCTATCGTGCTCACGACCTTGCTCGGCTCGTCCCTGAAATTTGACGGCCGCTTCATCCTGCAAACCCAGACCGATGGTCCGGTGTCGTTTTTGATCGTGGACTTCCAGGCGCCCGATCGCCTGCGCGCCTATGCGCGCTTCGATGCGAGCCGCATCAAGGAGGGCCAGGATTCAGGCACTCTCCTCGGCAAAGGCCATCTCGCGATGACGATCGATCAGGGGCCGGAAATGAGCCGCTATCAGGGCCTGGTCGCGCTCGATGGCGGCAGCCTGGAAGACGCCGCGCATGAATATTTTCTGCGCTCGGAACAGATCCCGACGCGCGTGCGGCTTGCGGTCGGCGAGGAATGGCGGGGCGGCGAGGGCGGTGCGCGGCGGCGCTGGCGCGGCGGTGGCATGCTCTTGCAATTTCTGCCCAAGGCGCCAGAGCGCGCGCGGCCGGCCGATCTCGATCCCGGCGATGCGCCGGAGGGCACGGTGACGCACACGGTTGCGGACGACGACGCCTGGGTCGAGGGCCAGTCGCTGATCGGAACGGTGGAAGATGTCGAACTGATCGATCCGGATTTGTCAGGTGAGCGGCTGCTCTATCGGTTGTTTCACGAGCGCGGTGTGCGGGTGTTCGCGCCGCTTAGCTTGCAGGCGAAGTGTTCGTGCTCGCGCGAGGCAGTCTCCGCGATGCTCAATAGCTTCGATCCAAAAGACCGCGCCGAGATGGTGAAAGACAACAAGGTCGTCGTCACCTGCGAATTCTGCTCGTCGGTCTACGAATTCACGCCGCAGGAAGCGGGCGTGGAAGCGGGGACGGGGTAGCGCTCGGTAGAGCTGTCGATCTCGCAACTCTGGATTTCAATTGCATGAGACGCAGCGCCATGCTGCAAAGGTGCTCTGGCATCGTGTTATCGGTTTTTTTACCCTGTTAGCCGCCTATTACGCATCGAATCCTCAGCGAGGAATGAAATGCGTAATAAGATACCGAGGCGGTATTTCCTTGCTGGTTCGGCTGCGGCGACCGCGATGTTGGGTTTTCCAGGCCGGCGCGCTTTGTCGGCCGTCCAGCCGCAGGTCTTGCAGCCACAAGTCTTGCGGATAGGGTTCACCAATCCCCGGGATTCCCAGTTTGGCGCCGGTGCATTGGAATTCGCCACTTATGTCGAGCGCAATTGCGGCGGTCGCCTGAGAGTCGAGTTGTACCCCTCAGCGGAGGCGGGTGGCGAGCTCGAGATGTGCCAGGATCTCATCGCCGGTACGCTTGAGATGGCGTTTGCATCGTCGGTAGTGTTTGCCACGATCGCTCCCGAACTCAGCATCTTTGATATTCCCTTCCTGTTTCGCGATCTGGGCCATGCGCGCGCGGTGCTGGATGGCGAACTTGGCAAAGCAGCGCTGGCGCAGCTCGAGCCGACAGGTCTGGTCGGTCTCGCCTGGGGCGAAAACGGGCTTCGTCACCTCACGACCGCCGACCGCCCCGTTCATCGGCCGGAAGACCTCAAGAACCTGAAACTTCGCGTGCCGCAATCCGAGGTGATGGTGGCGAGCTTCAAGGCGATCGGCGCGGACGCGGGCTCGCTGCCTTTCCCCGAACTCTACACGGCTTTGTCTTCCGGCACGTTCCAGGCGGAGGAAAACCCGATTGCAACCGTGCTTGCGGCGAATTTTGACAAAGTTCAGCACTATCTCTGCCTGACCGGGCATGTTTACTCGCCGGCCGCCTTCCTGGTCTCGAAGCGGGTTTTCGAGCACCTCTCGCCGGAAGATCGAGACGCGCTGCGCGCTGCCGCTGATGCAGGAAGCAAGGCGAGCCGCGCCTATGTCGACCGTGTTGAGAAGAACGGCATCGAAGAGCTGCGTCGCCGCGGCATGAAGGTGGTCGAAGACATCGACCGGCCGGCTTTCGTGGCCTCGCTCGCCAGCCTTGAAGGTCAATTCCAGAAGCAGTTTGGCAAAGACAACATCGACGCCATTCGCGCGTTTGGCAAATGAGGCAAAAATCGATGTCGTTGCTGTCGCTTGCTAATCGGATCAGCCTGAACGGCCGCCTGATCGGCGGTTTCGGACTTTTGATAGTCCTGAGCGCAGGCACCTCGGTTTTCTACAATCTCCGGATACGCGACGTGCGGGACAATGTCGTGCGCATCGAGCGCGCGTCGGCGGCGACCGACAAGGTCGGCGATCTGACCCGTCATCTGCTGCGGCTGCGGCTTGTCGCCGTCGATTACTTCCGTTCCGGCTCGGCCACGGACCGCTCAAAGACGCTCGCAGCTTTCGAACCGCTCGATAAAGCCATCGGTACGCTCGGCGACGTCGTCGGTCCACGCGGCGACGTGCTGCGCTCCGGTCTTTCCGATTACCATGCCGCATTCGGCAGGCTCGATGAGGAGATCAAGAAGCGGCAGGCTGCGCTTCTGGCCATGAACGCCAGTGGCGTGCGGCTCACCAGCACGCTGACAACCACGACGCTCGATCTGGGGGCGGGGAACGAAGCGGCGCTTTCGGCAGCGCAACGGCTCGAACAGGCGGTTCAAACGCTTCGTATCGCCGCCTATCGCTATATGGCAGCCCCGTCCGCCGGCGACCTCGACATCATCGGCGCGGAGCGGGACAGGGTTGGCAGAGAGCTGGCCGAGCTGAAGACGTTACCGCCGGCCGATCCCGCGCTCGTCAAGATCGTCGCGGCGCTCCCGGCGCAGGTCGAGAAGGTGCTGATATCAGCCGATCAGCTGCTCGGCGCAGCCGCGTCGACGGAGCAGGCTTTTGCGGTTCAGGTCAAAGCCGGCATCAAGTTCGGCGAAGATGCTGAAGCGCTGCGCAGCGAATATCAAGCCAGCCGCAGCGCGGCCATTTCCACCGCGACGCAAATCGCCGAGGACGCATCGACTGCGGGCACGATCGCCGCGGTCACGGGCGGCATGCTGGCCGTGATCCTGGCGGGCCTCATTACCATGTCGATCTCGACGCTGATCAAGCGGATGACCCGGACGATGTCGCAGCTCGCCGATGGTGACCTGACCGTCGATATCGAAGGCGCCGAACGCGGTGACCAGGTCGGGAACATGGCGCGCGCCGTCAGTATCTTCAAGGACAACGCCATCCGCATGACCGAGGCCGAAGCGGAAAAGAGCCGTCTGGCGACCCAGACCGAACAGGATCGCAAGGCGGGCTTGAGAGAACTGGCGACACGGCTGGAACACGCGGTCAAGGATATCGCCGACGGCGTGAAACAATCGGCGCAGCGCATGCACGATGGCGCCGCGACCATGAGCGGAGCGGCCGAACGGACCAAGGCCCAGTCCGGCACGGTGGCTGCGGCGTCGGAGCACGCGTCGGCCAACGTGCAGACCGTTGCTTCCGCGGCGGAAGAACTCTCGGCCTCGATCCGCGAGATCGGCCAGCAGGCGCAAAACTCGGCGACGGTCGCGCGCCGTGCCGCCGAGCAGGCGGGCCGGACCACGAACACGATGGAAGGGCTGTCCGCGGCTGCAGACCGCATCGGCGAGGTGATCAATCTGATCAACAGTATCGCGTCTCAAACCAACCTGCTGGCGCTCAACGCGACGATCGAGGCGGCGCGCGCAGGTGATGCGGGCAGGGGCTTTGCCGTCGTTGCCTCTGAAGTCAAGAATCTCGCTTCGCAGACAGCGCGTGCGACCGACGATATTGCAGCCCAAATCTCTTCGATTCAGGGTGTAACCCGTGAGGCGGCCTCCGCCATCAAGGGCATCGAATCCGTCATCATGGAGATCAACCAGATCGCGTCATCGACGGCGAGCGCGGTCGAGGAGCAGGGGGCTGCGACCGCCGAGATCGCGCGCAACGTCCAGCAGGCTGCGGCCGGCACCGGCGAGGTGTCCAGCAACATCGCAGGCGTTCTTGAGGCCGCGGCGGAAACCGACGAGCACGCGCGCATCGCGCTTGAAAACTCCAACGAACTCACCGGCCAGGCCGACCGGCTCTGGCAGGCGGTGATATAATGGGTATGGACATGGACGTGTTGGTGGTCGGATTGAATTTATTTTTTCCCCTCTTTTACCCCCCCCCCCCCTTCCCCTTATCTTTCTTTGCCAATGATAGGCATATGATAGGCCGCTGCCCTTTTGCCCAATGATAGGCGTACGATAGGCCGCTGCCCCCATCGTCGCTGTCCCTATCGTCGTAGTCCCCATCGTCGGTGCCCCTATCACCGCTACCCTTGTCATCGTTGCCCCTGTCGTCGCCGCCCCTTCTTATCAGCTGGATAAACTTTGCTCGGCTAAAGAAATTCTACCATCAGCTTTTTTTATCATCGGTTTTATATCAAACCTTTGCTAACTGCAAAAATATTTTTCTGCGTCCCGTAGTGCTGATCCGGCAAACAATTCATATCTTTTTCACATATTTTCTTCGTCTGCGACGGTTACTGTAGAAATTCAAAAGTAAGCAACCCTGGTCATTTTCGTGGGATTTTCGGAACCTCAAAGATTCAACTGACTTGGATAAAGGAGGCTAGGGGGTAGCCTCCCTAGAGCCCCATTTATTACCCCCTACCCGCTTTTGGCAAAGCTTAGTAACTCCTAGCTGAACTTAGCTATGTATTGGCTAGGACTTTAGCTAGCTGCCCCAGACTACCCTGACTTTACGCAATTATGATTCTGACAAAGTGTAGGCGATGAATTTAGACATAATTTGGTATCAAAAGACTTTCGATATTTGCAAAGGTTAAAAAAACTTTCAGGATTTTGCGGATTATTCCTGTTGACTTTTGAATTTTTACAGTAATCATGGTCCCGAATCCCGCTGCAGGAAATTCCATATTCAATCATCCAATTGTTGAACGCTTGCGAGTATCTCGAAAATTTCTGATAGTCATCGTTTACGTTGCATTATTTTTGGACAATATGCTCATGACAACTGTTGGTATAAAATAAAAATTTTTAACCGATCCAATTAAAAGGGTAGGGCCGTCGGCGTTGGCCTCGGGTCGTAGAAAGTCGGCGTTGGCCTTGGGTCGTAGAAAGTCGCCCTTGACCTTAGGCCTAAAATGCGGCGTTGACCCCGGTCGTAGAAAGTCGAGGTAGCTAAGTCCTAGCTAAGACGGCTGACGGCAGTGCGTAGATGATGAAAATTTTACCGCCAATCGCCTTAGCTAGGACTTATCTATTGCGTTTCAACGAACTGCGGACGAAAACGCGTCACATGGGATCCGATTGTGACGCGTCACATAAAAAGGAGGTCTCTAACAAGCGCATACCTACTTACCACACTGCATACCTACTTAGATAAAAGTTAAAAGCGTCACAAACCGTTAATGAGATGCGTACGTTACGAATGAAGTGTGTCGCATCACATGTGACGTATACGTGTGATGTATCACGTGTGAAACATTTTGTCCATAGTTAAATTGGAAAACCGCAATAACTTGACTTTATTATCTTACAGACAGTAATGTGTTTTTTTTTTATTAAATTTTTTTAGTGCCAATTATTCCTGAATTTCTCTACCGGATAAATCATCCAAACGAAACCCTCGATTTTGGCGCCGCCGGCGACCCTGGCGCCGGCGCCTCAACCTTGGCCCCGCCGGGGGAACCAAATCGAGTTTATCCTGTGGTGGAATTGCAGCAATATTACAACGACCACCGAAGATCCCCAGTTTAAGATAGACAAATTACACGAACACATCGCGGCTGAAAACATTGAAGTCGGAATTATGTTCGGTTCGAAGGCGCTGATCCAAGTTTTCACGAATCCGTTGGTCGGCCCAATGACAAATCGGTTTGTTATTCTAAATTAATTCGTTTTTCATTTTTTAATAGTAGTTTAGTAATTATTTTATTAAAATAAAGTAATGCATAGTTAGGGACATCGCCAAGGATTTCTTCTAGGAGGGGTCCAGGAGGGAATCCAGGCTCCATTCGAACATTTTCCAAAACAGGCTATTCAGAAAATCTCAAACTTGGCCAAAATTTTAATCTTATTACAAATGCGAGAATTATTAAAATTTTACCCAGAAATTTTATTCTTGAGGTTTCGAGGGGTCCATGGAACCCCCGTTCCTCTCAGGTGACGTCCTTTCATAGTTATGTCTAAACTTTGTATAGGATTGGTTACACGATTCCGATGTTCACTGGATTCGTCATCATGTTTTTCTCCACAATTATGTTCGCATTCGGTGGCTCATACGGCGTATTGTTCATAGCGCGGGCGTTTCAAGGAATCGGTTCCGCGTGCACGAGTACATCAGGTATCAAGTACACTTAAAAAGAGTCTGCCCCAGACCAAAGCACAATTTCACCTTCGTTCAAGTTCTTCGAGCACAACGAGAATAAAATGGGCTTGAATAAAAGAGATTTCCCTCAATCCAATATCCATCCCCTGAATTTTTTAAGCCGCAAGGTATCGGATCTTAAATGCCTTTAATAAGATATATAATTATAATAGAGTAGAGAGAACAACGCTAAACATCGTTGTGTTTAATGATATTTACCAACATATTTTGTACCAGGAATGGGTATGCTGGCGCAACGGTTCCCCGACGATCAGGAGCGCGGAGCTGCGATGGGCTTAGCGTTGGGTGGATTAGCTTTGGGAGTACTAGTCGGGCCGCCGTTCGGTGGGGTTCTTTATGAATGGTCTGGCAAAGAGCTACCGTTTCTGTTGCTCGCCCTGTTGGCGCTGTTTGATGGAAGTATGGTTATATGTTGATTGATATGCATGTGACGGGTCAAATTTCTTTCACACTAACATTCATACGCGCACAGAACTTTGGCACCCGCGGTAGGACTGGAACGCATGACCTTCGGCTCATTTCATGACCCAATGCTATAACCACTGAGCTACACGAGCACTAACTCCCTATGTGTAAGCAGTCATTATATTGTGACTTGAATTTTTGCCAACACACCATTTATGCATATGCAACGCACGCAGCACGCATATGCGTGTTACATACAACATGCAGCAATGTATATACAGTACGTTGCACTTGCAAGCATACGTGCATATGGAGCGCGTGCAACATGCGTATGCGTGTAAATATGCAGGATGCAGCAGCACTATATGAATATTAATAGACATTAACGTGTTTAGCTCTGCAAGGAATTGTCCTGCAGCCAAAAGTTGTCCCGGGCGAACCGGAGGGAAGTGGCTTCAAAACGTTGCTAAAAGATCCGTACATCTTAGTTGCCGCAGGTAAAGAAGCTTCTTAAGGAAACCCAAGCGACCTATTGAAGTTTTTAAAAGGTGCAATCACAATTGGAAATCTTGGCATTGCGATGCTGGAACCGTCGCTTCCGCTGTGGATGATGGAGACAATGCACGCGGGTTCGGCGGTTCGCGGCGCCGCATTTCTTCCTGCCAGCATTTCCTATTTGGTCGGAACGAACGTTTTTGGTCCATTGGCGCATAAAATTGGTCGTTGGAAAACAGGCATGATAGGATTGATCATCATTGGATGCTGTTTGTTTGCGGTACTGAATTTCAACGAAATCTGTCGAAATCTGAAATAAAAGCTTAAGGTCGCAGTTGCGCTATCGACATTTTTCCAAAAAAACATCGGCAAATTTTCACTATTGAAAAATTTTCGAAAAAAACGTCGACAAATTTTCATGATTAAAAAAAAGTTAACGTTTTTATTTCACCCGTTTTTACTATTTTCTAATATTTCATGTCGATAGCGAAACTGAGACCTTAATGAACTGAAATTGAATGAAAATTTTCTAGATTCCATCTGCGAAATCCATCACCGGTCTAATTGCACCGAACGCATTCATGGGATTCGCAATCGGGATGATCGATGCATCGATGTTCCCACAAATGGGATATTTGGTCGATCTCAGGCACGTAGGCGTGTATGGAAGCATTTATGCGATCGCCGATGCTTCGTTTTGCGTAGCGTTTGCGCTGGGTCCCTATTTTTCTGGTCCTATCGTTCGCGGCGTCGGATTCCCAGCGTAAGTTTCAGCGGTCTGGGCTGTGGGGTGGGGGGGAGATGGTGGAGGGGGCGGGGGAGTTGTTCTATTTTTATTACAATCTGTTGTATTTTGCTTCATTGCTTGACGAAGGACAAGGGAAACTTTGTACGAAACGTCGCGTTTGATAAATTTACAAAAATATTTATTGGGAGAATTTTTGTTATTCTAATGCAACCGTTCAAGCCGTTGAAATGATTTTCAATACTAACCATAACGACTCGACTTTTGGTTTCATTTCGAAATACTGTGCGGCTGTGCTGGCCATTCAGGGATCTTATACCCTGGCCATTTAGGGGTCTTATACCCTGGCCATTCAGGGATCTTATACCCTGGCCATTCAGGGATCTTGCACCCTGAAACGTTTTGCAAACGAAACAAATCCTTACTCTGAATGAATGAACGAATTGTGAATCTCTTACTCTGAATACGTTGATGAAATTTTGCTGATAAAATTGACAAAATATTTTACAACAGAATGATGTACATGATTGGGGTCGTCAACTTCCTTTATGCTCCGCTGATGTTTTTCCTCAAAAATCCACCGCAAATCAAACGCGAAGCCGAGGTAAAACGAAAATTTTTGAAATTTTTGAAATTTTTTTGGCAAAAAAATCAAAAAATTTTAGCCGATTATGTCCGTTGAAAACGAATCCGCAATCTACAAACACGATCAGCTGCAAAATGGCGGCGAATATTCATCTTTTGCTGCCGCCCCTACCGATTCCGGAAGTTATGGATATACTTATTGATTAATTAAAAAATTTCTATCAGAAACTTAAAAAAATTTGCATAATTAATTGGTTATAGAATTATGTTTTTAATTAATTACTTAATTAATTAATTAATTATACATCATTTTTTATTTTTGTTGTGCATGTGGTTCTTTTTCTTTTTAAAGTGTTAAGTTTAAGTTTAAGTGTGCTTTTTCAAATTTAAAAGATATTTGAATGTTAAAAGATATTTTTAATGCTGTCGCCGTTTGTCGATTGAGAAGTTGAAATCGTAAATTTGTGTGAAATCGTAACGATTGAAAAAAGTTGAAATCGTAACTTTGTGCTGAAATCGTACTTTGTTGCAGGTCGGGGTCATTAAAATTGGAATCTAATTTTTTGATTGGGCTAAAGTGGGTTTTTATGTTGGGGCGAAAGTTGGTTAATATTAGAAATTGGGATCGAAAGTGGGTTTTTATGTTGAGGCAAAGTAGGTTTTTATGTTGGGGCGAAAGTGGGTTTATATGTTGGGGCGAAAGTGGGTTTATATTCATAATTTGTTGTTGCGAAACGTGTAAAAAAATTCCGATTAGAAAATTTTAGAGAAAATTTTTAGTAGAAAAAAATGCCAAGCCGGAATCGAACACGGATTTATTTCGATTTATTCCATTCCAAATTCCTTTCAAATTTCACATTCCATTAACCGATCGGATCCCAGAAAATTTCAATGGTCGATAGCTGACGGCTGAATCAACCATTTGCCATGTTAGCTAGGACTTAGCTAGAGGCTAATGACTGATGACCAATAGCACTGAGAATAGCCAATCAGCGA
>CAVVZW010000159.1:0-12511 GCA_963752265.1 uncultured Alphaproteobacteria bacterium
TGGTCGCGCTGGATTAGCTTTGACGCGGATCAGGAAAGACACCAGTTGTCCGGCGCAAATGCCATTGATGCCGCCCAACGACTTCACAAGGGCTTCCACGGCGCGGGCATGGCGGTCCGGCGTCAGTAATTGGAGCGCTTCCAGACCGAACGCCGCTCCCACCACGACAGTGACGACCAGCAATATACGGTTGGGATAGGCCAGCGCGAATGCAAAGCCGATCAGCGCGAACGCGGCAAAATGTTCCAGGTATGAGCTGGCGATTGAAGGGCGCATTCCAATCGGCGACACTGTTACGAAGGCGACGAAGGCGAGCGCCAGCCAGCCTGCGATGAGGGATATTCTCTAAATCATCGGTGTTAGGTAGGGCACGTCAGCCTTGATCTCAACCTGTTTGAGCCGTTTGGCCGCGGATAGGTTAACAGCGGAACAAGCCAGTGCAGCGTGAGCCATGAGCCAAACCTTCGTCATTCCGGATATCCACGGCCGGCTCGATCTCCTCGATGAGGGCCTTGCCGAGATTGCCGCGCGATCGAAGGGCGAAGAGGACACCATTGTCACGATCGGTGACTACGTCGACAAAGGGCCGGCAAGCAAAGGCGTGATCGACCGCTTGCTGTCGGGCGTCGGGAGATTTGAACTCGTTAGCCTCAAGGGTAACCACGATGCGATGATGGCCGATGCGCTGCGCGACCATTCGAAAATGACGGACTGGGTTGGGAAGGGCGGCGATACGGCACTCGCATCTTATGATGGCGATCCCGCTAACGTGGCGCAATCCCATATCGACTGGCTTGATCGCCTGCGGTTATTTCATGTCGATGCCCACCGTCTCTACGTGCACGCGGGGATCGATCCGGAAAGTCCTCTCGATCGCCAAAGCGAAAAGACGCTGCTGTGGAAGCGCTATCCCAAGGGATATCCGGCAGGCTTCGGCAATCTGCATGTCGTCCACGGCCATGATAACGACCCCGGCGGCCCGTTGCTCTACGAGGGCCGGACCAATCTGGACACGCTTGCCTGGAAAACGGGGCGGCTGACCATCGGCGTCTTCGACGACGATACGCCGGGCGGACCGGTCGATTTCATCGTCATCAAGGGCGCTCCGCTCGTGCGTTAACGAATTGGCTGGTCCGGCTTCCGCAATGCGACAGGAAGGCTATTGAAAGCCCTCGTGAAGAAAAAGTAATCTTGGCCGCCGCCGCCGTTCATAACCCATTCACGACGGCCGGGCTCATCTTGCGTTTAGGTAATAACTACGTTTGGAGGCCCGCGTGCGCCTGCTTGTCGTCGAGGATGATCCGGATCTCAATCGCCAGCTGACCACGGCGCTGGCCGACGCCGGATATGTGGTCGATCGCG
This sequence comes from uncultured Alphaproteobacteria bacterium, assembly GCA_963752265.1. Taxonomy (GTDB): domain Bacteria; phylum Pseudomonadota; class Alphaproteobacteria; order Rhizobiales; family Xanthobacteraceae; genus Bradyrhizobium. Next base: position 1,363 of record CAVVZW010000159.1, read on the forward strand.
CGTTCGATGGTGAAGAAGGGCACTTCCTTGGCGACAGCGAGCCGTATGATGCGGTCGTTCTCGATATCGGCCTGCCGAAGATGGACGGCATCTCGGTGCTGGAAGCTTGGCGCCGCAACGGTCGTTCGATGCCGGTCCTCATTCTGACCGCGCGTGATCGCTGGAGCGACAAGGTTCAAGGTTTCGATGCCGGCGCTGACGACTACGTGGCCAAACCCTTTCACCTCGAGGAAATCCTGGCGCGAATCCGCGCGCTGCTTCGCCGTTCGACCGGTCATGCCCAGTCTGAACTGACATGCGGTCCGGTTTCGCTCGATACCCGTACCGGCCGCGTCAGCGTATCCGGTAACCCGATCAAGATGACGTCGCACGAATACCGGCTTCTGGCCTATCTCATGCACCACACCGGGCGCGTGGTCTCCAGAACCGAACTGGTCGAGCATCTCTATGATCAGGACTTTGACCGCGACTCGAACACGATCGAAGTTTTCGTCGGCCGCATCCGCAAGAAGCTCGAGGTCGATATCATCCAGACCGTCAGGGGACTTGGTTATCTGTTGACGCCGCCGATCGCTGGCGGTTGATCGCGCCGTTCCTTCTGTGCTCTGCTCCGGGTATAGATCATTCGAGATGATGCCCTGATGCGCCGCAGTTCGCTTGCGACCCGGTTGTTTCTGTCTGCGACCGCCTGGGTGGTGGTCATTCTGCTGATCACGGGGGTCATTCTGTCGTCCGTCTACCGCGACGCCACCGAACGCGCCTTCGATCGCCGCCTCAATCTCTATCTGCGAACGCTGGTCGCCGAAGTGGCGACACCCGACGAGCCGCCTGATCATCAGTTCCAGTCGTTGGGCGAACCGCTGTTCGAACTGCCGCTGTCGGGATGGTACTGGCAGATCATCCGCACCGATACCGAAAAGGAGGAGGCGCGCGCGTCGCGTTCGCTGTGGGACAAGAAGCTGCCCAAGCTGGAGGACCACGGCGCCGAATTGAGTGCGGCCGGTATTCGCCTCGGCTATGTCGAAGGCCCGGAGGGGCAGACGCTGCGGATGGTGGAGCGGCCGGTCGATCTCGGTGCTGACGGCAAGTTTCTTGTCGATGTTGCCGGCGATGCGTCGGAGATTTTCGACGAGACCCGTAGTTTCGACTACTATCTCGGCGGGACTTTCGTTGCCCTTTCGATCGTCCTGGTCCTGACCACGATTTTCCAGGTCCGCTTCGGATTGGCTCCGCTCAAGCGGATATCGGATTCGATCGCCGATATCAGGTCCGGCCGTGCAGAAAGGCTGGAGGGCGAATTTCCGGTAGAGATCGCGCCGCTCGCGCGCGAGACTAACGCCCTGATCGACGCCAACAGGGAAATCGTCGAACGCGCCCGCACCCACGTAGGCAACCTGGCCCACGCGATCAAGACGCCGTTGTCGGTGATCGTCAACGAGGCGGCGGCGCATTCTTCCGATCTGTTTGCGACCAAAGTTCTGGAGCAAGCGGACGTGATGCGTGATCAGGTCGCTCACCACCTGGAGCGCGCGCGAATTGCGGCACGTCTTACCATCGTCGGCACGATCGCGGAGGTGGGTCCGGTCGTCGATGCCTTGCGCCGGACCATGGAAAAGATCCATCGCGATCGCGGTGTCGCCATCGAGGTTTCCGCCGGGTCAAAGGCAAGGTTTCGCGGCGAACGCCAGGATCTTGAAGAGATGGCCGGCAATCTCGTCGACAACGCCTGCAAGTGGGCAACCTCGCGGGTCTTCATCGAGGTTCTGGTTGACGCGCCCGCCGAGCCCGGCGCCGCGCCGATGCTGCGTATCATTGTCGATGATGACGGGCGCGGCCTTTCGGAGAAGGAACGGGCCCAGGTGTCCCGCAGGGGCCAGCGGCTTGACAAGTCCAAGCCAGGTTCGGGGCTTGGCCTGTCGATCGTGGTCGACCTCGCTGCTCTTTACGGCGGCAGCCTCACCCTCGGGCGGGCCCCGATCGGAGGATTGCGGGCGGAACTTTTGCTGCCGGCGGCATAAAATATTCGCCTGAATACGCAACTTGAGATACGTGTCTGGCCCAACATCGTCCGTTTAGGTTGATGATCCTAAACGACTTCTTAACGCGGTGGCTTCTACTATGCCGCGTGGACGTGTTTTTGCCGTCCGCGCCACACAAGCTTGCGGCCCCGGGCGCATGAGTGAGACATCAACCGAACGGCTGAGAAACTATCTCGCCCAGCTTCCGCCGCGGTCCCAGGCGCTGCTGATGCGGGAATTCGAGCGCGCCGTCGAGCGTGGCGAGGACGCCGCCATCGCTAACTTCGTGCTCGAACAACTGCGCAAAATCGTGCGCGGCAACGATGACGATGCGCGGCCGCGCACGGACAATCCGACCCGGCTGCTGTTCCGGCCACTCGAGCCGTTCCTGATCGAAAGTGGCGTCGCGATCCGGCCGGGCCAGATTCGCCGCGCATCACTGCTGCATCTATGGCAGTGGTTGGCGCGTGAGGCGACGCCGGCCCTCGTGAGCGAATTCGAAACAGCGCTCGCCCATGGCCCGGACAGCGGAACTTCACCCGAAATCGAAGCCATCGCGCGGAAACTTCAATACGCCGCGGCAGAGGCAATACAGGCGGTGGTGAAGCCGGCGCCGGACGTCGACAACAGGCGCGCGCTTTCGCGCATCGGCCCGGCAGACGTGGTCGAAGATCTCGCGTCGATCGCCTTTGTCTTGCAGGCCCGCGAGGCCGTCGAAACGCTCAACAGCCGGCTCCCCAGTTACCTGCGGGTCTTCAATGACACGCAGATTTCCGCGCTGATGTCCGCGATCAATGTTCCTTCCCTGCAGAGTCCCCAGCTGCTGCCTTTTGCGCTGTCGCTGGTCATCCAGCGATTGGCCGAGCCGTGGCAGATCATCCGCATGGCAATACGCATGGCGGCTTCCGATGACGAAATGCGTGTTGCCTCGACGCCCTATGGCGTCGCGGTCACCATCGCATTGCACGATCTGTCGTGCCTGGCGGCAACACTGCGGGCCGATATCAAACGCGGCCGCTTCGGCGAGGTCGCCGAGCATCTGAAAACCCTTCATGACGGCGTACGCGGCTTGAGGACCGAACTCGATCTCCGCAACAATTCAACCTGGGGCAAGCAGCTGGCTGCGATTCGCGCCGACACATCCAGCGCACTGCAATCGGAAATCGATAGCGTTCCTGGCCGGGTCAGGCGTCTCTTACGCCAGCGCACTGACAAGGATATCGCGGGGGGAGCTCCGATCAACCCAGGCGACGTGGACGAAACCACGGCCTTGATCGAATTCGTCGCTGTATGCCGTACTTACGCGAGCGAGCTGGCGATCAACGAAGTCACGATGCGGACGTACTCGGATCTGCAGCACTATGTCGAGCAGTCGACCGAAGCGCTGGTGCAGTCACTCCGCGGCAGCGATGCCAAGGGACGGGCGTATCGCCAGATGCAGGTGGCGGCGGCCATCCGCTTTTGTGACGTGTTGTTCGGCGCCGATTATGCGTCGCTGATGAGCAGGGCTGCCGAAAACGCGATGACGGGCGAACGCAAATCGTCGCGCGCGGGATGACCGGCAACCGGGTCATGTGGCGCTTGCTGAACGGCAAATTCCCTGCTTCGACAATAAGTTTTTCGTGAAATATTTCAATATTTTACGCCCTTCGCATCAAATTGATAATTGTCAATTGCCCGTACCTTTCGCCTGTGGTGTAAAGCGGCGACAAGGCGCCGCTTTGATTTGCACCGTTTCACCGGAACCCGGCTAGTGGGCGCTGCGATGGGATACGAATGTCAGAACCGGGACACTAGATGATGCTGTGGTTTGTGTTCGCCCTGATGACGGCCGCGGCGATCTTTGCCGTGCTCTGGCCGCTCAGCCGCGGCGACCGCACCCAAGCGGATGGTGGCGAGGCAGCGGTATACCGGGATCAGCTTACCGAAGTTGAGCGCGATGTTGCCACGGGTCTCATCAACCCGCCCGAAGCCGCGGCTGCGCGCGTCGAGATCAGCCGGCGGCTCTTGGCAGCGACTGACAATCAGCGAGAGCCGCCCGTGGCGACGAATGTCAGGTTGCGCCGGGTGGCTGCTGTTGTTGCCCTTTTGGGACTTCCAGCGATCGCGGTTGCGCTTTATTACCCGCTTGGCTCGCCCGATTTGCCTGATTTTCCGCTGGCCCAGCGCAGTCGCACGCCCGATGGAACGCAATCGCTCGACAACCTCGTCGCGCAAGTCGAGCGACACCTGGCGGATAATCCCACCGATGGCCGGGGTTGGGGCGTGATCGCGCCCGTGCTCGCAAGGCTTGGGCGGATGGATGATGCCGTCCGGGCCTTCCGCAATTCGATCACTTATAGTGGCGAAAGCGCCGATCGGCGGGCCGATCTTGGCGAAGCTCTGGTGGCAGCCGCGGGCGGTGTGGTCACCGGAGAGGCCAAGGCCGAGTTCGAGCGCGCGGTCGCGTTGAATGCCGAGGGTGTGAAGGCAAATTACTTCCTTGGTCTGGCGGCCGAGCAGGACGGCCACTCCGCCGAGGCGGCGGCGATCTGGCGTACCATGCTTGAGAAGGCGCCGCCGAATGCGCCCTGGCGTCCGCTGGTTCAATCCGCGCTGGTGCGGGTCGGCGGTTCTCCGGCACCGGCGTTATCGAATGATGCGGTGGCTGCGGCAAAGGACATGAGCGAGGCGGATCGCGGCGCGATGATCCGCAGCATGGTCGAGCGCCTCGCCACCCGGTTGAAACAGAATGGCGAGGACGTCGAGGGATGGCTGCGGCTGGTGAGGGCCTATATGGTGATGGGTGACGCCGACAAGGCCAAGGCCGCTTCGTCAGATGCCCGGCAGGCGGTTGCAAAGGATCCGCAGCTGTTACAGCAACTCAACGATGGCCTGAAAAATCTCGGAGTCGATGGATGAGTGCGATGATCGAAATGGCACGGCAGCGCAACAGAGGCGCTCAATGACGCGCAAGCAGCGGCGTTTGACTGTTATCGGCGGCTCGCTCGCCGTGCTCGCGGTCGCCGCGGTGCTGGTGCTCAATGCGATGCGCGATTCGATCGTGTTTTTCTCGACGCCGAAGATGGTTGCGGAAAAGCATATTCAGCCGGGCAAGCGGTTCCGGCTCGGCGGCCTCGTGCAGCAGGGATCGCTCGTCCATAGTGACGATCTGAAGGTCACCTTCGAGGTCAGTGACGGGAGCGCAGCCTTGCCGGTTTCTTATCAGGGGATTTTGCCCGACCTGTTTCGCGAAGGGCAGGGCATCGTCGCGGAAGGCGCGCTCGACGCCTCGGGCGTGTTCAGGGCGGATACCGTCCTTGCCAAACACGATGAGAACTACATGCCCAAGGATGTCGCCGACGCCCTGAAGAAGCAGGGGCTCTGGAAAGAGGAATACGGCGCGGCCGCCAAAGGCGGCAACACCGCAGCCGCCCGCGCGACGCCGCGCGAGCAGGGAGCTACGCGATGATCGCCGAAAGCGGACATTACGCGCTCGTGCTGGCATTCGGCCTGGCCCTCATTCAATCGACCGTGCCGATTCTCGGCGCACGCTGGCGCGATTTTGCGTTGATGAATGTCGCGCGCTCAACCGCGATTGCGCAGCTTGTCTTCGTGGCGGCTTCGTTTGCGGCCCTGGTCACGCTTCACGTTTCTTCGGATTTTTCCGTCATCAACGTGTTTGAGAATTCTCATTCGATGAAGCCGTTGATCTACAAGATCACCGGCGTCTGGGGAAACCACGAAGGATCGATGCTGCTCTGGGTATCGATCCTGGCGTTGTTCGGCGGACTGGTCGCGATCTTCGGCAATAACCTGCCGATATCGCTTCGCGCTCACGTATTGGCGGTGCAGGCCTGGATTGCCAGCGCGTTCTATCTCTTCATCCTGGTGACCTCCAACCCGTTCCTGCGGATCGCCAATCCGCCGATCGAGGGCCAGGACCTCAATCCCGTCTTGCAGGACATCGGTCTCGCCGTGCATCCGCCGATGCTGTACCTCGGCTATGTCGGCTTCTCGATTTCATTTTCCTTTGCGATTGCAGCGCTGATCGAAGGCCGGATCGATGCGGCATGGGCGCGCTGGGTGCGGCCGTGGACACTGGTCGCCTGGATATTCCTCACGCTAGGCATCGCGATGGGGTCCTACTGGGCCTATTACGAACTCGGCTGGGGCGGCTGGTGGTTCTGGGATCCGGTCGAGAACGCCTCGCTGATGCCCTGGCTCGCCGGTACGGCGTTGCTGCATTCGCTGGTCGTGATGGAGAAGCGCAACGCGCTCAAGGTCTGGACCATTCTGCTGTCGATCCTGGCCTTCTCGTTGTCCTTGCTCGGTACGTTCCTGGTTCGCTCGGGCGTGCTCACCTCGGTTCACGCCTTTGCCAACGATCCTCAGCGCGGCGTGTTCATCCTGATGATCCTGTGCGTCTTCATCGGCGGCAGTCTTTCGCTCTACGCTTTTCGTGCGTCGTCCCTCAAGCAAGGCGGTCTGTTCGCGCCGATTTCGCGCGAAGGCGCGCTTGTCCTCAACAATCTGCTGCTGACGACCGCGTGTGCGACGGTGTTTGTCGGAACGCTTTATCCGCTCGCGCTCGAAGTGATGACGGGCGACAAGATTTCGGTCGGTGCGCCGTTCTTTAATCTCACCTTCGGACCGCTGTTTCTCCCGCTGTTGGTCGCGTTGCCTTTTGGGCCTCTGCTGGCCTGGAAGCGCGGGGATCTGCTTGGCGCCGCCCAGCGCCTGATGGCGGCGGGTGTTGTGGCATTGATCGTCGTGGCGCTGGTGTGGGCCTGGACGTTTGGCGGCGGCACCTTCGCGCCGCTCGCGATCGGCCTGGCGGTGTTTGTGATCGCGGGCGCCGTCACCGATATCGCCGAACGCATCGGCTTGTTCAGGCTACCGCTCGGCATCGCGCTGCGGCGCGCAGGCGGATTGCCGCGCTCGGCCTGGGGGACGATGTTTGCCCATGCCGGCGTCGGGATCGCGCTGATCGGCATCGTCTGCGAGACCTCGTGGAATAGCGAGAATATCAGGTCGATGAGGGCAGGCGAGGTCACCAGCGTCGCCGGCTACAGCCTCAAGCTCGAAAATCTGACTTCGCAACAGGGACCGAACTACCGCGAAATGATAGCGAAGTTCAGTGTCTTGATCGACGGTCGTGTGATCGCCACCATGACGCCGTCAAAACGCAGTTTCACCACGCGTGGCGCCACCACGACGGAGGCAGCCTTGCTGTCTCGCGGGGCCAGCCAGCTTTATATTTCGCTTGGCGACATCGCCGCTGACGGCGTGGTCGCTGTGCGCATCTACCACAAGCCGCTCGTGCTGTTGATCTGGTTCGGTCCGGTGCTGATGGCGTTCGGAGGAATGCTGTCGTTGTCGGACCGTCGGCTGCGTGTCGGTGCACCGAAACCCGCAAAATCGGTGCGTGGGTTGCAGGCGGCGGAGTGATGTTGAAACGAGCTCTCCTTCTCGCATTGACTGTCGTTGCGATGCTCGCAACGACGGCGCATGCCGTGCAGCCCGACGAGATCATGTCGGATACGGTCAAGGAGGCGCGGGCGCGGGATTTGTCGCGCGAATTGCGCTGCATGGTGTGTCAGAATCAGTCAATCGACGATTCCGAGGCGCCACTGGCGCGGGATCTGCGGCTGCTCGTTCGCGAGCGGATCGCGGCCGGCGACAGCGATGCGCAGGTGATGGATTTTCTGGTCGCGCGTTACGGCGAATTCGTGCTGCTAAAGCCTCGTCTCAACTCGCACACCTGGCTGCTCTGGTTTTTGACGCCGTTGGCGCTCGTAATCGGTGGTACGGCGTTATGGATGCAGGGCCGCCGCCGCGTCCGGTCCGACGCAGAACAGGACGCTGCCTCGTCGAGTTTGACGCCTGAAGAAGAGGCGAGGATCAATCGATTGATCGCGGCGGAACAGGTCGCCGAAAAATAAAACAGCGACTGTTTTGGCCTGCGATAATCCGCCGCATACTGCGGGCCGTTCATTACAAAAATTTAACGCCGTAGCCAGCGCGCGGTAAGGCGGAAATCCCCATGTTTGGGGCCTGTTGGTGCTTGCCCCCGCACCGTTTGATTCAGGCTCTGGAGAAGCTTTTATGACTGACCGCCCCATCGATCTTTCTTCACTACCGTCTTATCGAGCGCCGCGCCGCTCACTTTTGTCGGCACGCAGATTCGCGCTGATGGCGTCGGTCGTCGCCGGCCTCGGCGTTGCGATTTACGGCTTTGGCTCCTCTGGCCCAGTCGACGTCTTCACCACCAGTGCCCACGCGCAGGTCAACAATGAAGTCAGCAAGGTTGCTCAGCCCGTCGGCTTTGCCGATATCGTGGAGCGCGTCAAACCGTCCGTGATTTCGGTAAAGGTCAATATCAACGAGAAGGTCGCCAAGAACGACAGCGGCGACAATAATGATGACGCCTCGCCGTTCCAGCCGGGATCTCCGATGGAACGTTTCTTCCGCCGCTTCGGCGGAGGGGACCTGCCACCCGGAATGCGCGGCATGCCCCGCGGCCGTGGCATGGTGACGGGCCAAGGTTCCGGCTTCTTTATTTCGCCTGACGGTTATGCCGTGACCAATAATCACGTGGTCGACAGCGCCGATAAGGTCGAAGTGACCACCGACGACGGCAAGACCTATAGCGCCAAGGTGATTGGAACCGACGCCCGGACCGATCTCGCGCTGATCAAGGTTGAAGGCGGATCGAACTTCCCGTTCGCCAAGCTTTCCGACGGCAAGCCGCGGATCGGCGACTGGGTGCTTGCGGTCGGCAATCCCTTCGGTCTCGGCGGCACGGTGACGGCCGGTATCGTTTCGGCCTCTGGCCGCGACATCGGCAACGGCCCTTATGACGACTTCATCCAGATCGACGCGCCCGTGAACAAGGGCAACTCGGGTGGACCAGCCTTCAATACCGAAGGCGAGGTGATGGGCGTCAATACCGCGATCTATTCGCCGTCTGGCGGCAGCGTAGGCATTGCGTTCTCGATCCCGGCTTCCACCGTGAAGAGCGTCATCGCCCAGCTCAAGGACAAGGGCTCGGTGAGCCGGGGCTGGATCGGCGTCCAGATTCAGCCGGTCACGCCTGACATTGCCGAAAGCCTCGGTCTGAAGAAGGCGGAAGGCGCGCTGGTTGCGGAACCGCAAGCAACCGGCCCTGCCGCGAAGGCTGGAATCCAGGCCGGTGACGTGATCACGGCGGTGAACGGCGAAACGGTCAAGGATGCCCGCGAACTGGCCCGCACCATCGGCAGTCTGCCGCCCGGCACCGCCGTCAAGCTCAACGTGTTGCACAAGGGCCAGGACACCACGGTTGCCCTTAACCTCGGCCAGTTGCCGAATGCGCTCGAAGCCAAGGCCGATACCGACAATGGCGACAAGGGCAGTGCTTCCCGTGGAACCGATGTGCCCAAGCTCGGTTTGACCCTTGCACCGGCCAATACCGTTGCCGGCGCCGGCAAGGAAGGCGTCGTGGTTACCGATGTCGATCCGAAGAGCGCGGCGGCTGAGCGTGGCTTCAAGGAGGGCGATGTCATTCTGGAAGTCGCTGGAAAGACTGTTGCCAATGTCGGAGACGTGCGGGAGGCCATCACAGCTGCGCGTAGCGACAACAAGAATAGCGTCCTGATGCGGGTCAAGAGCGGCGGATCCTCGCGCTTTGTCGCGGTCCCGCTGGCGAAAGGCTAAACGTCAGGTGCGTGACGAAATGGAAGGTGTCGCCGGCATAATCGCCCCCGCCGACGGCGCCTTCCTTGGGGCGGGTCATGAGCCCGCTTCCTTGACTACCTTCCGGTGGAAAACGCCCCCCTCCGTCGGAAGGTCAAAGGGCGGTGAAGTCCCCCCAGCTTCACCGCCCGCTTTTTTTCGCTTTAGTTGGCTCAAAAGGGCGCGTCCGATCGCCTTGCATGAGGGCCCTGGTCGAGCCATGGTGATGGAAGTCCCCTCGTGACCGCGATCGCAACCGACACCCAGATGCGACTTTTGATTATCGAAGACGACCGCGAATCCGCCGACTATCTCGTCAAGGCGTTCCGTGAAGTCGGATATGTGGCCGATCTTGCAGGTGACGGCGAGGAAGGCTTGGCGCTGGCCGAGGGCGGCGACTACGACGTGCTCGTGGTCGATCGCATGCTTCCCAAACGCGACGGCCTGTCGCTGATCGGCGCGCTGCGCGAAAAGGGTAATCGCACCCCCGTCTTGATTCTCTCGGCGCTCGGGCAGGTCGACGACCGCATCAAAGGCTTGCGGGCTGGCGGCGACGATTATCTGCCCAAACCCTATTCGTTCGCCGAACTGCTGGCCCGGATCGAGGTGCTCTCGCGTCGCCGCGGCGGACCGGCTGAAGACACAACCTACCGCGTCGGCGACCTTGAACTCGACCGGCTCTCTCACCGCGTGATGCGTGGTAAGGAAGAGTTGACGTTGCAGCCGCGCGAGTTCCGTCTGCTGGAATATCTGATGAAGCATGCGGGCCAGGTGGTGACGCGGACCATGCTTCTGGAAAATGTCTGGGATTATCACTTCGATCCGCAGACCAATGTGATTGACGTGCACATTTCACGGCTGCGCTCCAAGATTGACAAAGGTTTCGAGCGGCCGTTGCTTCATACCATTCGCGGCGCGGGATACATGATCCGTGACGGGATCAGATAAGATACAATCATTGTTGTACTTTTTCAGGCGTGTTGTTTTACCTGCGTGGCAGGGATCGGGAATTTCAGATAGGTGGTTACTCCGTCAGCGGGTTTCAGTGCCCATGCCTGTGTGAAAACACCGAAACGGATCAGATCCTGTCTTCTCCGGGCTCTTTTCCAGTACAATTCCTTTTGACGTTCTGCTAATAGGGTGGTGCCATCGTATATGTTGCCGGTATTAACCAGTGACAGGGTAGTTAAAGGGGCGAGCGCGGGCGGCATGCAAAATATTTACATTGGTGAGCGCGCTGGCGGCATCACCATTACGCAATTGGGCTTCTGCAACCATCAGGAGGGCATCTGCATAACGGAAATATGCGGGCTGGTTGTTCTGGTGACCGGTATTGTAGTTGGCCATATCGGGTGCATACTTGATAACGCGGATACCGGCTCTTTCAAGGGTGCCCGCATTGGTCAGGATGGGCGTTACATCAGGAAGAAAGGAAA
>CAVVZW010000160.1:0-12479 GCA_963752265.1 uncultured Alphaproteobacteria bacterium
CGGCGCCATGCTGATTGTGCTCGCAAGCTCCCATGCGGACGCAGCCATCGTCGTGTTCGCCGTGCTGACGGCGGCCACGTTGCTGGTGGCGTGGCGTGCACCCTCGGCCACCGGCGCAGTTGCGCTCGCTGCGGCTTTCGCCGGCTTCGTGTTTCTCGAATGGGCCGTGCGGGCCAATCCGGACATGCTGGTATTGCCGGGCGGGCCGCTTCCGGGCATGGGCTCGTCGCCGATCGAGAGCTCGATCTCGTTGCATTTGATCGTGGCCGCGCTGTTTGCAGGCGGTTTTGGCGCTGCGGGTTTCTTCGCACAAAGCCGCAGTTCGAACGCGCTGGTGCCGGTGATCTGGTCGGCATCGGGTGTATTCACGCCGCTGGTGCTCTTGATCGCGCTTTATGGGCGCATCGCTCATCTCGATCAATCGATCCCGTTTGCGATCCTGGCGGTACTGCTTGCGGCAAGCTTCGCGGCTGCCACCGAAATCCTGACGCGGCACGAGCCGCGTCCGGGACTGGCCGCCGCGACCGCGCTGTTTGCGACCGGCGCATTGGCCGCACTGGCGCTGGCGCTGACTTTTGCTCTCGACAAAGGCTGGCTCACCATCTCGCTCGCGCTGACGTCGGCAGGCGCTGCGTGGGTGTCGACGCAGCGGCCGATTCCATTCCTGCGGGTGCTGTCCTCGATTCTGGCTGCAATCGTGGTGCTGCGTATCGGCTATGAGCCGCGCATCGTGGGCGCGGCTGTCGGAACGACACCGATCTTCAACTGGCTGTTGTGGGGATACGGCGTTCCGGCGCTGTCGTTCTGGGCGGCAAGCATCTTCCTGCGCCGGCGCGGAGACGACGCCCCCTTGCGTGCAGTGGAAGCCGCCGCGATCCTGTTCACGGTTCTCCTGTTGTTTATGGAAATCCGTCACGCCGTGAACGGCGGCGATGTCTATCGCGCCAGCGCAGGACTGACCGAGACGGCGTTACAGGTTTGCGCCGCGCTCGCCATGGCGATCGGGCTCGAGCGGTTGCGGGTGCGAAGCGGCAGCATCATCCACAATATCAGCGCCATCCTGCTGACGTTGTTTGCAGGAGCGGCCGCCTTGTTCGGATTGCTGTTCTGGGACAATCCCGTCGTCTGGCGCGTCGTCGTCGGCGGTGAGTTCATCAATGAGCTGCTGCTGGGCTACGCGGCGCCAGCGATCCTGGCGCTTCTGTTGTCCTATGCGGTCGCGGGCCGCAGGCCTGCCCCCTATGGCAACACCATCGCCGCCGGCGCATTGGTCCTTGCGCTCGCTTATGTCAGCCTCGAAATCCGACGGCTATATCACGGTCCTGTGCTGGCCACCGGTGTGACCTCGGATGTCGAGCAGTACACTTATTCGATCGCGTGGCTCGCGTTCGGCGTGCTGCTGCTCGCGATCGGCATCGTCGCGAACTCACAACGCGCCCGGCTTGCTTCGGCCGCCGTGATCGCGCTCACGATCGGCAAGGTGTTTCTGATTGACCTGTCGACACTGACGGGCGTTTATCGCGCGCTGTCGTTCATGGGCTTAGGCCTCGTGCTGGTCGCGATCGGCTGGTTCTATCAGAAGGTTCTGTTTCGCAGGCCAGCCATACCCGCGGCACCCGTCACGCCAGCGGGCGCCTGATGCCGGAGCTGCGGTCAGGCCGCCCTGACCGAGTTCAGGAACTTGCCGACTTCAAGCTTGAGGCGGCTGGAATCGCCGGAGAGCGACTTGGCCGCCGACAGAACCTGCGACGAAGCTGACCCGGTCTCGCTGGCGCCGCGCTGCACGTCGGCGATGTTGGAGGAGACCTGCATGGTACCTTCCGCCGCGCGCTGCACGTTGCGGGAGATTTCCTGGGTGGCGGCGCCCTGCTCTTCCACCGCTGCTGCGATGGCGGATGCGATCTCCGAGAGCCTTTCGATGGTGCCGCTGATTTCCTTGATGGCGCCAACCAATTCCTGCGTCGCGGCCTGGATTCCGTTGATCTGCTGGCCGATCTCCCCGGTCGCTTTCGCGGTTTGCTCGGCGAGCGCCTTTACTTCAGAAGCCACGACCGCAAAACCGCGGCCCGCTTCACCGGCGCGCGCCGCCTCGATGGTGGCGTTCAGCGCCAGCAGGTTGGTTTGTCCGGCAATGGTGTTGATCAACTCGACCACGTCGCCGATGCGCCCCGCGGCCTTGGACAACTCGCCGACGCGGTCGTTGGTCTGGCGCGCCTGCTCCACGGCCTCATTGGCCATGCGGGCGGATTCCTGGACCTGACGGCTGATTTCGTGGACCGATGACGACAGCTCTTCCGTTGCCGAAGCCACCGATTGAACGTTGCTGGAAGCCTCCTCCGAAGCTCCCGCGACTTTTGTCGCAAGCTCTTCCGAGCGCGTTGCGGTCGAGGTCAGCACGCCGGCCGACTGTTCGAGCTCGCCGGAAGCGGACGACACGGTTGCGATGATCTGTCCGACAGCGCCCTCGAAATTATCGGCCATCCGGTGCATGTCGGCTTTGCGCTGTTGCACCTGCCGCTGCTCGGTTTCCACCTGCTCGGCGCGTAGCCGGTTGGTTTCGACCATGGCCTCCTTGAAAACCTCGACGGTTCGCGCCATCTCGCCGATCTCATCAGGCCGGCCGGCATCGGCGACTGGAAGGCTCAATTCGCCTTTGCTGAGCGCATCCATGCGCGACTTGAGGCGGGACAACGGCTTGATCACGCTGCGCGCCACCAGCCAGGCGATAACGATCGAAGATAACAGGAGAACAGCGATGAGGACGCCGGCCGTCTGCGCCATATTCCAGAACGTAACGTCAAGATCCGTCATGTATTCGGCGGAAGCGATCATCATATGCCACGGCGCATAACCGCGGACATAGGCAACCTTTTCGAGCGGGGTCTTCGCGCCACCTCTTGGAAACGTGTAGCGAATCGTTCCCTCGCCGCGCCGGGCCATGTCGAGCATCATCTGGGCAAAGGGAAGTCCGGCCAAATCCTTCAGCTCGCGCACATCCTTTCCGACCAGCCCGGGATTGCCGGTGTTCATGACGCAGAGACCGGTCTCGGTATCGTAGATGAAGACGTAGTTGGTGTGGCCTTCGAACCAGACGGCGCCCGACGCCGCATAGAAGCGCGCTTTCGCTTCCGCCTCGCTCATCGCGCCGGAGTCGGCGGCGTGTTTGAAGCTTTCCGCCATGCTCCAGACCGCATCGACTATGGCATGCGCTCTTTCCGTCCGCTCGGTGGCAAGCTCGCTGCGGGCAATAAAGAGAACCGTCAGAGCGACAAGCACCATGAAGAGCGCACTCGCAGCAGCCATGGCGGCGAGCTTGGCTGCGATAGAATGTTGAGCGACGAGTTTGAGCAATCTTTTCACGGCGATCCCACCCCAAGGACGTGCCGTGCGGTCGTTTCACAGCACATTATGATTTATTTAGCGCCTTCTCTGGCCCTCTCGAACATAGCTACCAATTCGTAAATTAAGGGTTCAGCGCGGACGGCTGCACGTGGCAGGACATATGAGGCCCACCATCATGGCTTCTCGCGCCCGAAGCATCGCGGACGGATGCCAGCGGCAAAGGTTCGTTACAAAGATCGGTAATCGTGGCGCGCGCTTTGCTAGCGTCACTCTGTCGAACGTCACTCTGTCGAACGTCACTCTGTCGAGTGACGCAACTCCAGAGCCGGCTCCGATTTCGCCGGGGCGGCCTTCGGCTCGGGAGTGAGCGGTTCGAGTTTGGCGCTCTCGACCGCAGGCGTTTCGACCCGCGTGGACACTTCCACCGAGCCGGTTTGCTCTACCGGGCGCCGCGAACGCGGGTGAACCACGGCGCGGGCCATCAGCATCTGCGCGCCGCCCTGATTGTGGAAGTCGCAATAAGCGAAGCTCATGCCGGACACCGATCCGCGGAAGCTGACCTCGTCCTGCTTGTCGAGATTGAAGCACGGCTCAAACGGAATACCTCGGAGCGATGCGCAAACGGCCTGTCCACGGATTTGCAGCGTATTGCCTGGCAAACGCACGTGACGGACGGGACCGGAGCCACTGAACTGCACCGAACCGAGAGCCCCCATGTCGTCGAGGATCCGGCCCGCGCCGCGGGTCCCGTCAAAACATGCGAAGGTGAACACCTTGCCGGTTACGAAACGTTTGGCTTCCTCGGCATTCATCTGCCCGGCCATGGCCGGCACGATTGCCACTACGGCTACCGTCGCCCCCAACACAAAACGCGCAAACATGCTCCAACTCCGACTTTATACCCAGCCGCGGGGGCCGATTGATGCCTCTTTACCCGCTGCTTACCATACTAACCGTGGCAACATTGGCGCAGCTTGGTTGGTAAAGTCTGAACGTGGTCAGGAAATTTTTACCACGATTCGGCCACGAACCTGGCCGGCGAGGATTTTAGCCCCTGCCGCGATCACGTCGCCAAGGCCGATTTCATGAGTAATTTCAGTCAGTTTACTCGATTCCAAATCGGTACTGAGGCGTTTCCAGGCGATTTCGCGCAAGCCAAGGGGGCACATCACGGAATCGATACCCAACAGACACACCCCGCGCAAAATAAACGGCGCGACCGAGGTCGGCAGGTCCATACCGGCGGCGAGCCCGCAGGCGGCAATGGCGCCCCGGTATTTCGTCATCGATAAAAGATTGGCCAGCGTGGTCGAGCCGACGCTATCCACCCCTCCCGCCCAGCGCTCTTTCGCGATCGGCTTGGCCGGCCCCGAAAGCTCGTTGCGGTCAATCACCTCGGCGGCGCCGAGATCCCTGAGATAGCCGGCCTCCGACACCCGCCCGGTGGACGCAATCACATGATAGCCGAGCTTTGACAGGATCGCGGTTGCGACCGAACCGACGCCGCCAGCGGCGCCAGTCACGACGACGGGACCGTGCGCCGGAGTCAGGCCATGCTGTTCCAATGCCAGCACGGCCAGCATCGCCGTATAGCCGGCGGTCCCAATTGCCATCGCATCGCGCGTCGACATGCCTTCGGGCAGAGGCACCAGCCAGTCGCCTTTGACGCGGGCCTTCTCCGCATACGCACCCAGATGAGTCTCGCCGAGACCCCAGCCGTTGCAGATCACGCGGTCGCCCGCTTTCCAGCGCGGATGCGAGGAACCTTCGACGGTGCCGGCAAAATCGATGCCTGCGATCATCGGGAAACGCCGCACCACCGGTGCCTTGCCGGTGACGGCAAGACCATCCTTGTAATTCAGGGTCGACCATTCGACACGGACGGCGACGTCGCCTTCCATCAAATCGGCTTCGTCGAACTGGACGAGTGCAGCCGTCGTACCCTTTTCCGCTTTGTCGATCCTGATCGCTTTGAACGTGGCCAACGGAGCGTCTCCCGGCGTTTGTCTGGTCAGTAGCCCATACTCATCAGAAATCGTGTCTGCAAGCGGGCACGCTCCAATTCTAGCACTCCCAAAATGAGGCTGCGAGAGAGATATGGCACGCCGTCAGGCTGGTTGGGCCACCGCGCGGCGGACCGGCTCCTCGACGATCGGCAAATTGATCAGGGCCGACAGCACGCCAAAGAAGACCGAAAGCCACCAGATCGGCGTATAGGATCCGAATTTTTCGAACACGATTCCGCCGAGCCATACCCCGAGAAAGCCACCGACCTGATGGCTGACAAATGAAAACCCGTAGAGCGTGGCGAACCAGCGTGTGCCGAACATCAGCGCGATCAAAGCCGAGGTGGGCGGTACCGTCGACAACCAGGTCAAGCCGCTGATCGCGCCGAATGCGATCGCCGAGAACGTGGTGATCGGAAATGAGATGAACGCAATGATGGAAAGCGCCCGCGTGAAATAGATCACCGAAAGGATGTAGCGCTTCGGCATCCTGTTCTGAAGCCATCCGACGCTCAGCGAACCGATGATGTTGAACAGGCCAATCGCCGCGATGACCCAGCCGCCCGTCGACGCAGGTATGCCTCGATCAGAAAGATAGGCCGGCAAGTGCACCGTGATGAACGCAAGCTGAAAGCCGCAGGTAAAGAAGCCGAGCACGAGAAGCACGTAGGAGCGATGACCGAACGCCTCCGCCAGCGCGGTCTTGAAAGATTGCTGGTCTGCGACAGGCACGTTCGTCGTGGCTACCGTGGCTGCGGGCGGCGTCGCGAGCGCAAGTGACAGCGGCAGGATGAGCAGCATCAGAGCGGCAAATACCAGGAGCGCCGTCTGCCACCCGAAATTGTCGATCAACGCAACGCCGAACGGGGCAAACAGGAATTGCCCGAACGAACCGGCAGCCGTTCCGGCGCCGAACGCGACGCCACGCCGCTCCGGCGGCAGCAGCTTGCTAAAGGCGGAAAGTACCAGATTGAACGAGCAACCGGAAAGTCCAAAGCCGACCAGGACTCCGGCGCCGATATCGAGCGAGAGCGGTGTGGTGGCGTGGCTCATCAAGAGCAGGCCCGCAGCATAAAGTACCGCGCCGACGCAGATGACGCGTAACACACCAAACCGGTCGGCGATCGCACCGGCAATCGGTTGGCCCAGTCCCCACAACAAATTCTGCACGGCCAGCGCGAGGCCGAAGACATCGCGGCCCCATGAGAACTCGCGGCCCATCGGCTGAATAAAGAAACCGAGCCCGGAACGAGGCCCAAAGCTCAACAGCGCGATGGCGCAACCGCAGACGATAATCACCAGCGGCGTACGCCAACCCGCCGTACCGGAAGGCCGGCGCTGGTCGATTTCGATCGAAGCCATGCAAATCTCCTGGAGGCGCTCGCTGGACTGCTTCCACATGCGAAGCGCGCACGATGCCGATGGGTCTCGCGCCGGCGCGAAAAACTAACTCAAGGGCGCAAAATCCGATACGGACTATTCAGTATACATATGGATCCGCAATGCAGCCCTGCACGTATTTGCGGGCAGCGCGAACGGAGGTTGCGCGGACAACGCTGGACTTTTATCGCCGGGTAGAATTTTCCGCCATTTCGGCCGAGCTCTTCGCGGCCTCGGCGAGTTGCGCCGAAATCTGCGCCGTCTGGGCCGGCGTACCCCAGCTTGGCGCTTCGCTGCCGTCGCCCCAGGCGCGCGGGCGATAGAACGTGTGCACGCCGAATTTATACATTTTCTTCATTTCGCTGACCCAGGACGGATGCACCCAGTAGGCATGATAGTGGGTCGACTTACCAACCTCCGGCAGCCAGATCTGGCCATCGAGCATCGCTTTGGCGATTCTCTTGGCGCGATCCCACATGTCAGGCTCGCGAACGACGTCGGCGACGTTATCGCAGGCGAAGGTGAACTGGCAGGCCAAATGCCGATGCTTGTTCTGGTAAACTACGCCACACACCGTGGTCGGATAGAAGCCGGAGAAGGCGCGGTTGAGCACCACCTGCGCCACTGCAATCTGGCCACGTACGGCCTCGCCGCGCGCCTCAAAATATATCGCTTCCTCGAGACACTTTGCGGATTTCGAGCGCGACTTCTCATCGAGCAGGCCGAGGCGCTCCGCCGGCGTCTTCTCGCGCTGGTCGTCCGAATTGACTTCGCCCTTCGGCGCTATGCTTTCGCCGCTCTCGATGGCCCTTGAGGCTTCGTCCGCGGTTCCCGGCAGCGACGCCATCACCTTCATATCGGAATCGATCTGCGCCCCTCGCATAACGACGACGGGTTCTTCACCGGGTTGCCAGCGCCCGATGGTTTCCAGCGGCGCGCCGAGCGATTGACTGCCGAAAAACAGGCTGGCGGTCTTCACCGAGAATCCCTCACGCGACGGGCTGCTCTCGAAGGCGGTCGTATCGGCACCCGACGAGCCTTTCAGATCCTGAAGCGGCTGCACCTCGAGCGACAGCGAGACATCATATTGCTGCAGCGGTGGAGCACTCAGCGCCTCGGCCAGTTCAGGATCGAGCGGCGCGCGTACGGCCGATACCGGTCCTTCGGCAGTTTTGGCCCCCCTCACGGGAGAAGTGAAAGTCGCGGGATCTTCCTTGGCCGGCGTGACGTCAGTGGGCGCGGCGGCTTCCGGAGCCGGCGGCGTCACGATGAGACGGTCACCTTTCAGCGTACGATCAACCTTGGGAAAATCGGAAGCCTGATAGCTGGGCGGCGTCTGGATCGCCGGATTGCGCGGAATAGAACCGGTTACCTCAGTACCCTGATTGAAACTTGCGCGCTGATAGGTCGGGGGCTGCGGCGCGGCCGTTCCGATCGGCCAGTTGATGCTGTAGGCCGCGACGTGAATGGTGTCGACGGCGGAGAACACGTGGTTATGCCAACGCTCGGCGACGCCCGGTTGATGCGCCAGCCGCGATGCGACGTCCTGATATCCAATTTCTGTCGGGGTCAATGCGAAACCGCAAAGACCGAGACCGAAGAACGCAAATTGTGCGCTCCTCGGCCGGCTACGCAACTTTGACATCCTTACGCTCACGCAACGCAACACAACGCTTACGCGATCGAACTCAGTACATCCGTGCAATTCGATCTTTTCGGGTAATAACTAATTTAGGTTGCGAGGGAGTTAATCGGCGTGTCGCGCATGACACACACAACTTTTCATCAGCTTTACGCCGATCACATCGAGAGCGTTGGTAAACAGCGGCTGCAGCAAAGTGGTAAATATCGCGTCAACAAAGATGATGAAGAAATTTCGGTACCGGTTCCCGTGGCAATAAAATGACTGGTTCGTCGCCAATAGAAAAACGGGGCCGTGCTGTGCACGGCCCCGTTGGATCCTCGCGACGATCGCGCAGATTTAAGCCTGGCTGGCGGCGGCCTTGCCGAGCGCAGCTTGCGCCGCGGCGAGCCGGGCAATCGGCACGCGGTAAGGCGAGCAGGAGACATAATCCAGTCCGATCTCGTGGCAGAACGCCACCGAAGCAGGATCGCCGCCATGTTCGCCGCAAATACCGACCTTCAGGTTTGGACGCGTCTTGCGGCCGCGCGCGACTCCGATCTTCACCAACTCGCCGACGCCTTCACGATCGACCGAGATAAAGGGATCGATCTCCAAAATGCCTTTGGCGACATAGGTAGAGAGGAAGCTCGCGGCGTCGTCGCGGCTGATGCCGTAAGTGGTCTGCGTCAGGTCGTTGGTGCCGAACGAGAAGAATTCCGCGGTCTTGGCGATATCTCCCGCCATCAGGCAGGCGCGCGGCAACTCGATCATGGTGCCAACCTGATAGCTCAGCTTGGCGCCGGTTTCCTTCATCACGGCTTGCGCCGTCAGATCGATGCGCGCCTTGACCAGATCGAACTCCGCCTTGGTCGCGATCAACGGCACCATCACTTCCAGGCCCACGGCCTTGCCCGTCCGCTTGCCAGCTTCGACAGCCGCCTCGAAAATGGCGCGCGCCTGCATCTCGGCGATCTCGGGATAGGCGATGGCGAGCCGGCATCCGCGAAAGCCGAGCATCGGATTGAATTCCGCAAGCTCGCGCACGCGGTCGGCGAGCCGGCGCGGATCGGTGTTCATGGCGCGGGCCACTTCCTCGATCTCGGCCTGCGTGTGCGGCAGGAACTCGTGCAGCGGTGGATCGAGCAACCGGATCGTCACCGGCAGCCCCTTCATGATTTCGAACAGTTCGACGAAATCCGCCCGCTGCATCGGCAACAACTTCGAGAGCGCGGCGCGGCGCGCGCGTTCATCCTCGGAGAGGATCATTTCGCGCACGGTGCGAATGCGGGTTTCCTCGAAGAACATATGCTCGGTGCGGCAAAGGCCGATTCCTTCCGCACCAAATTTCATCGCCGTGCGCGCATCGTCCGGTGTGTCGCCGTTGACGCGAACACCCAGCTTGCGCACGGCGTCGGCCCAGCCCATCAGCGTGCCGAATTCGCCCGACATCTGCGGCTCGATCATCGGCATACGCCCGGCCAGCACCTGGCCCAGCGAACCGTCGATGGTGATAACATCGCCGGTCTTGAAGGTGCGCGAACCGATGCTCATGGTGCCGCGGCCGTAATCGACGCGGATGGTGCCGCAGCCGGAGACGCAGGGCTTGCCCATGCCGCGCGCGACGACGGCGGCGTGCGAGGTCATGCCGCCGCGGGTGGTGAGAATGCCTTCCGCCGCATGCATGCCGTGAATGTCTTCCGGCGAGGTCTCGATCCGCACCAGAATGACCTTGCGTCCGTCGGCTTGCAGCTTTGCGGCTTCATCGGAGGAGAACACGATCTCGCCCGAAGCCGCGCCCGGCGAGGCCGGCAGGCCGGTTGAGATCACGTCGCGCTTGGCGGCGGGGTCGATGGTCGGGTGCAGCAATTGATCGAGCGAAGCAGGATCGATCCGCAACACCGCGTCTTTTTTCGAGATCAGCCCTTCATTGGCGAGTTCAACGGCGATACGAAGCGCGGCCTTGGCTGTCCGCTTGCCGCTGCGGGTCTGCAACATCCACAGCTTGCCCTGCTCGACGGTAAACTCCATGTCCTGCATGTCGCGGTAGTGCTTTTCGAGCTGCGCATAAATCCGCGTCAGCTCATTGAAAGCTTCGGGCATCGCCGCTTCCATCGACGGCTTGTCGGAGCCGGACTCCTTGCGCGCATCTTCGGTGATGTCCTGCGGCGTGCGGATGCCGGCCACGACGTCCTCGCCCTGCGCGTTGATCAGGAATTCGCCGTAAAGCTTGCTCTCGCCGGTCGATGGGTTGCGCGTGAACGCAACGCCGGTCGCCGAGGTCTCGCCCATATTGCCGAATACCATCGCCTGCACGTTGACGGCGGTGCCCCACGATTCCGGAATATCGTGCAGCTTGCGATAGGTCACCGCGCGCGCGTTCATCCATGAAGAAAACACGGCGCCAATGGCGCCCCACAACTGATCGTGGGGATCCTGCGGGAAATCCGATCCGGTTTCACGGGCGAGGGCCTCCTTGTAGCGGCCCACGACCTCAACCCAGTCCTCGCCGGTGAGATCGGTGTCGAGCGAATAGCCCTGGCCGTCCTTGAAGGTATCGAGGATGTCTTCGAAGTGTGAGTGTTCAAAGCCAAGCACCACATCCGAATACATGGTGATGAAACGGCGGTAGCTGTCATAGGCGAAGCGGCGATCGCCGGACAATTCCGCCAGCGCCTCGACCGTGACGTCGTTGAGGCCGAGATTGAGCACGGTATCCATCATGCCCGGCATCGAGGCGCGGCCGCCGGAGCGCACCGACACCAGCAACGGATTTTTGGAATCGCCGAAGGATTTACCGGTGATCTTGCCGACATGGTCGAGCGCCTTCTCGACCTGCGCTTTCAGCTCCTTCGGATAGGTCTTTTCGTGCGCATAGAAATAGGTGCAGACCGAGGTCGGGATGGTGAAGCCCGGAGGCACCGGTAATCCGAGATTGGCCATTTCGGCGAGATTGGCGCCCTTGCCACCGAGCAGATCGCGCAAGCTCGCTTTACCTTCGGCCTTGCCGTCGCCGAACGTGAAGACCCACTTGCCGGCTTTCACAGGCTCAGCCTTGACGGGCGTAAACTTGGCTTTGCCGGGCACGAGTTTTTTCGTCGGTTTGAGCGGGCTCTTCTTCAGCGCCTTGCGGGCGGCGGCCGATGGTGCGGGCTTCGCCCGGACGGTGGCGGATGACTTTGATTTCGCAGCAATTTTCTTCGGTTTAGCGACGGCTTTGGCCATGACAGAAAATAACCCGCTGAAGATTGAAGAGATGGGGCCTTACACCACTTTGAGCGGCCCGGCGCAAGCTGTGGCTACATATGAAGCCACTTGAAAAGCCCCAACCCAATCAATCCGTTGAGGATAAGAAAGATCGCTACAATCAGATTGAGAAGCCGCGGCATGATCAGGATCAGAAGGCCCGCGATGACAGATATGATCGGCGAGATATGGGCGACGGTGAGGGTCATTTAAGGGGATCTCCGCTTACGTTCGTACATCGAATTGAGGAGCTCCACCTTACCATTCCCCTGCCTTGTGTTGTTCCACGACAGGAGACGCTTTAGGAGACGCTTCGCACTGCAACCGGTTCCCTGCCCTCCCCAAAAAATGACTGAAATGTGCGGCCGCGCGCCGTGCTTTTTCTCGGGAACGATGCCGCGCGCGATGAATTGGATGGCTTTGCAAGCCGGCATACAATCACGCGAAGGAGCAGAACATGCGAAACCATCTTGTGGCCATCGCAACCGCTGTGGCGACCATGAGCGCACCGATCGCGGCGCACGCCCAGTACACCGTAGGTGTCGCGGGATCAGGCTTGAATACCGTCATCGTCGACGACGGTACGGTCGGCATCGCGCTCGATCAACGTCCGGCGTTCCGCGAATATATCGTACGGGAACGGGTGCCGAGCTACACCATTCCGGATCGCGTTATTGTCGGTGGCATCCTGCCGGAGAGCGGCATCACCTTCTATGACGTGCCGCAGACATTCGGTGCTTCGCCTTATCGCTACACCGTGGTGAATGGCGAGACGGTGCTGGTCGAACCACGCAGCCGCCGCATCGTTCAGGTGATCGAGTAATACTTGCGAGTGATGTGATCGTCCCCCGGACGCGGTGCATCCGGGACACGAGAACCAAATG
>CAVVZW010000161.1:0-20454 GCA_963752265.1 uncultured Alphaproteobacteria bacterium
TGATTGCTTAGGATGATGTGTCCTAGAAGCAACTTATCTAGGACTGAACCAAACAATACATCAAACTGCAGTATTTCAGTGTATTCATCAAAAATCTGATTCTCTTCTCCAATCTTCAGAAAGACACCGAAATAGATCGGCATGACCTTCTCAAGCGAGAACTGAGCATACTCCTTGCTCGCGTCTACCATGAAGTCACACAGGATCGCATCCGGCAGCTGCGAGTTATCGAAATGGAGTGCCTATTGCCAATGATGAGATGGTGCTCCTGCTCGCACGAGCTAATTTAGGTGATCACTGACTTGCACATGTGAACTCGGCAAACAACAAACCGAGTGTCTCGCCACGGCTTTTTGCGCAACGAGTCAAGTCGCACGTTTCAGTGGAGCGGTAATTCACCAAAAGACCAATCAAGGAACACGTGTGGAAGATACTCGGGTTTCGCCAAAAAAAGTTAGGGTTAGAGGGTTAGAGGGTTAGAGGGTTAGGGTAACACGGCCGGACCGGATGCCGGAACGAGACCTCCAGCAGTTCGAGCGCGCGCGTCGCGTCGAAAGGCTGGGGCGTCGCGGCCGGAACTGGCGTCAAGGTGAGCTCGATGCCGTGTTTTTTCAGGAGATCGCGGGTGAAAGCGCGGTGCTCGGACGGAATCCGTTTTTCCAGGCTTTGCCAGGTGACGTCCCGCTCGCCCGCCGTCGAAATATTTTCAGGGATCAGCACGTCGAGCCCGTAAGGCTTGCCGTCGACGTGAGCGTCGATCCACTTCAATTCCTGCTCGAGCGTCTCGGGTGAATGCACGGTAGCGCCGAGCACGCCGAACCCTCCCGCCCGGCTCACGGCCGCGACGACGTCGCGGCAATGGCTGAAAGCGAATAGCGGGAATTCGACGCCCAGCATCTCGCAGACCGGAGATTTCATTCTTGATTCCGCTCCCTGAGTTTCACTATTTCTTGAATCACAAATCTATCACCAGCTTGCGCGGACATGAAAGCTTTCTGCGGTATTGGATATGCCAGCGCAGTCCTCCCATTTGTTTTCGGCCTTGCGCTTTACTGCAACCGGTAGAATGCTGCGCCCAATAAACAGAACTGCCAGGGAGTGTCTTGATGACCGCCGCGCCGTCCATTCCGGAAAACAGCCGGGAACAGGCCTTTGACGTCGTCGTGGTCGGCGCCGGCTTTGCCGGAATGTACATGCTGCATCGTCTGCGCGAGCTCGGATTTTCAGCCCGCGTCTATGAACAGGGCAGCGATGTCGGCGGCACGTGGTACTGGAATCGGTACCCCGGCGCGCGGTGCGACGTCGAGAGCATGCAATACTCTTACTCTTTCTCGGAAGAATTGCAGCAGGAATGGAACTGGAGCGAGCGTTACGCGCCGCAGCCGGAAATCCTGAAATATGCACAGCACGTCGCCGACCGCTTCGGCTTGCGCCCTCACATCGTCTTCAACACCCGTGTCGAACGCGCTGAATTCGACGAGGGCGGTAGCGTCTGGCAAGTTACGACGTCGGACGGACGAACCGTGCAAGCCCAATTCGTCGTGCTGGCGACCGGCTGCCTGTCCAATGCCAGGATGCCTGATATCAAGGGCCTTTCAGACTTCGAGGGCAAGGTCTACCACACGGGCCATTGGCCGCATGAAGGGGTCGATTTCACCGATCTACGCGTTGGTGTGATCGGTACAGGTTCTTCGGCGATCCAGTCGGTTCCGTTGATTGCCGAGCAGGCCCGTAAGCTTTTTGTTTTCCAGCGCACGCCTAATTTTTCGATTCCGGCACGCAATGCGGCGTTGACGGAGCAAGAACGCGACACCATTCGCGAAAATTATCCCGAGATCAGGCGTTTTGCCCGAGAAGAAGCCCGCAACGGTATCTATGCCGAACCGCCCGATCGCGGCGCGCTTGACGACGGCGAGAACACGCGGCGCGTCAAATACGAGCAGCGTTGGGCCAAGGGCGGCCTGACCTTTATGCTCGCCTATAACAATCTCCTGCTTGATCACACCGCCAACGACACGGCAGCGAATTTCGTCCGGGAGAAAATTGCCGAAATTGTCAGAGATCCCGCGACCGCCAAGCGTCTTCAACCGGACAATCATGCGATCGGTTCCAAGCGCATTTGCGTCGATACCGACTATTACGCAACGTTCAACCGGCCGAATGTTGAGCTGGTCGACATCCGCGCTGGTGGCATCAAGGAAATCCTGCCCAACGCCGTGCGTGCGGGCGGAAAGGATTACGAGATCGATGCGTTGGTATTGGCGACCGGCTTTGATGCGATGACGGGTTCTGTGGCCAAAATCGACATTCGTGGCCGCGGCGCAAGGACGCTGAACCAGAAATGGGCGGAGGGTCCGAAAACCTATCTCGGCCTGATGAGCGAGGGCTTTCCAAATCTCTTCATCATCACGGGTCCCGGCAGCCCGTCGGTGCTTTCGAATATGATCGTCTCAATCGAGCAGCATGTGGACTGGATCGCCGATTGCCTCGCCTTCATGCGCAATCGCGGCCTCGCTTCAATGGAAGCAAACCGCGATGAGGAGGAGAAATGGGTCGCGCATGTCAATGAGGTGGCGCAGATGACACTCTATCCGCAGGCCAATTCCTGGTACATGGGCGCCAACATCCCGGGCAAGCCGCGCATCTTCATGCCCTATATCGGCGGCGTCGGCGTCTACCGCCGCATCTGCGACGAGGTCGCGGCCGCGGGCTATCGGGGATTTGCGATGGCGGCAAGGCAGAGCGAACAACTGGCGGCGACATCCTGACCGTTACGCGGCTAACGTCAATCGGTCATTCTACAGTGATGCCGGTTTCCTCGATCACGCGCTTCCATTCTCGGGCTTGTTCATCAAGCGCAGAGGCGAACGCTTCCGGCGTTCCTATCCTCGCGTCCACGCCGATTCCATTCAGGCTGGCGCGGACGCCCGCCGATTGAACCGCTTCGTTAATAGCGCCGTTGAGCTGCATGATGATCGCCTCGGGCGTTCCCGCCGGCGCGAGCAGGCCAAACAACACCTCTTGCGGGAAGCCTGAGATGCCTACTTCGCGCATCGTCGGGGTTTGCGGCAGCTCCGGCCATCGCGCCTCGCTGGTCACCGCCAACGCTTTCAGTTTGCCGTCCTTGAATTGCGGCAACAGGTTCGACTTGTTGTTGACGACCATTTCGATGTGCCCGCCCAGCGCGTCCGTCACCGCGGGCGCACCGCCCTTGTAGGGCACGAACAGGATGTCAGTGCCGGTTTTCAATTTGAAATATTCGCCGGCAAACTGCGTGTAGATGCCGGGTGAAGCGCCGTATTTCAGTTGCCCGGGATGATCCTTTGCGTACTGGACGAATTCCTTGAAGTCCTTCGTGGGCAGGCGCGGCGAGATGGCAATCGCCAATGAATCGACGCAGACGACCCCGATCGGGGCAAAGGATTTGATCGGGTCGAAGCCAAGGTCGCTAAGGATCGCCCCGATCGCGTTGACGTTGGTCCCGCCGAGCAACAACGTGTAGCCGTCGGGCGCCGCGGTCGCGACCAGCTTGGCGCCGATCCGGCCTCCGGCGCCGGGATGGTTTTCGACGATGACGCCCTTGCCGAATTTCGCCGCCAGCGATTGGGCGATCAGGCGCGCCGCCACGTCGGTGGGGCCGCCGGCGGGAAAGGGAACGACGATCTTGATCGTTCGTTCAGGATATCCGGCGGCTTGGCTTGCGTGCCAAGGCAGCGCCATCAGTATCAGCGCAATTAGCGTCGATCGGCGCCGTCGTTGCCGCGGTTCGTGATCTTGCATCGTGATTTTCTTGGCCGCCCCGTGCCGGACTTCAATTCACCTGCCGCTCTTTTCCCGCCCAGTAAGGATCGCGCAAGTGACGGCGCAGGATCTTGCCGGAGGCGTTGCGGGGCAGGGCGTCGATAAAATCCACCGTCTTCGGCGTCTTGAATCCCGCGATGTGCTCCCGCGTAAAGCCGATGATGTCGGATGCGCTTGCCTGCTTGCCGGGCTTCAATACCACGATCGCTTTCACGACCTCGCCCCAGGTATCGTCAGGCACGCCGATCACGGCGGCCTCCGCGACATCGGGGTGATCGCAAACGGCGCTCTCGACTTCGGCCGGATAGATGTTTTCACCACCCGAGATGATCATGTCCTTGATGCGGTCCTGAATATAGAGGTAGCCGTCCTTGTCCATGTAGCCGGCGTCGCCAGTGCGCAGCCAGCCGTCGCGCCCCACGGTCTTGGCGGTGGCCTCTGGCAAATTCCAGTAGCCCACCATATTGGAGCCGGAACGTGTCGCGATCTCGCCGACCTCTCCCGGTGGCAAATGCTTGCCGTCGACGTCGAGGATCGCAAGCTCCACGCCCGGTAACGCCTTGCCGGCGGAGCGCATTCGCTCCAGCCCCTCGACATGATCTTCCGGCGGAAGCGCGACAATGCTGCCGGTGGTCTCCGTCATGCCATAGACCTGAACGAAGCCGCAACCGAACACGTTGATGCATTCCTTCAGCAATGCCGCGGGGATCGGGGAAGCGCCGTAGAGAACATACTTCAGACGCGAGAAATCGACGCTGCGCGCGCGCGGCTGCCGCACCACGAACTGCATGGCGGCCGGCACCATGAAGATTTTGGTGACTTTCGCCTGCTCGATGAAGTCGAGCACCTTGGTGGGATCGAATTCCCGCGCGACCACGCCCTTGGCGCCGTGATAAAGGCCGAGCAGTCCCCATCCGGTGCCGCCGATGTGAAAAACCGGCATCGCGACCAGCGAAACATCATCCTCGTTCCATAAATTCCATTCGGGTTTTTCACCGTCGCCGGATTCGATCAAATTGAGAAGGTTGGCGTGCGACAGCATCGCGCCTTTCGGCTTTCCGGTCGTGCCGGAGGTATAGAGCTGGATCGCGACGTCATGCCGCCCTATGTCGACCTTGGGATCGGCGGAACTCTCGGCGTCCCGCCAGGCTGGATAGCTTTGCCATTCCGCAGCGCCGCCTTCGGTCGCAATGACGACGCGCAGTTCAGGCAGTTGCGATTGAATGCTGCGAACCTGGGCCACGAATTCGGGCCCTACGAAGAGGACGGGTGCCTTGCAGTCCGCGACGATGAACGCAATTTCGGGCGCCGCCAGCCGCCAATTGACCGGCGTCATCACCACATTGGCCTTCATCGCGCCCAGCAATAGCTCGAAAAAAACGTCGCTATTCTTGCCGAGATAGGCGATCCGCTCGCGCGGACGAACGCCGAGTGCGATTAGTCCGTTGGCGACGCGGTTGGTCAGGACATCAAATTCCGCGAAACTGGTCTGGCGTCCCTCGAATTCGAGGGCTGTTGCCTTGCTGCGTGAACTTGCCAGCCCGCGTACCACGTCGGCAAGGTGCGCCGGCTCTCGTGAAACGGCCATATCCTCCTCCCAGAGTATTATTTTGACGAGGAGTTTGGCGGCATCTGGTGCCAAAGACAAGTGCGTGGCGTTCAGGCTTTAGACGGTGATCGAGGCTTTATTGCCTTGCGGAACGATCTTTCTCGTTCTGCGCCTTGATCTGATCCCGCGCCTTTTCCCAATCGGTGTCGGTCCAGTCGCGCAACTGATAGAAATTGCCGCCCATCGCGAGCGCCTGGCCGCCGTCCATTGCGATCGTTTCGCCGTTGATCCAGTCGCAGCCGCCTGAAATCAGAAACACCGCCAGATTTTGCAGTTCTTCCATCGTTCCAACCCGGCCCATCGGGTTCATGGCCTTGGTGCGCGCGCCGGCTTCGTCACCCGGCTTGATCCGCTTGCTCATGCCTTCGGTCGGAATCTCGCCCGGCGCAATCGTGTTCAGCCGGATGCCATAGCGGCCCCATTCGGCCGCCAGCGACATGGTCATGGCGTGGACGGCCGATTTGCTCATGGCCGAGGGCACCACATAGGGGCTGCCGTTGCGAACCCAGGTGACGGTAATCGACACCACATTGCCGCGGAGCTTGTTGGCGATCCAGCGCCGCCCCACGGCATGGGTCACATAGAACGTGCCATGCATGACGATGTTGGCGACTGCATCGAAACCGCGCGATGAAAGATCTTCAGTGCGCGAGATGAAATTGCCTGCCGCGTTGTTGACGAGGTCGGTTAGCGCACCATCCCTGAAGATCGCTTCGACCATTTCGTCGACTGCCAGCGCATTGCGGATATCGACACCGTGGCTGGTCACGCGGCCACCATGCAGATCCATCAGTTCGGTTGCGGTCTCGTCGCAGACGCTCTTGCGGCGTCCGCAGATATGGACGTCTGCGCCGAGCTGGAGGAAGCGGGCGGCCATCGATTTACCGAGCCCGGTACCGCCGCCCGTAACAAGAATGTTTCTGCCTGCAAGAAGCTTTTCGCTGAACATGACAAGTTTCCGTCCCTGTGGGTCCGTTCTTTCTAATCGATTGGAATGGACTAAAACCGTACGAGGCTTTCGTGTAAAGAGCGCTTATCGTAGCAGGAGGGAACCATCATGGATGATCGCGTGCAGGTAACGATTGCGGATGGGGTTGCCGATGTCCGCATGGTCCGCGCCGACAAGATGAATGCGCTCGATGCCGCGATGTTCGAGGCGCTTGTCGCAACTGCGAAAAGACTGCGCGGCGAAAAGGGATTGCGTGCGGTAGTATTGTCCGGGGAAGGGCGCGCGTTCTGCGCCGGTCTCGATATGGGCCGCTTCGCCGCGATGAAAGACAAGGGCGGCAACGGTATCGCGGGCGGCGAGACGCGCGATCTCACGTCCCGCACCGATGGCATCGCCAATTTTCCACAAATGGCCGTGTGGGGCTGGCGAGAGCTTCCGGTGCCGGTGATCGCGGCGGTCCACGGGGTCGCTTTCGGCGGCGGCTTTCAGCTCTCGCTCGGCGCCGACATGCGGTTTCTAAGTGCGGACGCCCGCATGTCGATCATGGAAATCAAATGGGGGTTGGTGCCGGACATGGCGGGAACGCCGATCCTGGCGAGCCTCGTCCGCGACGATATTCTTCGGGAGCTGGCCTATACGGGCCGGATTTTTTCGGCGCAGGAAGCCCTGAACTACGGGCTGGCGACACGGATCTGCGATGACCCGCGCGCAACGGCGCTGGAGGTGGCGCGCGAAATCGCCGGCAAAAGCCCCGATGCGATCCGCGCCGTCAAGCGAATGCTCAACAAGCTCTTGGCCGATCCGGCGGCCGCGCTATTGGCGGAATCCGTCGAACAGCAAAAGCTGATTGGCAGCGCCAATCAGCAGGAGGCCGTGAGCGCCAATATCGACAAGCGTCCCCCGAATTTTGTCGATCCCTGATCGTCCCTGCCGTCCGGATCCGGGTCAGGCACGGTCGCGGAGCCTGCGAGGCCCGCCGATCCGCCTGTTTCTTGGCCTTGCGCTGCGCCGCAAAAATTGCAACTCAAGGGTGCCGGCAGACACTGGAGCATTTCAGCGATGTCCACCCAGGTTATGCTTTCTGATCACGGGCTGGAATCCAATCGCGGCGAGGAAACCGCTGCGCTTGAAGAAGATATCAGGCTGCGGAACGACATTCGCCTGCTTGGACGCATCCTGGGCGATACCGTCCGCGACCAGGAGGGCGCGGACGTCTTCGATCTGGTCGAGCGCATCCGGCAAACCTCGATCCGGTTCCACCGCGCCGACGACAAGGCGGCGAGGGGGGAGCTCGAGCTGATCCTCGACAGCATGTCGAACAGCCAGACGGTGCGCATCGTACGCGCCTTCAGCTATTTCTCGCATCTCGCCAACATTGCCGAAGACCAGAACAACATTCGCCGGATGCGCGAGGGCTCCAAGGCGGGCGTAGCGCCACGCCCGGGAACGCTGGCGCTGACCTTGCAGCATGCGCGTGCTGCCGGCATCAGCGTGGCGAACTTGCGCAAGTTCTTTGCCTCTGCGCTGGTCAGTCCGGTCTTGACCGCGCACCCGACGGAAGTCCGCCGCAAGAGCACCATCGACCGCGAGATGGAGATTGCGGCCCTTCTGGATCGGCGGGAACGGGTGCAGTTGACGCCGGAGGAGATCGCCGCAAGCGACGAGCAATTGCGGCGCGCGGTCTTGACGCTCTGGCAAACCAATCTATTGCGCCGCACCCGCCTCACGGTGCTCGACGAGGTCGCCAACGGTCTATCTTTCTATGACTATACCTTCCTTTACGAAGTCCCCCGGCTGCATTGCAAGCTTGAAGACCGCTTGAACGAGGGGGAGGGGAGCCCCCAGGGCGATCTCGCCTCTTTCCTGAAGATGGGAAGCTGGATCGGCGGCGACCGCGACGGCAATCCGTTTGTGACGGCCGACGTGATGCGTGGCACGCTGAAGATGCAGTCCGGCCGTGTCATTCGCTTTTACCTCGACGAACTGCATGTGCTTGGCTCCGAACTTTCGCTGGCGGCTCATCTTGCTGACGTGTCAAAGGACCTGCGGACGCTGGCCGAGAGTTCGCCGGACAAGTCGCCCCATCGAAGCGGCGAGCCGTATCGGCTGGCGGTATCGGGCATCTTCGCAAGGCTGACTGCGACCGCGGCGCGGCTGGAGGTGGAAACCACGCGTGCCGCGGTCGGCGAAGCCGCGCCTTACGCCAATGTCGCCGAATTCAAGGCCGATCTCGACATTCTCTATCGCTCGCTATTGACGAATAATTCGCGCGTGATCGCGCGCGGGCGGCTGCGTCATCTGCGGCGCGCCGTGGATTGTTTCGGCTTTCATCTCGCCAGTCTCGATATCCGTCAGAACTCGGCCGTCCATGAACGCACGATCGCCGAGTTGATCGATGCCGCGATGCCGGGAAAATCCTATCTCGCGCTGAACGAGGAAGCGCGCATCGTGCTTTTGATCGGCGAACTTCGCAACGCGCGGCCGCTGACCTCGGCCTTCGTCAAATATAGCGAGGAGACGGTGGGCGAACTCGCGGTGTTCCGCGCCGCCGCCGAAGCCCATGTCAGGTTCGGAGTGGACGCGATTCCTCAATGCATCATTTCGATGTGCAAAGGGATCTCCGACATGCTGGAGGTCGCAGTATTGCTGAAGGAGGTTGGCCTCGTCGATCCTTCCGGCCGCAGCGCGATCAACATCGTGCCCTTGTTCGAGACCATCGAGGATTTGCAGGCTTCCAGCGGTATCATGGATCGTATGTTGTCGATGCACGATTATCGCAAGCTGGTGGACAGCCGCGGCTCCGTGCAGGAGGTAATGCTCGGCTATTCCGACAGTAACAAGGATGGCGGCTTCGTCACCTCGGGCTGGGAGCTCTACAAGGCGGAAATCGGCTTGGTCGAAGTCTTCCAGCGGCATCATGTGCGGCTTCGTCTTTTCCATGGTCGCGGCGGTTCGGTCGGGCGGGGCGGTGGCCCGAGCTATGATGCGATCATCGCGCAGCCTGGCGGGGCGGTGAATGGCCAGATTCGGATCACCGAGCAGGGCGAAATCATCTCAAGCAAATATGCCAATGCGGATGTCGGTCTCGACAATCTGGAGGTCCTTGCGGCCGCGACGCTGGAGGCAAGCCTGCTGCAGCCGAGGCAAAGTGCGCCGCGCGCGGAATATCTCGAGGCCATGGAGCAGCTGTCGGCCTATGCCTTCAAGGCCTATCGCGGGCTGGTCTACGAGACGGAAGGGTTTGCCGATTATTTCTGGGCCTCGACCGTGATTACGGAGATTGCGACGCTGAATATCGGCAGCCGGCCGGCGTCGCGCAAAAAGACGCGCGAGATCGAGGACCTGCGTGCCATCCCCTGGGTCTTCAGCTGGGCGCAATGCCGGCTGATGCTGCCGGGATGGTATGGGTTCGGCAGTGCGGTTGAGGCGTGGCTGAAGGAAAACCCGGACACAGGCATGGCCTTCCTCAAGGAGCTCTACCGCGAATGGCCTTTCTTCCGGACGCTGCTGTCGAACATGGATATGGTGCTGGCCAAGAGCTCGATCGCGATCGCCTCGCGCTACGCTGAACTGGTACCCGACGCAGCACTTCGCGAAAGCATCTTCGAACGCATTCGGCGTGAATGGCAATGCTCGATCGACATGCTGTTGCAGATCATGGGTCAGGAGCGTCTGCTCGAAAGCAACCCGTCGCTGGAACGATCGATCCGCAACCGGTTTCCTTATATCGATCCGCTGAACCACGTGCAGGTGGAGCTTTTGAAGGAACACCGGGCGCAGAACACCGACGAGCAGGTGCTGCGCGGGATTCAGATCACGATCAACGGCATTTCGGCCGGCTTGCGCAACAGCGGTTAGACTACCAAGCACTCAACAAATATGCGCGCCCTGGGTTTCGACATAGACCGCATACAAGGATTGGCTTGCGGTCATGAACAGGCGGTTTCGCTTCTTGCCGCCGAAGCAGAGATTGGCGCAAGCCTCCGGCAGACGAATCTGACCGATCCTCTGGCCGTCGTCGGGTGCAAAAACCTGCACGCCGTCGTAACCTTCACCGACCCAACCCGCGCCAACCCAGATATTGCCTTCGGTGTCGACGCGCAGCCCGTCAGGAAATCCTGATCTGCCGTCGAGCGCCATGTCGATGAGGGGACGCGGGTTCGAAAGCCTGGCCCCGTTGAGGTCGTATTGCCAAACGACGTTTTTGGCCTGTGGGTAGTGGGTGATCCCGCTGTCGCAGATGTAGACCTTCTTGTAGTCGGGGCTGAAGGCGATGCCGTTCGGCTTAAAGGCATCGTCAGCGACCTTGCTGACTTCGCCGGTCTGCGCATCAATCCGGTAGACCGCTTCCTTTTGATGGGGCTGGATCGCGCTGTCGCTGGAGCGCTGTCCTTCGTAGAGGACGATCGCGCCATAACCGGGATCGGTGAACCAGATCGAGCCGTCGGGATGAACGACGACGTCGTTGGGGCTGTTCAATGGTTTGCCGCCCGCTTGTTCGGCGAGCACGGTGAGCGAGCCGTTATGCTCGTAGCGAACCAGCCGCGTCCGCTCGCATGTAATTTGCCGTCCCTGAAAATCGAAGGTGTTGCCGTTAGCCTCGTTGGTGGGCTTGCGGAAATTTTCCGAAATGAATCCGTTCTCGTCGAGGTAGCGAAGCTGCCGGTTGTTCGGAATATCGCTCCAGACGAGATACTGACCCTGCGCGTTCCAGGCCGGCCCTTCGGCCCATAGACATCCTGTATAGAGCCGCTGGATGGCCGTGTTTCCAACCTTCGCCTTGAAGCGTTTGCGATCAATGACGACGATGTCCGGGTCGGGATAGCGCTGGGGTGGAGCGTTCGAGCTGAAATCACGCGCTACGCCGCGGCGACCAGCCCCGTCAGCTTTCTCATCGCTTTGATGAGGGGGCCGCAACTCGTTCGTCATGTTTCCTCCGGGGCGTTAGCCGTCTCTCTATAGCGTTCGGGACGCCGGTAAAGGCGTCCCGAACAATGAGGCTAACTTGAAGTCAGCGTATCGGCAATTATGCGCGCCCCGGAACGACGAAATGCAAATCGATCACGGTTTCAAGGCACCCTGCGCGCTCGTATACACAGCGTAAAGCGAGGTCGAGCCGCAGATGTAGAGCCGGTTTCGTTGCTGGCCGCCGAAACAGAGATTGGCGACGGTTTCGGGAATGTAAATCTTGCCGATCAGGAGGCCTTCGGGATTGTAGCAGCGAACGCCATCCTCCTTGGGATCACCCCAGCCCATCGAGCACCAGACATTCCCGTCAGTGTCGACGCGCATCCCGTCGGTGAAGCCGGGAGCGAAGTCTTTGGCGAAGACCTTTCCGTTCGACAACTTGCCCGCATCGGCATCGATGTCGAACACACGGATCCACGCCGGATTTCCTTCGCCCTCCGTGAGGCCCGTGTCGATGACATAGAGCTTCTTCTCGTCGGGCGACAGCGCAATGCCATTGGGCATGACGAAGTCGTCGGCGACTACCTTGATGTCGCCGGATTTTGGATCGACCCGGAAGACATTCCGCTTGTCCTGTTCGAACGGCTCTTTGAGCCCTTCATAGTCGCCTTTGATCCCGTACCCCGGATCCGTAAACCAGATCGTGCCGTTGGAAGCGACCACGAGATCGTTCGGCGCGTTAAGTTTCTTGCCCTGGTACTTGTCGGCGATAACGGTCAGCGAGCCGTTAAGTTCGGTGCGCGTGATGCGTCGGCCGCTGTGTTCACAGGTGAGAAGGCGCCCCTCGCGATCGATGGTGTTGCCGTTCGAGTTCATCGATGGCTGCCGATATACACTCAGGTGACCATCGTCTTCGCTGTAGCGCATTATGCGATTATTGGGGATATCGCTGAACAGCAGGTAGCGGCCGGCCGGGAAGTAGACCGGTCCTTCAGCCCAGCGGAAGCCGGTCGCAACGCGCTCGACCGCGCCAGTACCCGCGCTGCCCTTGAAGCTCTTGTCCAAAGCTTCGATGTGCACGTCGGGGTAGCGCGAACCAGGTAACGGCCCGAGCGGTAGCGGTTGGGTATCTCGAAGATGAACCGCTGTTTCGCCCAACGGCCGCTCGGCCGCGAAGGCCGTCGTCATGGTCGCGCCAGCGGCGGCAATCGCTGCGGCACCACGCAGCACGTTGCGGCGATCGAGACCGTCTGTCCGGCGGCGCTCGTCATGAGAAAGCAATCTATTTGTCATGTTTCCTCCTATGTTTTTGTTAGGAGCGAACCGTCGGCCCGAATTCCGGCGCAAAGCAGGCAGTCGCCGAGGGCAACCGCAGATTGACGGAATAGCGGCTATGCAGATTGGCAGTCTGTTGTCGAACTGTGCGCTGCGGGAGCGATTTGTTCAGACCGGGTCCCAATTGAAGATGTCGGCCGAACGGTCGAGTTTGTAGAACGACGATTTGAGCGCGGGCATGCCGTGCGCCGCGAGGCTCTCGACCGTCCATCCTTCACCGCGATGGATCGAGCGTAGCGGGCGGGACTGGCTCATCAGGAATATTTCGTTCATCCGCACCGCAAAGATCTGGCCCGTAACATCCTTGGCGGCATCGCTGAGCAGGAAGGCGACAACCGGGGCGATCTTCTCCGGTCCCATCTGCTGGATCTTGGCGACACGCGCCTTTTCGGCCTCGGTCTCGGTTGGAATCGAGCCGATCATGCGGCTCCAGGCGAAGGGCGAAACGCAATTCGAGCGCACATTGAACCGGTTCATGTCGAGCGCGATCGACTTGGACAGGCCGACGATGCCGAGCTTGGCCGCGGCATAATTCGCCTGCCCGAAATTACCGACCAGCCCCGACGTAGAGGTGAAGTGGACGAACGATCCGCTCTCCTGCTCGCGGAACAGCCGCGCCGCCGCATGCGAGACGTAAAACGAGCCCATCAGATGCACCTTGATGACGGACTCGAAGGCATCGATGCTCATGCGGTGAAAGATCGCATCGCGCAGGATGCCGGCATTGTTGACGACACCGTCGAGCTTGCCGAAGTGATCGACCGCCGCTTTGACGATCTTGCTCGCCGGGATGGCTTCCGCGACGCTCTCGAAATTAGCGACCGCCGTGCCGCCGTGCTTCCTGATTTCTTCGACGACTTCTTCGGCAGGTGCTGCACTCGTACCCGAACCGTCAGCGGCGACGCCGGGATCATTGACCACGACCTTGGCGCCTTCAGCCGCGCATAACAAAGCGATTTCGCGGCCGATGCCGCGGCCTGCGCCGGTGACGATGATGGATTTGCCGTCGAGTGATTTGGTCATACGCATTTCCGTCCTGTTTTCCGCAGTTGAAGCGAAACCCCAATTCGTCATGTGCGGGCTTGACCCGCGCATCCATCGTTCTTCGGAAGATGATGGATTGCCGGGTCAAGCCCGGCAATGACAAATGTGAGCCGGTGATTCCTATTTCTCGTTCGTAAAAATGATCGTGCCCGACGCTGCGAACATGCCGCCGACGCCATGGCAGACGGAGATTTTGGCGCCTTGAACTTGCGCCGGCGCGATGCCGCGCATCTGCCGCACGCTCTCTTGCAGCGCATACATGCCGTACATGCCAGAATGCATATAGCTAAGGCCGCCGCCATTGGTGTTGAGCGGCAACTTGCCGCCGGGGCGCGTGTGGCCGTCGGCGATGAATTTTCCGGTCTCTTCATGCGGCATGAAGCCGAGATCGCCGAGGCCATACAGTGGCAGATGCGCGAAGGCATCGTAGATCATCAAATGATCGACGTCCTTGTGCGTAATGCCGGCTTCCCTGAACGCCAGGGGACCTGCGACCCTGAACGCCCGCGAACTGTCGAAGGTCTGCATCTGGCTGACCATCGGGGTTTCCACGCTCTCGCCAGTACCAAGAATGTAGACGGGTTTCCTCGGGAAATCCTTTGCGCGATCCGCCGATGTCAGGATCAGCGCGCCGCCGCCATCGGTGACGAGGCAGCATTGCAGGATGCGAAACGGATACGCGATCATCCGGGAATTCAGGACATCCTCGACCGTGATCGGTGCCTTCATGGTGGCGCGCGGATTTTTTGCGGCCCATTCGCGCTGCACCACCGCGACCATGGCGATTTGCTCATGGGTGATGCCGTGGGTTTTCATGTAGCGCAGCACGGGGATCGGAAACATGCTGGCCGGTGTGGAGACGCCGTAGGGCAATTCGAACTGCCCATTCAGGCTATCCGGGCCGATCATGCGCGGGGTGCGGCCGATATTGGATTTTCCGCTTTCGGCGTGTGTGATGAGGACGGTCTTGCACAGGCCGGCTTCGATCGCGGCCGCCGCATGGCGAACATGCAGCATGAACGAGCAGCCACCAACGGATGTGCCGTCGACCCAGGTCGGTGTGATGCCGAGATAATGGGCGACCTGCTGCGGGGTCTCGACAGCAGTCGCAAAGCCGTCAATGTCGGAAAGCTTCAATCCGGCGTCAGCGATCGCATTCAGCGCCGCGTCGGCGTGAAGCTGGATTTGCGACACGTTCGGGATCACGCCGAGCTCGGTGGTCTCTGCAGCGCCGACGACGGCTACCTGGTTCCTGCGCATGTCGCTCAATCCTTTGCCGGGCGGAACAGGGGCAGGGTGGTTGTGTCGTCAAGTTTCTCGAAACTGACCTCCAGCTTCATATCCAGTTCAAGCGCCTCGGGTGTCTGCGGACAGCCGACAATATTGGTCATCATGCGCGGACCTTCGTCCAGCGTCACCACGGCGATCGCATAAGGCGGGGTAAAACCGGGGACAGGCCGGTGGTGAATGACGTAGCTATAGAGAGTCGCCTTGCCGCTGGCCTTGAAAATGCTGACCTTGCGGGAGCCGCAGGCCGGGCAAAAGGGGCGAGGCGGGAAATAGGCATGGGCGCAGGCGTCGCAGCGCTGGAGCCGAAGCTCGCCCGCTTTCGTGCCATCCCAGAAATGCTGGGTTTCGGGCGTCGGTTTCGGTCGCGCGCGTGCCGGCTCGGCCATGTCGTCCTCCCTGGAAACAGGGCCCTTCTGCCCCGCTTGTTTGGATCGTTGATGCGACAATGGACCGCGCGCCGTCAAGTCGGCCGGCCGTAACGCCTTCTATTCCCTCATATCTATCTAGACCGGGGCGCTTGTATCCCGGCAACCCGCCGCGCTATGGTCCGCCGGCGTAAGTAAGAAAAAGCCGGGAGGACGTTATGTTGAGGGTGATGGGTGCGGTGCTGGTTGGGTTGATTTCTGTCGCCCCGGCCTCCGCCGCCGACGTGCCGACGGAAATCAAGATCGGCACCCTCTATGCTTCCTCCGGGCGCTATGCCTCGATTTCGATGCCGGTTTTCAGCGGGCTGAAACTGTGGACCGATCTGAAGAATGCCGATGGCGGGGTCTATGTGAAGGCCTTCGACAAGAAGCTGCCGGTCAAGCTCATTGGCTACGACGACCAGAGCAATACAGCCACCGCGTCCACACTTTATAATCAGCTCATCACCCAGGACAAGGTCGACCTGCTTGTCGCCAATTCCGGCTCGGTCTTGACGGCGCCGGCCGTGGCGATTGCCCGCGACCACAAGACGTTCCTGTTCGACCAGACCGGAACCGGCGCCAGTTTCTTCTCAAAGGACAATCCCTATATCGCGCTGATGGCCGACCCGGTCTCGACCATCTGGCCGAAGCCCGTGGCGGACTTCATCACCCATGACGGGCCCGCGCTTGGTATCAAGAAAATCGCGATCCTTTATTCAACCAACGAATTCACCGGCACGCAGGCCAACGCCTTCCGCAAATTCGTCAAGGAATCCGGCGCGCCGATCGAGATCGTCTACGATCAGGGGGTCCCTACCGAGACGACCAACTACACCGTCATCATCAACAATATCAGCAACACCCAGCCCGATGCGGTGATTCATTTCGGCTACGCGCCGAACGACGACGACGGCCGCATGGCTCGTTTTCCCACCACGGCTGGTCAAAATGCCATTGGCGGCAATCATGCCGTTGAGGTCATCGGGATTCGTTTCGCGGCGAACCAGAATGACCGGCTCACCCGAGCGCGACCATTTGACCGCGGTATAGGAATCGAACACGACACGGCCGACCGCGGCACCCGGCGAGGCGTTGAGACCCTGCGCGATCTTGCGGCGCGATCGCGCTCTCGTCGAAGCGCGGGAACATCAACTGAGCCAGCTGGGCACCGGTCACGCGCTGGACCGCCTCGTCCATGTCGATCAGGCCCTCGTCGACCAGCTGGGTGGCGATCCGGAACGCCGCCGCCGCGGTGCGCTTGCCGACCCGGGTCTGCAGCATCCACAGCTTGCCGCGCTCGACGGTGAACTCGATGTCGCACAGGTCGCGGTAGTGGTCCTCGAGCGTGGCCATGATGCCGACGAGCTCGTCGTAGGACGGCCTTGTCGAGCGCTCCAGGTCGGCCAGCGGCACGGTGTTGCGGATGCCGGCGACGACGTCCTCGCCCTGCGCGTTCTGCAGGTAGTCGCCGTACACGCCGGGCGCGCCGGTGGCCGGGTCGCGGGTGAACGCGACGCCGGTGCCCGAGTCCATGGCCGAGGTTGCCGAACACCATCGAGCAGATGTTGACGGCGGTGCCGAGGTCGGCCGGGATGCGCTCCTGCCGCCGGTAAGATGACCGCGCGTCGGTGTTCCAGGAGTCGAAGACGGCGCGGACGGCCAGGTCCATCTGCTCGCGCGGGTCCTGCGGGAACTGCCGGCCGGCGTGCTTGACGCACGAGCTCCTTGTAGGTCTCGACCAGCTGCGCGCAGGTCGTCGGCGTCGAGGTCGAGGTCGGTCGTCGCGCCCTTGGCGTGCTTGGCCGCGTCGAGCGCGTCCTCGAAGTGCTCGCCGTCGATGCCGAGCACCGTCTTGCCGAACATCTGGATCAGCCGCCGGTAGGAGTCCCAGGCGAAGCGCTCGTTGCCGGCCTGCGCGGCCAGGCCCGCGCACCGACTGGTCGTTGAGCGCCGATGTTGAGGACCGTCTCCATCATGCCGGGCATCGAGAACTTCGCCCCGGAGCGGACCGAGACCAGCAACGGGTCGTCGGGCTCGCCCGAGCTTGCTTGCCCATGCGCCTTCTCGAGCGCGGCCAGGTGCGTCGAGACCTCGGCGGCAGGCTCGGCCGGCGCGCTGGCCCGACTTCAGGTAGGCCTGGCAGGCCTCGGTCGTGATGGTGAATCCGGGCGGCACCGGCAGCCCCAGGTTGGTCATCTCGGCCAGGTTCGCGCCCTTGCCGCCGAGCAGGTCCTTCAGGTCCCTGTTGCCTTCGGCGAAGTCGTAGACATACTTCAAATGGATCGCCGCCTAACGGGTCAGGGAACATTGGTGAGGATCGCCCACGTCATCCGGGCCTCGGACGTTTAGCAGGACCTTTTGGTAATGGTGGCATGCGCGGGGCGGCATACACCGACCTCTTCGGGAGGGATCACATCAGGCAGAATTTGGGGGTGGCACACAACAAATGTGCAGGCGGTCGTATTCGACCTCGACGGAGTGCTGATCGACTCCGAGAGGACTATGGGACGACGTCCGGCGCGGGCTGGCCGCCGAGCACGACCGCCCGCTGGCCGGCGGACGCCACGACGCTCATGCAGGGAATGAGCACCCGTGAATGGTCGAGGTATCTCGCCACCGTCGTCGGCGTACCGGCCGCGCCCGGCGTCATTGCCGACAGGTGATCGATCGCATGGCCGAGCGTTACGTCACACACTTGCCGCTGCTGCCGGGCGCGGTCGACGACGGTTCGCCGGCTCGCCGCTCACTGGCCGCTCGGGCTGGCCTCGTCGTCACCCCGGCGCCTGATCGACACCGTGTTGAGCGGCGGCGTCGGCCTCACCTCGTGCTTCGCAGCGACGGTCTCGACCGAAGAGGTGGCCGCGGGCAAACCGTCACCGCTGGTGTATCGGCGGTCGTCGCCGCCCTGGGCACCGATGCCGGACGGACGGTGGCCATCGAGGACTCGTCGAACGGGCTGCGTTCGGCCTCGGCGGCCGGGCTGCGAGTCATCGCCGTGCCGCACCCGGCGTTCCCGCCCGCGCCCGATGCCCTGGCGCTGGCCACCACCGTCGTCAGCGACCTGAGCGCGATAACCGTTGATCTGGTCGGCTCGCTGGCCTGATCGCAGCAGTTACGAGAGGCGCTCGATGATCATCGCCATGCCCTGGCCGCCGCCGACGCACATCGTCTCGAGGCCGAACGTGCTTGTCGTGGGTACTGCAGCGAGTTGATCAGCGTGGTGGTGATCCGGGCGCCGGTCATGCCGAACGGGTGGCCGACGGCGATCGCGCCGCCGTTGACGTTGAGCTGGTCCATGGTCGATGCCGAGGTCGCGGTAGCGACGGGATCACCTGGGCGGCGAACGCCTCGTTGATCTCGACCAGGTCGATGTCGTCGATCGTCATGCCGGCCCGGGCCAGCGCCTGCCGGGACGCCTCGACCGGGCCGAGGCCCATGATCTCGGGCGACAGGCCGGTCACGCCGGTCGAGACGATCCGGGCCAGCGGGGTCAGGCCGAGCTCGCGGGCCTTGGTGTCGCTCATGATGACCAGGGCGGCGGCGCCGTCGTTGAGCGGGCAGCAGTTGCCGGCGGTCACCGTGCCGTCGGGGCGGAACACCGGCTTGAGGCCGGACGACGCCCTCAGGGTGACGCCGGCGCGCGGGCCGTCGTCGGCGCGACACGACGGTGCCGTCGGGCAGGGTGACCGGGGTGATCTCGCGCTGCCCAGAAGCCGTTGGCGATCGCCTTCTCGGCCAGGTTCTGCGAGCGCACGCCGAACTCGTCCTGCTCCTGCGCGGGTGATGCCCTTGATCTGCGGCGACGTTCTCCGCGGTCTGGCCCATCGCGATGTAGACGTCGGGCAGCGCGCCGTCCTCGCGCGGGTCGGTCCAGGCTCGGCGCCGCGCCTGCGGCGCGTCGTGGCGGTGCGGGCCAGCGCGTCGGCGAACAGCGGGTTCTGCGGTGTTCGGGCAGCGAGTCGCGTGCTGCCGCTGTCGACGTAGCTGGCTGACCGATCTCGACGCCGGCGGAGATGAACACGTCGCCCTCGCCGGCCTTGATCGCGTGCAGCGCCATCCGGGTGGTCTGCAGCGACGAGGAGCAGTAGCGGGTGACGCGTGGTGCCGGGCAGGTAGTCGTAGCCGAGCAGCACCGCGACGACGCGGGCCATGTTGAAGCCCTGCTCGCCGCCGGGCAGGCCGCAGCCGAGCATCAGGTCGTCGATCGTGGCGCGGGTCGAGCTCGGGCACCTTGTCCAGCGCGGCCCGCACGATCGCCGGCGGCCAGGTCGTCGGGGCGCAGGTCCTTCAGCGAGCCCTTGAAGGCCCGGCCGATCGGGGTGCGGGCGGCGGCGACGATGACGGCTTCGGGCATGACTACTCCTTACAGATAAGTGGACGGGCGGGCGGAACTACTTGAGGAGTTGCCGGGCGATCACCATGCGCTGGATCTGGTTGGTGCCCTCGTAGATCTGGGTGATCTTGGCGTCGCGCATCATGCGCTCGACCGGGTAGTCCTTGACGTAGCCGTAGCCGCCGAGCAGCTGGACCGCGTCGGTGGTGACCTACATGGCCACGTCGGAGGCGAAGCACTTCGCGGCGCGCCGAATGAAGGTCAGGTCGCGGCGTCGCCCCGCTCGGCGCTCGACGCGGCCGCGCGTAGGTGAGCTGCGCGGGCGGCCTCGAGCTGCATCGCCATGTCGGCGAGCATGAACTGCAGGCCCTGGAAGTCGGCGATCGGCTTGCCGAACTGCTTGCGCTCCTTGACGTACGCCGACGCGTAGTCGAGCGCGCCCTGGGCGATGCCGAGGGCCTGCGCGCCGATGGTGATGCGGGTGTGGTCGAGGGTGCGCAGCGCGGTCTTGAAGCCCGTGCCCTCGTCGCCGATGATGCGGTCGGCCGGGATCCGGCAGTCGTCGAAGTAGACCTCGCGGGTCGGCGAGCCCTTGATGCCGAGCTTGCGCTCCGGCGCGCCGAACGAGAACCCCGGGTCGTCCTTGTGCACGACGAACGCCGAGATGCCCCGCGGGCCCGCTGACGGGTCGGTCACCGCCATCACCGTGTAGATACTTCGACACGCCGGCGTTGGTGATCCAGCGCTTGGCGCCGTTGAGCACCCAGTGGTCGCCGTC
>CAVVZW010000162.1:0-5403 GCA_963752265.1 uncultured Alphaproteobacteria bacterium
TCCTGGTCACGCTGACCTGGTATGTGCCGCAACTCAGTCATTTCATGCCGAAGCGGCTGGAGCAGTGGATGTATCCTATCAGCAAGACCGACCTAGACGTGTTGCGCTTCGCGCACTTCCTGGCGCTGGCTGCCGTGACGGTGCGCTTCCTGCCCAAGGATTGGCCAGGCCTTAAGTCGCCCTGGCTGCGACCTTTGATCCTCTGTGGCCAGCACTCACTTGAGATATTCTGCCTCGGCGTATTCTTGGCCTTCGCCGGTCATTTCATCCTGGCGGAGTTCTCAGGCGGCGCCGGGTTGCACTTTGTTATCAGTATTTCCGGAATCCTGATCATGTCGGGCGCTGCATGGCTTTTTTCGTGGTACAAGCATTCTGCCGACAAGAGTGGCTCCCGAGCGAAAGCCACCGGCGGCAACGCCGATATGGCGGGAGGGGGGGCATGAAGTTCACCTCAGGGGCGATCCTGAGTGCAAGCGTGCTGGCCGGCTTTCTGGCCGCCGTTTCCGCGCGCGCCGAAGATGCGCCCGCCGCTCCTGCTGCGCCTGCCGCCTGCGAGATTCCCGATTACCTGCTGTCCGGTGACGACGCGCTGCTGCCAAAGGTCGCGGAAGCCATCAAGGCAGGCGGCCCGCTGAATATTCTGGTCGTGGGCAGCCGGTCATCGACGATCAACGTATCGCCGAACACCTCGGAGGCCGCCGCCTATCCCCGCCAGAT
Source organism: uncultured Alphaproteobacteria bacterium (assembly GCA_963752265.1). GTDB lineage: Bacteria > Pseudomonadota > Alphaproteobacteria > Rhizobiales > Xanthobacteraceae > Bradyrhizobium. The sequence continues at coordinate 718 of CAVVZW010000162.1, forward strand.
GCAGGCAGCCTTGAAAGAGAAACTGCCGTCGATTGAGGTTAATTTATCCGTAGAAATACAGGCCAAGATGACCGCTGAAGAGGTCGCAACCGGCCTTAAGAATTTGGTAGAGAGCAAAAAGCCTACTTTGGTTATATGGCAGACCGGAACCGTCGATGCTATGCGCTCGATCGATCCGGATGATTTCCGGACGGCGGTCGATGAGGGCGTCGTTGCGCTGCGGGATGCTGGAGCCGATGCGATTCTGATCAACCCGCAATACAGTCCACGGACGGAGTCGATGATCTCTGCTTCGGCCTACCTGGATAATATGCGTGTGGTGGCGCAGGAGCATGAGGTTCCTTTGTTCGACCGTTTCGCGCTGATGCAAAAATGGTCCGAGGCCGGAGAGTTTGACCTATTCACCGCGGTTCACAGTTCAGAGCTTGCGAAACAGGTTCACAGCTGTCTCGGGCGTGCATTGTCGCAATTCATTCTCGCCGCGGCTCACCCGAAGCCGGTTCAGGAGAATTGAGAAAGTTTGCCGTTGATGATTTTTTGGAATCATTGCCGCCCTTTTTGCGTCGCCGCCCTTGTGCTGCTGATCTCAGCCGCAACGGCATCTGTTGGCGCCGAGAACGCGCAGCAGGCGACCCTTTCCGATAACGCCAAATCTGATGCCGCCAAGCCTGATGCCGCCAAGCCTGATGCCGTCGAGCCGGCCGCGCCGGTCGCCAAACAATCCGGGCAAGACGCCGCTGTCCCGGTCGGCGATGCAGGCCAGGCGCCGCCAGCAAATCAGGCGCAACCGAAAAGTCTCACCGACAAGGCGATCGACAAAGTCACTCGGGTTGCGAAAGCCGCGAGCGATATTTTCGGCCGCGTGCCATGCCTGCCGCCGAAGGGCGCGCCGAGAACGGTGGGCTCGCTGCCGCGTGTCGCGCACAAGCTCGCCGTGGGCGAGCCGGTGGTGATCATCGCGTTCGGGTCGTCCTCGACGCAAGGCTACGGTGCTTCTTCATCGGAATTCACCTATCCCAATCGTCTTGCCGCGCAATTGCAGCGGAAATATCCGACCGCAAATATCACCATCGTCAACCGCGGCCGCGGCGGCGATGATGCGCCCGAAATGATGAAGCGGTTGCAGACCGAAGTGATCGACACGCATCCCGACATGGTGATCTGGCAGGTCGGCACCAATGCGGTGATACGCAATCTCGATCCCGATGGTGTCGCGCAACAGGTGCAGGACGGCGTCGCGCGCATTCAGTCAAGCGGCGCCGATGTCGTGCTGGTCGATCCGCAATACTCGCCGCAGGTGACCGAGCATCATGAAAACGCCAGCAAGATGGTGAAGCTGCTCGGCAAGATCGGGCAGCTTCGCCATGTCGGCGTGTTTCCGCGTTTCGAGGTGATGCGGCAGTGGCACGAGAACCAGGCGCTGCCGATCGACACGTTCGTGATCGCCGATGGCCTGCACATGAACGACTGGGGTTATGCCTGCTTCGCACAAACGCTTGGCGACGACATCATCCGCTCGGTCGGCCAGATCAGGCTCGGCGTCAATGGGCCGAGCGCACAAGCCAATCGGCCGATGTGAGTTATGACCAGCTAAACTATTTGTCGTCCCGGACAAGCGAGCAATGCGAGCGCGATCCGGGACCCATAACCACCGAGATTTGCAACCAAGCGAGCTGTGGCCACAGCGGGCTCTAACAACGTCCACCTGTGGTTATAGGTCCCCGCTTTCGCGGGGACGACGTCGAAGTGTGTAGCTCTCACGCCTTCTCCAGCGCCGCGTGCAAATCCTCGATCAGATCGTCGGCATGTTCGAGGCCGGTGGAAAAGCGAATGAAGCCGTCGCTGATCCCGAGCTCGGCGCGCGCTTCCGGCGTGAGCCGCTGATGCGTGGTGGTCGCAGGGTGCGTGACGAGGCTCTTGGCGTCGCCGAGATTGTTGGAAATGCGCGCGAGCTTTAAGGCGTTGAGCGTGCGGAATGCGCCGGCCTTGCCGCCCTTGACCTCGAAGCCAACCAGCGTCGATCCGGCGCGCATCTGCTTCTTCACCAGTGCTGCTTGCGGATGGTCGTCGCGGCCGGGATAGATCAGCCGCGAGATTTTCGGGTGCCGCGCCAGCGCGTCCGCCACTTTCCCGGCGGTGTCGGTCTGGGCCCGAACCCGCACCGCGAGCGTCTCCAGTCCCTTGAGCAGCACCCAGGCGTTGAACGGCGAAATCGACGGGCCGGTCTGGCGCATGAAGTTATGCAGATGCTCGGCAATGAAGGCTTCGGAGGACAGGATCATGCCGCCCAGACAGCGGCCCTGGCCATCGATGTGTTTGGTCGCGGAATAGACCACGACGTCGGCGCCGAGCGAGAGCGGGCTTTGCCAGATCGGCGTGGCGAAAACATTGTCGACGATCAGCCGCGCGCCACCGGCATGCGCGATCTCGGCGATGGCGGAGATATCGAGCACGTCGAGCGTCGGGTTGGTCGGGCTCTCGAGGAAGAAGCTCTTGGTATTCGGCCGCATCGCGCGCTTCCACTGGTCGAGATCAAGGCCATCGACCAGCGTGGAGGCAATGCCGTAGCGCGGCAGCAAATCTTCCACCACATAACGGCAGGAGCCGAACATCGCTTTCGCTGCCACGACATGATCGCCGGCTTTCAGCGGCGCGAGAATGGCCGTGGTCACCGCCGCCATGCCGGTTGCGGTCGAGCGGCCGGCTTCGGCGCCTTCGAGCTCGATCATGCGGCGTTCGAACATCGCAATCGTCGGATTGGAATAGCGCGAATAGATGTAGCCGGGATCTTCGCCCTTGAAGCGTGCCTCGCACAGCTCGGCAGTGTCGTAGACATAGCCCTGGGTGAGAAACAGCGCCTCGGAGGTTTCGCCGAATTCCGAACGGATGGTTCCGGAATGCACCAGCCGGGTCTCTGGGCGATAGTGGGCGGTAGTCGATGCAGACTTGGTAGGCTCAGAACTGGACATGTGACCTCCAGACCGTTCCTCAAAAACGGTCACAAAAAAACCGGCCTGGAAAAATTCCACAGGCCGGGATCACACTGTCCCCGGCCTGTTTAGCGACTTATTTAACGTGGCTGCAAGCCGGCCGGCTCAAATCACCACGGGATAAGTCATCCTCTATTCCCTCGCACCCTTTCCGTCAAGGCGGGCATCGGATAACCGGTAAAAGCCCTTAAATTTCGGCATTTGGACGGTTTGGTATCAGTCAAGGACCGCATCCTGTGAGCTTTAAGCTTCCGCCCGGCGCCAATGGCATTCTGCCCGACCGCATGATCGCGGCGATGGCGGATGCGGGCCTGATCCTTCCGGCCTATCCGTTTGTCGAGAGCCAGATCCAGCCTGCGAGCCTCGATCTTCGTCTCGGCGACATTGCCTACCGGGTGCGGGCGAGTTTCCTGCCGGGCCCTGGCGCCACCGTCGCTGAACGCATCGACGAATTGAAGCTGCACGAGATCTCACTCGCTGACGGCGCGGTGCTGGAAACCAACTGCGTCTATATCGTACCGCTGCTTGAGTCGTTGGCGTTGCCATCGGAAATCGTCGCCGCCGCCAACCCGAAGAGCTCGACCGGGCGGCTCGACGTTTTCACCCGCGTGATCGCGGATGGCACGCGCCGCTTCGACATGATCGGCGCGGGCTATCACGGCCCGCTTTATGCCGAGATCAGCCCGAAGACCTTTCCGGTGTTGCTGCGCGAGGGATCGCGGCTGTCGCAGGTTCGCTTTCGCACTGGTGATGCCATCCTCAGCGCCGGCGAACTCGACGCGTTGCATACGCTGGAACGGCTGGTTGATGTTGATAATGCCGACCTGGCCAGCGGTGTCGCGCTCAGCGTCGATCTTTCAGGCACCAATGCCGGCGGCTTCGTCGGCTACCGCGCCAAGCGCCATACCGGGGTGGCGTTCTAGTCGTCAATGCCAATTACCTTCAGAGGAATCGGCTCCAGAATCTCTTCTCGCTCAGAGTTCAACGGCCTTTCTTCTTGAAACACAGCGCGGAACTTCTCTATGCTTATCAGACCTCCGACGGCGGGCATCGAGTCACGGCCGAGTATGTCCTCCCCCTTTCCGGGCGCGTGGAAAGTCGTTTCGGACTCGACTTCCTGGCCGGCCCTCAAACCAGCGATTTTGGACGGCTCAATCAAGGCAGCCGAGCTTACGTCTTGCTGAAATGTTTTTTCAAAGGATGAATCATGAGCCAATGCCCCATCATTCAAGCGAGCCGAATCCATAAACGCTTTCAGCTCGGAGAACATGAGATCCACGCGCTGAAAGGAGTGGATCTCGACGTGCAGCAGGAGGAATTCCTGGCGATCGCCGGGAGTTCCGGGAGCGGGAAAACGACGCTCCTGAATCTCATGGGTTGCATCGACTTCCCCACTTCCGGGAAAGTTTTCTTCGAGGGAGAAGACGTCCACACTTTAAGCAGCGGGGCAGTGGCCAAGCTCAGGGCCGAGAAGATCGGATTCATCTTCCCGACATCAATCTCCTGCCCGTGTTGACGGCCCTTTGAGAACGTCGAATACCCTCTGATCCTCTTGGATCTCCCGCCGCCGGAAAGGAAAAAGCGAAGCGAGAAAGCGCTCGAGCGCGTGGGCTTGAGCCGCTTTCTCCACCATCGCCCCGCCCAGCTTTCAGGCGGCCAGCGCCAACGAGTCGCCATCGCGCGGGCGCTCGTCAAG
>CAVVZW010000163.1:0-5040 GCA_963752265.1 uncultured Alphaproteobacteria bacterium
CCACGCTCGTCGACGGCACGCTGATGCATTTCGGCGAAGTGTCGCGCGACCATCCAGCGTCGGACGAAAAGACGTCGCTGCTTTTTCGCGAATGCTGGCGCTCGGCGCGCGCGAGGCGGACGAAATCGCCGACAAGTTTCCGAAGGTGCAGCGCCGCGTCGGCGGCTATAACATCGACGCACTGGTGCCGCGCAATCTGCCCAACAACATGGCGCACCTCCTGGTCGGCTCCGAAGGCACACTTGCCTTCACCACGCAGGTCGAATTGAAGCTGTGGCCGGTCATCAAGAACAAGGTGCTCGGCGTCTGCCACTTCGGCAGCTTCTATGAAGCGATGGATGCCGCCCAACATCTGGTGAAGTTGCGCCCCATCGCCGTGGAACTGGTCGATCGCACCATGATCGCGCTCGGGCGCGACATCGCGATGTTCAGACCCGTCATCGAAGCGACCGTCAAGGGCGATCCCGATGCGCTTCTGATTGTCGAATTCGCCGAGGAAGACCAGCCGCAGAACCTGCAAAAACTGAAACAGCTGTCGGAGCTGATGGGCGATCTCGGTTTCTCGTGGGCCAACCCGCCGCGCAAATGGGGCGGCGTGGTGGATGTCGTCGAGCCCGCGGTGCAGGCCGCGATTTCGGATTTCCGCACCTCCGGCCTCAACGTCATGATGTCGATGAAGCAGGAGGGCAAGCCGGTTTCGTTCGTCGAGGATTGCGCGGTGCCCCTGCCCCATCTCGCCGATTACACCGAACGGCTCAACGCCGTGTTCGCCAAGCACGGCACCCGCGGCACCATGTATGCCCATGCGAGCGAGGGATGCCTGCATGTCCGCCCCGTGCTGAACCTGAAGCTCGAGAAGGACGTGAAGGCGATGCGGGCGATCGCGGAAGAAGCCTTCGCGATGGTACGCGAGTACAAGGGCTCGCATTCGGGTGAGCATGGCGACGGCCTGGTGCGTTCGGAATTTCACGAGAGCATGTTCGGCGCGCGCATCATCGCCGATTTCAAAGAGGTCAAAGAGCGCTTCGATCCCACCCACACGCTCAATCCCGGCAAGATCGTCGATCCGCCCAAGATGGACGACCGCGCGCTGTTCCGTTATCCGCCGGGCTATGCAATCGGCGACTTGAAGACCGAACTGGACTGGTCGGCCTATCCCGGCGCGGGCGGCGGCTTTCAGGGCGCGGTCGAGATGTGCAACAACAACGGCGCCTGCCGCAAGCTCGAAGGCGGCGTGATGTGCCCGTCCTATCGTGCGACACGCAATGAGAAAGACGTCACGCGCGGCCGGGCCAACACGTTACGGTTGGCGATCTCGGGCCAGCTCGGGCCCGACGCGTTGTCCTCCGACGACATGATGGACACGATGAAGCTTTGCGTGTCCTGCAAGGCCTGCCGGCACGAATGCCCGACCGGCGTCGACATGGCCAAGATGAAGATCGAAGTGTTGTCCGCGCGGCGCGCCAAACATGGCCTCTCCCTGCGCGATCGCCTTGTCGGCTTTCTTCCACATTATGCGCCGCTGTTTGCGAAGCTCGCCCCGCTCGCCAACTGGCGTAACCGAAGCAAATTATTTCGCGCGATATTGGAACGCGTCGCCGGCATCAGCGCCAAGCGCGCGTTGCCAGAATGGCGGCGCGACGTGTTCGCGCCTGACAGCGAGGTGTACGGCCGAGCCGATGGACCTGAAGTCGTGCTGTTCGCGGACACCTTCAACCGCGCTTACGAACGGGAAAATCTCGACGCGGCGCTGCAAGTGCTGGTCGCAGGCGGCTACCGCGTTCATATCCCGAGGCCATCAGGCGGCGGCCGCCCCCTGTGCTGCGGACGCACGTTCCTCTCGGCGGGTCTGGTCGATCACGCCCGCGTTGAGCTCGATCGGCTGGTCGCGACTTTTGCCCCCTTCGCCGCGCGCGGCGTCCCCATCGTGGGCCTCGAACCAAGCTGTCTCCTGACCTTGCGCGACGAATTGTTGTCGCTGCGCTCGGACGAGACCGCCAAGACCGTCAGCGCGCACGCCTTGATGTTCGAGGAATTCCTGGTGCGCGAGGCGCAAGCGGGGCGTTTGTCGCTGCCGCTTGCGCCGATCGCGGAAAAAGCCGTGTTGCACGGCCATTGCCACCAGAAATCCTTCGGCGCGTTCAAGCCGGTCGAGCAGGCGCTTCGGTTGATTCCCGGATTGAACGTCGAAACCATCGAGTCCAGCTGTTGCGGCATGGCCGGCGCATTCGGCTATGGCGCAGACACCTACGATACCTCCATCGAGATGGCCGAACTCTCGCTGTTGCCCGCCGTGCGCCGTCAAGACGCGAACACGCTGGTGATCGCCGACGGCACCTCCTGCCGCCATCAGATCAAGGACGGCACGGAGCGATCCGCTCTTCATGTCGCCCGCGCGCTGGCGATGAGCCTCGACAGAGCCAGCACAAATCCGTAAATCCTCTTCATGCAAACAAGGAACCTCTCATGTCTGACCTCACCCTCGACGTTGCCCGCAAGATCCTCGATGCCGCGCTGGCCAAAGCCGTCGAAAAGAAAATCAAGCCGCTCGTCATCACCGTGCTCGACGCGCGCGGCGCGGTGAAGGTCACCGCCGCCCAGGATGGCACCAGCCTGATGCGGGCCGAGATCGCCCACGGCAAGGCCTATGGCGCGCTCGCGCTCGGCATGGGTTCGCGCGCGTTATTCCAGCGCGCACAGGAACAGGCTTATTTCGTCAGCGCCGTTAATACGATGGCGAAGGGACAACTGGTGCCGGTGCCCGGCGGCGTCCTGATTCAGAAAGACGGCGCACTGCTCGGCGCGGTCGGCGTCTCCGGCGACACCTCCGACAATGACGAGATCTGCGCGATTGCCGGCATCGAGGCGGCGGGATTGAAAGCCAATCCGGGGTAGCCGCATTTGGCGCGGCGATGCTGAAACAATTCGGCCCCGAGATCTGGATCGCCGACGGGTCGACGGTTTCGACCGGCGGCTTCCACTACGGCACGCGAATGGCTGTCATCCGGCTATTGGATGGCGGCCTTTTCATCTGGTCGCCGATCGAGCTCAAGGAAACCCTTCGCGCAGAGGTCGCCGCGCTCGGCGAGATACGCCATCTGGTCGCACCGAATTCGCTGCATCATTTGTTTCTTGATGATTGGCGGCTCGCCTGTCCGGACGCGAAGCCATACGCGCCAGCGGGCTTGCGCCAGAAGCAGAAAGACATCCACTTCGTCGGCGAACTCGGAGATGAGCCTGCCGCCGCATGGGCCGCCGAGATCGATCAGGTCGTGGTGCCCGGGAACCTGATCACGACCGAGGTCGTGTTCTTTCATCGCAAAAGCGCGACCGTGCTGTTCACCGATCTGATTCAGCAGTTTCCACAGGGCTGGTTCTCCGGCTGGCGAGAGGTGGTTGCGCGCCTGGACCTCATGGTTGGCGACGAGCCTGCGGTGCCGCGAAAATTTCGCAACACCTTCGTCAGGCGACGTGCGGCGCGAGCGGCACTGGCGCGCATCCAATCATGGCCCGCTGAGAAAGTGCTGATGGCGCACGGCACGCCCGTCGAACGTGACGGCCAGGGTTTTATCCGTCGTGCCTTCCGCTGGCTGACCGGCTAGATCACGGCGCAATGCCGGCGTCAAAGCCCCCAATCGCAAACCCCATTAACCAAGTCCCCAAAGGCCGAACGCCGATGATCGATTTAACCTTGCGAATAACGATCCATTAAGGTTGATTGATCGCCGAAGACGCGAGCGGCAAGCGAACTCAAATAACCTTCCAAATACAAAGCCAACGTTGAACCATCGACCAGATTGGGGCGCGACATGCAGTGGTATGTCTACCTGATTACGATTTCTGCTGTCTTGTTTCTGGGCCGGGTAACCCTTGAATTGATCAGCCGACCGATACAGACGATCTTGCGTCTTCGACACCGCGCGCTCGAGCGGATGCTTGCGTTCCGAAACATGGAGCTGCCGGGACCGAGAGAGTTGGCGGTCAGTTCGCTGGAAATCCGCAAGTATGACGAAGCCTCGCGAAACGTACGACAAGCAGGGCGCACTTTCGCTGAACTCGGCGCTCAATTAATTGCCTTTGGTGAAAGTGAGCCCACCGTCTGCATTCTGATGGCTCTGTGCGGTCTGGATGTGCTCCTTGCAGGCCATGAACTGATCAATCTCGCGGATGCCTACGCGGCCGCGAAGATCGACAGTGACGAGCATCGTCGTGCCATCGGAGAGGCTCATCAAGCGACCATGACTGCGCTGGCGGGTGCCCGCCGGCTTTCAGGTGACGGATTGATGAGCATCCGGCTTGAACCGATCAATCTGCGCGATGCTGCTCCTTCACGTCATCGAAAGCGGCCGATCGGCCGGCACCGCGCCGTCTCTCGCCGCGCCCCGCCGCGCATTAAATCCGCATCAATTCCGGCGCCAAGGTTCGCAAGATAGGCGTTAGCACGGCGCGATCACAACGCTTACCGGGGTGGGGAAGCACTTACCTCCTTATTATTGGTTCAGAGCTGCGGCCATCGCGCCAGCCCAGCCTTCGTCCCCTTCGTGCCACTATCCCTTGCGCAGGAACACGTAGTCGGCCGAATAGGAGGCCGATTTAAGGGATCCTGCCTTGTCGCAAGAGCCTTCAATCTTGCCACCTTTGGTATTGATCCGCTGCACGGTGGCAATGCCAGTGAGCACGCCATTACCGCGCGAGGACGCGACGGCAAGTTTTAGCCAGGCAATATCGTCCGCCATCTTGCCCGGCGCGTTGCCGATGACTTTGCCGACCACAGCGCTGCCGTCCATGTGCTCCCAGTTCGGTCCCGCATAATGCCGGCCGATGGTTTTGCCTTCGACCAAGAGCGTGGCGATCGGCTCGCGGAGCCCCCAGGCGAGCTTGCCATCAGCGGCAGCCTTGCATTCATAGACCTGCGCGCCCTCGGCATGCACGCTGAGGACGACCGTTTCTCCCGGCGCCGCGATGACGTCGGGCAGCGGGGTTTGCGCTTTTGCGCTCACCACCAACCCGGAAAACAAGACGAAGGTGAGCGCAAAGAGT
>CAVVZW010000164.1:0-14311 GCA_963752265.1 uncultured Alphaproteobacteria bacterium
GTGCTCGCGATGCGCCGTCGCCGTCGAGCACGCGGTTCCTCCCAGACGCGGGTATCGCCCGGCGAGTCGAGAGCCACATGAGCAGACAACGCTTTGTGCAACTGCTCATTGCGGCAGTGATCGCGATTTCCGTTGCGCTGCTGCTCAATGCTCGACGCAATCAAACCGCCGAGACCGCGGGCCTGCCGGTATTTCCGGGACTTGCCTGGGCGAGGGCCGCGTCACCCAGGTGATCGATGCGCGCACGTTGCGGCTCGACGACGGCCGCGACATCATCCTCGCCGGCATCGAACCGATCACGTCGGATGATGCTGATGATGCCGGCAAGATCAAAACGAATGGTGTTGCAGCATTATCAGCAATCGTGATTGGCCACGACGTCACGCTGCACGGCGTCAGACGACACGCCCGACCGTTACGGCCGCCAACCGGCGCTGGTGTTTGTCGCGGGCGCCGACACATCGGTGCAGGCCACGCTGCTGACACAAGGCGATGCGCTGGTCGCGGCCACCTTGACCGACAGGGACTGCGCGGCAACGCTGTTCGCCGCGGAGGATGCCGCGCGGGCCGGCAAAAGAGGAATCTGGGGCAATCCGTCGGCCATAAAAAACGCGGAAAGTCCCGGCGATATCTTGTCCGGGATCGGGCGGTTTATGGTGGTCGAAGGCAGGGTTCTGTCCGTTCGGCAAGCCGGGGCAATGACTTACCTGAATTTCGGCCGCAACTGGACACGGGGCTTTGCCGTGACTATTCCAAAGCGCATGATAGGCACATTCGAGGCGGCTGGAATTTTACTTAAGTCTCTCGAAAATCAGCGGATCGGGTCCGTGGCTGGATCGATTGAGGCTGTCGCCGACCACGACAAAAGCGCCAGGCAAAATTTTCAGGTGCTCGGGGTTGCGGCCGATCTTTTCCATCCGTCCCTTGATGTCGGCGTATAGCTTTTGCGCATCCGCGAGCGCACCGCCGCCGGTGAAGACGGCCTCGGCGGTTTCCGCCGCCAACTGCCTGCCGTCATCGGATGCACCGGCCTGGACGATCACGGGCCAGCCTTGCACGGGGCGGGCGATATTGAGCGGACCGCGCACCGAGAGATATTTGCCCTTGTGGTCGAGCACATGCATTTTCGCGGGATCGAAAAAGAGGCCGCTTTCGACGTCCCTGACAAAGGCGTCGTCGGCGAACGAATCCCACAAACCGGTGACCACGTCGTAGAATTCGCGGGCGCGCTTGTAGCGCTCGGCGTGTTCCATGTGCTCGTCGAGCCCGAAATTCAGCGCGGCATCCGGATTTGAGGTGGTGACGATATTCCAACCCGCCCGGCCGCCCGAGATATGATCGAGCGACGCAAAGCGGCGGGCGACGTGATAGGGCGCGTCGAACGTCGTCGAGCCGGTGGCGATCAGGCCGATATTGTCGGTGACGGCGGCCAGCGCTGACAGCAGCGTGAACGGCTCGAACGACGTAACGGTGTGGCTGCGCTTGAGCGCATTGATCGGCATGTTGAGCACGGCCAGGTGGTCGGCCATGAAGAAAGCGTCGAACTTGCCGGCCTCGAGCTTCTGGATCAGTTGTTTGATGTGGGAAAAATTGAAATTGGCGTCAGGCCAGGCGCCGGGATAGCGCCACGCGCCGGTATGGATTGAGACCGGTCGCATGAAAGCGCCAAGCTTGAGTTGCCGTTGTGCCATTGCCCCGTTGTCCTTGACGGTTATTGTTGTTGGAAGACATAGGCACGGCAAGCCGCACCGCCATCAGGGGCCGGCAGAAGATTATTTTGTTTTTGCTGGCCTAAACGACAAGGGCATTATTTCCGCGCTCGCCGCGCGGGCTGCCGTTACGCCGCGCCCAAAATGTCCCGGTGCATCTTGCCGCTATAGAAGTGGTAAAACGGCACGTCGGCGTCGTGGCGGAGCGCGCCGGTCGCAAGTCGCTTGTCGAGCTCGTTCAGCACGTTTCGGGTCATCGGGTGCAGATCGGCGAGCGGTTTTGAGCCGAGTTCGACCCAGACCAGTTCGACAAGCTCGGCATCGGCATGGATGACGCCCTCGACGCGGTGTGCGATGGCAGAGGCGTCGGCCGTGAAGAAGCGGGTGTCGAAGCGCCTGACACGGCCCGGCGGCGTGATCGCGCGCGCAATCAGGAAGAGACCGGAAGGGTCGGGGAGCAGACCGGCATCGGCAAATGGCTTCCACGGGCCAGATAATGCCGACGCCTTTCCTTGGCTCGCGTCTTGGCTCTCGCGCCCCAGACACAGGCCGGTCTCCTCGCACGCTTCGCGAATGGCGGCCACCGCCAGCGAGCGGGCGCGCGCCGCCGTGATCTTCGGGCTGCCTTTCAGGAGGCTTACTTCCAGCGCTTTCGGAATGGGCGCGGCCACCGGCACGCGGCCATCAGCGGTATCGACACGGCCGCCAGGGAAAACGAATTTGCCGGGCATGAACACCACCTTGTCGTGGCGTTTTCCCACCAGCACCTTAGGGATCGCGCCGGAACGATCGACCAGGATCAAGGTCGCGGCATCGACAGGGCGGCGATAGGGGTGATGGTCGGCTTCTTTCTCGGTATTTCCGCTCTCGCTCATCGCGTCCCAAAGTCCCGCCGTTTCTTCTTGATCAGGGGAGGTGGTCTATGGTTCCGGGTGCGCTTCGTCAAATCCGTGCATCCGCAGCGCCCATTGCACGCCGACGACGGCGCCCTTGACCGGCTGCAACAGCACGAGTGAGGCGAAGAACGTGATCGGCAGATAGATCGCGAGTTGAAGCGCGACCGGCGGCGAATAATTGGTTTCGATCATCAGCGCCAGGGGCACCACGATATGGCCGACAATGACGATGACGAGGTAAGCGGGGAGGTCGTCAGCACGGTGCGGCGTGAAATCCTGCCCGCAAACCGAGCAGGCGTTGTCGACTTTCAGAAAAGCACGAAATAGCTTGCCTTCGCCGCAGCGCGGGCAGCGGCCGCGAAAGCCGCGCTTCATGGCCTGCCAGACGTCGCGCTTCTCTGTTGCGCCGGTTTCCCGGCTCCAGACGACGGGGCGTGGACTCACGTTTTCCATGACTTGCCTTTCTTCGATTTGCCGGATCGTGCCTTGCCTGCCTTGCGATCCTTTTTGGCCGGACTGCGTCCCGGCTTTGATTTCGCCTTCGTCTTGAAGGAGCCGCGCGATGGTTGGTGCCGGCCGCCGCGCGTCGGCGCCTGGCCTTCCGACAACAGTTCAAACCGCAACGCGCCGGCTACTGGGGCTGCTTCTACCAGACGAACGTCGACGACGTCCCCAAGCCTGTGCATGGCACCGCTGCGTGAGCCGACCAGCGCATGGCGCGTTTCGTCATAGTTAAAGTATTCTGTCCCGAGCGTGCGGATCGGGATCAACCCGTCGGCGCCGGTATCGGCCAGTTTCACGAACAGGCCTGCGCGGGTGACGCCGGAGATACGGCCCTGAAAGGTCGCGCCGATACGATCGGCGAGAAAATGCGCGATCAGGCGGTCGGCGGTCTCGCGCTCGGCCTTCATGGCGCGGCGTTCGGTGACGGAAATTTGGGCGGCGACTTCGCTCAAATTCTCCGCCGTCTCGGTGTCCGGCATTGCGCCTTCGCCCAATCCCAGCGCCCGGATCAGGGCGCGATGCACAACCAGATCGGCGTAGCGGCGGATCGGCGAGGTGAAGTGGGCGTAGCGGCGTAAGTTAAGGCCGAAATGGCCGTAATTCTCCGAGGAATATTCGGCCTGAGCCTGCGAACGCAACACGACCTCGTTCACGAGCTGCTCAGCATCATGACCCTTCACCTGCGCCAGCACGCGGTTAAAGACGGCTGGCCGCAAGGCGCCGGCTTTCGCAAAGGGCAGGTCGAGGGTCTTCAGGAATTCCTGCAACGCGTGAACCTTCTCAAGCGTCGGTTCGTCGTGCACCCGATAGATCAGCGGCAGTGATTTCTTCTCAAGCATTTCGGCCGCGGCGACGTTGGCCAAAATCATGAACTCTTCGATCAATTTGTGCGCGTCGAGCCGCTCGGGCACGACGACGCGATCGACCGTGCCGTCGGCCTTCAACAGGATCTTGCGTTCAGGCAGATCGAGGTCGAGCGGATCGCGCTCGTCGCGGGCGCGCTTGACGCAAGCGTAGGCCGCATAAAGCGGCTTCAGGATCGGATCGAGCAGGGGACCTGCGGTGTCGTCGGCATGGCCGTCGATCGCGGCTTGCGCCTGAGCATAACTGAGCTTGGCGGCCGAGCGCATCAGAATGCGGTGGAAGGTGTGCGAGCGCTTGCGGCCGTCCGCGCCGATCATCATCCGCACCGCAAGCGCGCCGCGGGGCTCGCCCGGCACCAGCGAGCAGAGGTTATTGGAGATGCGCTCGGGCAGCATCGGCACGACGCGGTCCGGGAAATAGACGGAGTTGCCGCGCATCAAAGCATCACGATCCAGCGCCGAACCCGGCCGAACGTAAAATGCCACGTCGGCAATCGCGACGTTGACGATGAAACCGCCTTTGTTGTTCGGATCGGGGTCCTCTTCGGCGTGAACCGCGTCGTCATGGTCTTTGGCATCCGGCGGGTCGATGGTGACGAGCGGGACGTCGCGCCAGTCCTCGCGCCCTTTCAAGGTCGCGGGGCTCGCTTCTTCAGACTCACGCAACGCGTCTCTCGAGAAGGCCTGCGGAATGTCGTGGGCATGGATCGCGATCAGGCTGATTGCTTTTTCCGTCGCGAGCGATCCGAGCCGATCCTTGACCTTGCCGCTGGCCAGGCCAAAGCCGCGCGAGCGCGCCAGATCGACACTGACGAGATCCCCGTCCTCGGCACCCAGCGTATCGGTTTTGGCGATGTTCAATTCGCGGCCGGCCTGTTTCTTGTCGACCGGGATCAGGCGTCCGCCGCCGTCGGGATTCCTGCGGAAGATGCCGAGCACGCGCGCCTTCGCGTGATCGATGACCTTGATTATCCGCCCGCGATAGGCGACGCCGTCGCGCGCGTGCTCGTCGAGTTTTTCGACGCGCAAGAGAGCGCGGTCGCCGACACCAGCCGCCGTGCCGGGCTGTACCCGCCTTGGGATATGGATACGGATTTTCGGCGGTTCGCTGTTTTCGACTTCATCCCATTCGGCGGGAGTAGCCAATAACTCGCCATCGCTATCGCGGCTGGTGATATCGGCGAGAAGCGTGGCGGGCAGCGCCTTGGGCTCTCTGATCTCGCTGCCGCGCTTCTTGATGATGCCTTCGGACGCCAGGTCACGCAGCAACTGTTTTAGTTCCGCGCGGTCGGCGTTCTTGAGATTGAACTCGCGCGCGATCTCGCGGGTGCTGATTTTGCCCGGATTCGCGCGAATGAAAGCGACAATTGCCTCTGTCGACGGAAAGCCGCTGTCGCGTTGCCGGGCCACTCTATCCGTTTGCCTTATCCGCTTGCTTTGCCGGCGCTTTTCTTGGCGGCGGGCTTGGCGGCTTTTTTCGCCGAAGTCTTGGCCGTCACCGGCGCGCGCGCCTTCGACGTGGATTCCGATTTCGGCTGGGCGGCCGATTTCTTGACCGCAGCCTTCTTCGCGGGCTTGGCGGCCGCCGTATCAGCATCCGCCTTCGCCGGCTTTGCCGGTTTAGCGGCTTTGACTTTCTTGGCACCGCGTTTTGAGCCGCCGCCCTTGGCCGCACGCTCGTCGAGAAGGGCGATGGCCTCGGGTAGCGTAATGGTGTCGACCGTCTTCTCGCCCGGGATGGTCGCATTGATGCCGCCAGCCGTGACATAGGCGCCATAGCGGCCGTTCTTGACCGCGACTGCGCCGAGCGAGGGATGATCGCCCAAGGGCTTGCCGGGATCGGCACCAAACCTTCGTCCACTCGGACCTTTGGCCACCTTCTCGGCGATCAGCGTCACTGCGCGGTTGATCCCGATGTCGAAGACTTCATCGCCCGCCTCGAG
The DNA here is from genome assembly GCA_963752265.1 of uncultured Alphaproteobacteria bacterium. Classification (GTDB taxonomy): domain Bacteria; phylum Pseudomonadota; class Alphaproteobacteria; order Rhizobiales; family Xanthobacteraceae; genus Bradyrhizobium. The sequence goes on from CAVVZW010000164.1 coordinate 5,916, forward strand.
GCTGGCATAGGTCTTTTCGTGTTTAACGAACGGTCCGAAGCGGCCGAGGCCTGCCGTGATCGGCTGGCCGCTCTCCGGATGCAGGCCAATCTCACGCGGCAATGACAGCAATTTTAACGCGAGCTCGAGTTCGACATCGGCAGGCGAAATGTTTTTTGGAATGCCGGCGCGTTTCGGCTTTTCGCCTTCAGCATAGTCCTTCTGATCGCCGAGCTGGATATAGGGACCGAAGCGTCCGGCCTTGACGGTCACGTCGCGGCCGGTTTCGGGGTCCTGACCCAGCACACGATCGGCGCTGGCCTCGCTGTCGGCGGCGAGCGGCCGTGTATGACGGCATTCCGGATAGTTGGAGCAACCGACAAAGGCGCCGAACTTGCCGGCCTTGAGATTGAGCTTGCCGGTGCCGCAGCTTGGACATTGCCTGACGTCGCCGCCATCGGCGCGGGGCGGGTAGATGTGCGGACCCAGCATGTCGTCGAGCGCATCCAGCACCTCGGAGACGCGCAGATCCTTGATGTCGTTGACCGCGCCGATGAAGCCGGTCCAGAAATCCTTCAGGACTTGCTGCCAGGAAATCTCGTTATTGGAGACGCGGTCGAGCTGCTCTTCCAGTCCGGCCGTGAAGTCATATTCGACATAGCGGGCGAAGAAGTTTTCCAGGAACGCGACCACGACGCGGCCCTTGTCCTCGCCATGCAGCCGCTTCTTTTCCAGACGCACATAGCCGCGGTCTTTCAGCACCTGAAGGATCGAGGCATAGGTCGAGGGACGGCCGATGCCGAGTTCTTCCATGCGCTTGACGAGCGAAGCTTCGGAGAAGCGTGGCGGCGGCTCGGTGAAGTGCTGGGTGACGGCGAGATCGTTCTTTTTCAGACTTTCGCCCTGGCTCATCGCGGGCAGGCGGCGGCTGTCCTCATCGTCACCGTCGTCGTCGCGGCCTTCCTGATAAAGCGCGAGGAAACCGTCGAACTTGATGACCTGGCCGGTGGCGCGGAGTTCGAGCGCGCGCGCACCCGCCTTGGCCGTGATGTCGACCGTGGTGCGTTCGAGTTCGGCGGATTCCATCTGGCTCGCGATGGTGCGGGTCCAGATCAGTTCATAAAGCTTGGCCTGTTCCGCATCGAGCCGACGGCGCATGTCGTTCGGACGCCGCGACAGGTCGGTCGGGCGGATCGCTTCGTGGGCTTCCTGCGCGTTCTTGGCCTTGGCCTGATACTGGCGCGGCGCGTCCGGCACATAGGCGTTGCCGTAATCCTCGCCGATCACCTTGCGCGCCTGCGTGATGGCGGAGCCGTCGATCTGCACGCCGTCGGTTCGCATATAGGTGATGAGACCGGTGGTCTCGCCGCCGATATCGATGCCTTCATAAAGCCGCTGCGCGATCCGCATGGTGTGCGCGGGCGCAAAGCCGAGCTTGCGGCTCGCTTCCTGTTGCAGCGTCGAGGTGGTGAAGGGGGCGTGCGGGTTACGGCGCGCCGGCTTCGCTTCGACCGAGGTCACGGTGAAGGTTGCGGATTCCAGCGCCTTCTTGAAATCTTCGGCTTCCTGGCCAGTGCCGATATCGAGACGCTGGATCTTCTTCCCGTCGGCGCCAACGAGGCGTGCCTCGAAGGTGTCGCCGCGCGCGGTCGCAAGCGTCGCCACCAGCGACCAGTATTCACGGGCGACGAATTTTTCGATCTCGAGTTCGCGGTCACAGACCAGCCGCAACGCCACCGACTGCACGCGTCCAGCGGAGCGTGCGCCCGGCAGTTTGCGCCACAGCACCGGCGAAAGCGTGAAGCCGACGAGATAGTCGAGCGCACGGCGCGCCATATAGGCATCGACGAGCGCGCCATCGATCTGGCGCGGATTCTTCATCGCCTCCAGGATCGCCGGCTTGGTGATGGCGTTGAACACCACGCGCTCGATCGACTGATCCTTCAGCGCGCGTTTCTCCTTCAGCACTTCGAGCACGTGCCAGGAGATCGCCTCACCTTCGCGATCAGGGTCGGTGGCGAGAATGAGCTTGTCGGCGCCCTTCAGCGCTTTGGCGATGTCGTTCAGCCGGCCGGCCGCCTTGGGGTCGATCTCCCAGATCATCTGGAAATTGGCGTCGGGATCGACCGATCCGTTCTTGGCGGGGAGGTCACGGACATGGCCGAAAGACGCCAGCACCTCATAGGAGGAGCCGAGATACTTGTTGATCGTCTTGGCCTTGGCCGGCGACTCCACGATGACGATATTCATGCCATTCCAATAGCTTAGGGGAAAGATAAGGGCCGGTTCCGCGAGACTCGCGTCGGCCGTTTCGCAGCGAACATGGGTGGTGAGGGCGTCCCTGTCAAATAGTCAGCTGGTGAAGGTACGGTTTTAGCCACCCCGGAAACGTCTCATAGGTTGCAAAATACTATCTAAAAGTTGTGCCGTTCGATGGAGAAGGGGGCTCACAGACCTTATAATATCGGTCGCCGTACAACGTCGTCCGTTCACGCCATGGCGCGCCGCGGGCGCTTGGCCGCCGGCCGGGGCTTCAGGGTGGTGTCACCGAAGCCGAGCAATCGGCCGTCGTGGGCGTGCAGTTCGAGCTTTTTGACCGGCCGGCCATTCTCGCGATCGACCAGAATGGTCGTGATCTCCTCCGGCCGTTCGTCGAACTCCTCGCTCCACTGCCGCAGCGCGACCATGATCGGGAAAATCCCGTGTCCCTTCGGCGTCGGGACGTATTCCTGGTAGGCGCTGCCATCGGACGCAGGCTGCAGTTCGAGAATGCCGCGCTCGACGAGTGCGCGCAGCCGTACCGTCAGAATGTTTTTGGCGAGGCCGAGGCTCTTCTGGAACTCACCGAAGCGGCGGCGGCCCAATAACGCATCGCGGATGATCAGAAGCGACCACCAGTCGCCGATCGCGTCCAGCGAACGGGCGATCGGGCATTCGGCGTCCTCAAAGCTGGTGCGTTTTACCACGGCTGAACCTCCTGATCCGCCATCCCCAACATCAGGGGGGCGTCACGGCCTTGTGTAGTTGCAATATTAAACCAGATGCCTTAGCTAGGCAACGTAGTTTAATAATGCAACCGTTTCAGGAGATAGCCATGACGAACAGGCTCGCGAACAAGACGGCGTTGATCACCGGCGGCAATAGCGGCATCGGGCTTGCGACAGCGAAACTGTTCGTAGCCGAAGGGGCCAGGGTGACGATCACCGGCCGCAACCGGCAGACGCTCGATGCGGCGGCGAGGGAACTGGGACCGAATGCACTCGCCGTTGTTGCCGATGCCAACGATGTCGCAGCCACGGAAGCCGCCGTGAAGCAGGCCGCGGAAAAATTCGGAAAACTCGATATTGTCTTCGCCAATGCCGGCATTCCCGGCAACACGCCGGTCGGCGGCACGACGCTGGAAGCTTTCGAGCGGGTGATCCGCACCAACCTCACGTCTGTCTTTTTCACCGTGCAGGCGGCGCTGCCGTACCTGAATGACAACGCCTCGATCGTCCTCAACGGCTCGGTGATCTCGGTGCTCGGCAATCCCGGTTATTCGGCCTATGCCGCGACCAAGGCGGGCGTGACGGCGATGGCGCGGGTGATGGTGTCGGAATTGTCGCCTCGCGGCATTCGGGTGAACGTCGTGGCGCCGGGCGCGGCGCGCACGCCGATCTGGAACGGCGCAGCGCCGAACGCCGCTGCCTTCGCCGCGCTCGAAAAGCGCATCGCGGGCGTAACACCGCTCGGGCGGATCGCCGAACCCGATCATATCGCCAAGACCGTGCTGTTCCTGGCTTCCGACGACGCCGCCCATGTTCAGGGTCAGGAGATCTTTGTCGATGGCGGGGCAACCAGCTCGCCCGCCGGTGCGCCGGTGTTTCGCGGCTAAGTTCTAGAGCAGCGAGATCAATCCGCCGCCGTGGCGCTCGATCCGTCCCGCCAATTCGAGTTCGAGCAGCACGGTGCGAACCACCGCCGGTGACGCGCCCGACAGACGGATCAGGTCATCTAGCAGGACCGGCGTCGGGCCCAACAGGTTGACGATACGATCGCGATCCGCTGCGCCAGGTTCTGGCGCCAGCGGCTCGTCGTCCTCCTCGCGCAGTTGAAGCGGCCGGCCCATGATTGGCTCGACGGCCTGGATCAAGTCGGATGCTTCCGTGATCAACGTCGCGCCCTGCTTGATCAAGCCGTTGGTGCCGGCGGCGCGGGGATCGAGCGGCGAGCCCGGAACGGCAAACACTTCACGGCCCTGTTCGTTGGCAAGCCGCGCGGTAATCAGTGAACCCGAACGCAATGCCGCCTCGATCACGACCACGCCAAGCGAGGCGCCCGAGACCAGCCGGTTGCGGCGTGGAAAATCATGGGCGCGTGCGACATAGCCGAGCGGCATTTCCGAGATCGCGCCGCCATGGCCGAGGATCGCCTGCAGCAGATCGGTGTGTTCGGGCGGATAGATCCTGTCGTGACCGCCTGCGAGCATCGCAACCGTGCCGCCTTCGATCGAAGCGCGATGCGCCGCCTGGTCGATGCCGCGCGCCAGCCCGGAGGCAATGACAAAACCGGCGTCGGAGAGATCGCGCGCCAAAACTTGCGCAAACTTCAGCCCCGCGCCGGAAGCGTTGCGCGAGCCGACGATCGCGATCATCGGCCGCATCATGGCGTCAACGACGCCGCGCACCCCGAGCAGCGGCGGGGCATCGTCAATTTCTGAGAGCCGGGGCGGATAACCCGCTTCGCCAGACGCGATCAGGCGGACGCCGAGTTTGGCGCAGGCTTCGAGCTCTGCGCGGGCGTCCGCCTCGCTGCAAATGCGCTGAGGCCTTGAGGCGCCACCGCGGCGGGCGAGATCGGGCAGGCGCTCAAGCGCGGCCCGCGCGCTGCCGAAATGACGAATGAGCGAGCGAAACGTCCGCGGCCCGACATTGTCGGAACGTATCAGCCGCAGCCAATCGATGCGCTCGGCGTCGGTGAGTTCTGTCGTGTGGGGTGTGCGCGTGTCCATTCTACCTAGAATGGATCAACCTGAGCGCGCGGGGAAGGGGGCGGCGGAATAGCGTCCTCGCAACCCAGCCATCGTCAGGCCGCCCCTTGTCCCGGCTATTCTCCTCTTGCTAGGCATGCTTGCGAAACCGAAACGCGGATGTCCGGTATGACGCCGGACATGACGAAGGAAAAATCTATGATCTCGCTCGCCGACCAGCTGCGCCGCATCGAAGCGGGCACTCTCACCCCCGAAGGCGCATTGACGGAGTCGCTGGCCGCCATCGACGCGCAGGAGGGTACGATCAAGGCCTTCGTCGTCAGGGCGAAAAATCCGCTAGCGCAGACGAAAGGCCCGCTGCGCGGCATCGCGGTCGGCATCAAGGACATCATCGATACCGCCGACATGCCGACGGAAATGGGGGCTGCGATCTATCGCGGCCATCAGCCGCACGCCGACGCGCCGGTCGTGATGTTGCTCAAGCAGGCGGGCGCCACCGTCGTCGGCAAGACCACGACCACAGCCTTTGCCGCCAACGATCCGACGCCGACGCTCAATCCGCGTAATCTCGGGCATACGCCGGGTGGCTCGTCGTCCGGGTCGGCCGCAGCGGTTGGTGCTGGCATGCTTCCGCTTGCGGTAGGTACACAGACCGGCGGCTCGGTGATCCGTCCAGCCTCGTTCTGCGGCGTGGCCGCGATCAAGCCGTCCTATCGATTGTTGCCGCCGGTCGGCGTCAAATGCTTTTCGTGGACGCTCGATACGGTCGGTCTGTTCGCGGCGGGTGTCGAGGACGTCGCGATTGCGTTGTCTGCGATCACCGGCCGCAGCGAATTGAATGCAGCCGAGCTCACATCGCCGCGCATCGGCGTGGTGACGCAGGACTTTGCCGGCGCGACTGAAACAGGCGGCGCGGAGGCGTTGCAACACGCCGCACGCGCAGCCGCAAAGGCAGGTGCGTCGGTGCGCGAGTTGAAAATGCCCGAGATCGTCGCGGAAGCCTGGCGCATTCACAACGTGGTGCAGCAGTTCGAGGCGCATCAGGCCTTCGCCTGGGAGTATGGCCAGAATTACGACGCGATGCCGCCGCTGCTCCGCAAGCGTCTGGACGACACCCGTCATTACACGGCGGCCGATTATGAGGCTGCGCGTATCGTGGCCGCGAAGGCGCGCGCCGCGTTAAGCGAGATACTGAAAGACGTCGACGTGCTGCTTGCGCTGTCGGCGCCGGGTGTCCCGCCCAAGGGCCTGGATTCGACCGGCGATCCTCGCTTCAACCAGCTCTGGACGCTGCTCGGCACGCCTTGTGTCAACGTGCCGGCTTATGTTGTGGACGGAAATTTGCCGGTCGGCGTGCAGACGATTGCCGACTATGGCGATGACGCCAAGGCGATTGCGGCGGCGCGCTTCATCGAGCGGGCGCTGAAATCGTAACTACTTCTGCCCGATCTTGCCTTCGGTGCCCGCCAGCAACCGGCTGATATTGGCGCGGTGCATATAGAACAAGAGCACGGTGAGCAGCGCAAACAGCCACGCCAGCGCCGGGTGCCCGTACCACCACAGGAAGATCGGCGTGACGAGGCTTGCAACCAGCGCCGAGAGCGAGGAGTAGCGCGAGATCACGGCGGTGAGGAGCCATAGCGCGCAAAACACGATCGCCGCCGGCCAGAACAGCCCGATCAGGATGCCGATATAGACGGCGACGCCTTTGCCGCCTTTGAATTTCAGCCACACCGGAAAGAGATGGCCGAGAAATGCGCCGAGACCCGCCAGCATCGCGGCCTCCGAGCCCGCGAGATACCCGGCGATGATCACGGCGACCGTGCCCTTGAGCGCGTCGAGCAAGAGCGTCCCTGCGGCGAGACCCTTGCGTCCCGTGCGCAACACATTGGTGGCGCCGATATTGCCGGAACCGATCGAGCGCAGATCTTCCGTACCGGCAAGCCGGGTCAGGATCAGGCCAAAGGGGATTGAGCCGAGCAGATAGCCGAGAAGGAAAGCCAGCGGCAGCCAGGCATTTGCGGACATCACAGCCTCCCCATTGCTTATGCTACCGGCGGACTTCGTGCCCGTCAGTTTGCCGCTTTTTCCGGCGTAAGTTAGACGTGCTCATAGACCGTGCGCCCGCCGACAATGGTGCGGACCACGCGGCCTGAGAAACGGGCTTCATCGAAGGGCGTGTTCTTGCACGGCGATTTGAGATCGTCGGGATCGAGCACCCACGGCGTATCGGTATCGATCACGATGACATCCGCCGGCGAGCCCGGACGTAACGAGCCGCCGGGAAGTCCGAGCAGTTCGGCAGGCCGCGTCGACATCGCGCGGATCAGGGTTTTGAAATCCATTTCGCCCTGGTGGATCAGCCGCAGTGCGGCCGGCAGCATGGTCTCTAAGCCGATCGCGCCGGGGGCGGCTTCCGCAAACGGCAGCCGCTTGACCTCGACGTCCTGTGGATTGTGGTCGGACATGATCACGTCGATCAGGCCTGATGCGACCGCGTCGACCAGCGCGCGGCGGTCTTCTTCGGTGCGCAGCGGCGGCGTCAGCTTCAGGAAGGTCCGGTAGGGACCGATGTCGTTTTCGTTCAGCGTCACATGATTGATCGAGACCGAAGCCGAGACGGCGAGGCCGGCTTCGCGCGCGCGCTTGAGAATGTCGAGCGATTCCGCGCAGGAGAGCGAGCCCGCGTGATAGCGGCCACCGGTGAGCGCGACGAGGCGCATGTCGCGCTCCAGCATCACGGCTTCCGCGGCATTGGGAATGCCGATCAGTCCGAGGCGCGTGGCGAACTCGCCCTCGTTCATGACGCCTTCGCCGACCAGATGCGGGTCTTCGGTGTGATGGACGATCAGCGCATCGAAATCCCGCGCGTAAGTCAGCGCCCGCCGCATCACCTGCGCGTTGGTGACGCTTTTGTCGCCGTCGGTGAAGGCAACCGCGCCCGCCGCTTTCAACAGCCCGATTTCGGTCATCTCCTGACCGAGCAGACCCTTGGTCAGCGCCGCCATCGGATGAATGTTGACAATCGCGGTGTCGCGGGCGCGGCGCAAGATGAAGTCGACGGTAGCCGAATTGTCGATGACCGGCGAAGTCGAGGGCTGGCAAACGATGGTGGTGATGCCGCCGGTCGCCGCCGCCTGACTCGCGGACGCAAACGTTTCGCGATGGCTGGCGCCGGGTTCGCCGACAAAGGCGCGCATATCGACGAGGCCGGGCGCGACGATCTTGCCCGCGCAATTGACGATGTCGGTGCCTTCGGGCACGCCGGCCGCCCCAATGCCGCGTTTGGCGTCTCTGATGACGCCGTCGGCGATCAGCACGTCGCCGGGGCCGTCGAAATCGCGCGACGGATCGATGACGCGGGCGTTGGCGAGGAGTATGGGGCGGCGGTCTGTTAACATAAGGTCACGCGTTCGGCAGGTTGCGGGCGAGCGCTTCGAGCACCGCC
>CAVVZW010000165.1:0-9133 GCA_963752265.1 uncultured Alphaproteobacteria bacterium
CACAAGGATCACAACATGATGGTCCCCATCATGGAGGGGATTGCGACCATCAACAGCTACGGCATGGAGGTGGTGTCGGGAATTATTCTCGGGCTGGATACCGACAAGCCGGAAACCGGAGCGCATTTGCTTGAATTTATCGATAGCTCGCAAATCCCGCTCCTGACCATCAACCTGCTTCAAGCGCTGCCGAAGACACCGCTGTGGGATCGCTTGGCCAAGGAAAACCGGTTGATCGAGGACGAGGGGCGGGAGTCGAACGTCGACTTTCGCCAGCCGTATGACGAGGTCGTGGATACCTGGCGCAGGTGCATGGGCGCAGCCTATGAACCCGGCAAGCTTTTGCAGCGTTACGAATATCAGATCCGCGAAACCTATCCGAAACAGATCAAGCGGCCGTGGTCGCGTCAACGATACACGTGGTCAAACATCAGAATTGGCCTGGTCATGCTGCGTAACATCTTCTGGAAGATCGGGGTTCTTGGCGACTACAAGCGCGAGTTCTGGAAATTCGCTCTTCAGCGTCTGGCCCGCGGCGAGATCGAGCACTTCATCGCGTCGATGATGGTTGCGCATCACCTCATCATGTTCGCACGCGCGGCTTCCCGCGGCCGGCAAAATGCGTCGAACTATTCCATGCGGTTGCGTGAGGCATCCGTCCCTGCCGAGTAATCTTACAAAAACCGGCTCGCTATCGCTTGAGCGTTTGCGCGAGCTTACCCCTGCGCGCGTTGCATTGGGCCGCACTGGGGCAAGCCTGCCGACCAAGGCATTGCTTGAATTTACCCTCGACCATGCGCGGGCCCGTGACGCGGTCCACGCGGACTTCGATGACCAAAGTCTGGTACGGGGCCTCGCGGAACTCGGTCTGGAAGCCATCCGTGTTTCGAGCCGGGCGCCTGGCCGCAAGGACTATCTCGCTCGCCCGGACCTCGGGCGCAGGCTTGACGCGGATTCGCAAGGCCGGCTGGCCGGAGCCCGCGAAGGCGGTCGGCTTGCGATCATCATCGGCGACGGGCTTTCGCCGGCCGCCGTCAACGCGCATGCGATTGCCCTGTTACGAAAACTGCTGCCCCTATTGGCGCTGGATGCCGTCGATATCGCTCGCGCCGTCGTCGCGACGGGCGCGCGGGTGGCGTTGGGCGATGAGATTGGCAGCGCGTTGGGTGCGCGGATGACAGTGATGCTGATCGGCGAACGGCCGGGTCTTTCCGCCGCAGATAGTTTGGGAGTCTATCTGACTTTTGCGCCAGCCATTGGGACGACGGACGAAAAGCGTAATTGTGTGTCCAACGTTCATGGCGCCGGGCTCAGCTACGACGATGCGGCCGCAAAGATCGGTTGGTTGATTCGCGAGGGCCTGGCCCGGAAGTTCACCGGCATTGCGCTGAAAGACGAAAGCAGCGGCCGAGTGGGTACGGGTTTGGTTGTTAATTCAGGCGAACGTGACAATTTCGTGGAAGATCAGGCTCGTCGCACTGCAGCGGCCGGGCAGGCTGCTTGCGGGGAGCCTTCGGGACCTGCTACACCTTGATCTGTAAAATTATCATATGTTTTTCAACGGCTAGTGCGGAGAATTTGAAGTTCGCATCAAGGGTTGCTGCGATACCATGCGAACTTCGGAAGCGGAGCTCTGGTCTCCCGGCCCTGACATTCACAAGGCGCTCCGCCATAGCGGAAGCTTTTTAGACTTGATTTGTTTTCCGTTATTTTGTGCGGCTATTTGAGCTGATGTGAGAATCGGACAGGGTATGCTCGAAAAGATCAGCGACAGCGAAGTCCACGTCGAGAAAATCGAACAGCGTCCGCTGTCGAGTATCGCGTTCGGGCTTGAGCGAATCGGGCTTATTGCGGTCAAGGCGCCGGTCCTGTCCTGCATTATTCTGGTGGCGCTGGTCATCGGCGCGATTTTCGGAATCGAACGGATCAAGATCGACGATTCCCTGAGCCAGCTGTTCCGGTCCAATTCCCGCGAGTACCGGCAATATGAATCGGAAATCAAACGCTTTCCGGCGACGGAATTCGACGTGCTCGTCGTGGTCGAAGGCAAGAACCTGCTGGCGCGCGACAACCTTGAAAAGCTGCGCGATTTCATTACCGATCTCCAGCTGGTAGAGGGCACCCGTGGCCTGATCTCGCTGTTCTCGGCGCGGCAAGCGCCGGCGCCGGGCAAATTCCCCGCGGCGCTGTTTCCGTCCGAATTGCCGCAAGGCGCCGACTACGACAAGTTCATCGAGACGGTGAAGTCGAACGAACTCATTCGCGGCAAACTGTTGTCGGAAGACGGAACGCTGGCGCTCGTCGTGCTGTCGCTTGAACCGGATGTCGTGGCCAGCAACCAGCTGGGCAAAACGATCGGCGAGATCAGAAAGCTGATGGCTGACGATCTCCGGGGCACCGGGCTCAACGTCGAACTGTCCGGCGTTCCCGTGATGCAGCTCGAAATCCGCAACGCAGTCGAACGCGACGGCTTGACCTACAACATCCTCGGCATTCTTGCCGGCTGCATCATCGCCATCATCTTCTTCCGCAAGATATCGTTCATGGTGGTTGCGGCGTTCCCGCCGATTCTTGCGATTTTGCTGGCGCTCGGTGTTCTCGGCTGGGCGGGTTTCAATCTGAATATGTTTTTGAACGTGATGACGCCGCTGATCATGGTGATCAGTTTCTCGGATTCGATGCAGCTTACCTTTGCGGCGCGCGACCGTTTGATTGCCGGACAGGACAAGTACACGGCCTTTCGCAATGCCGTGCTGGTTGTGGGCCCCGCTTGCGTGCTGACGCATGGCACGGCCGGAATCTCATTTATTGCCCTGCAGTTTTCGGACTCCGACCTGATCCGCAAATTCGGTGAGGCGGGGTTAGCCGCGACCGTCATCGCGCTGATTGCGGTGCTGTCGCTGGTGCCAGTATTCGGCGTGTTGTTGGTACGCAACGAAAGGATGTTTGCCGTCAAATTCCAGGGCGCCGATGCCGGCGTGCAGATGCTGCGGAATTTCTGCTACTGGATCGCGGTACGAATGGTCGGCCGCCCCGGACTGTTCAGCCTCATCGCGGTGTTGTTCGTCGGCGGGCTTGCGGTCATTTACGGCAATCTTGAGCCGCGTTACCGGCTTGCCGACCAGGTACCGGACAAGCAGCAGGCGGTTGCCGCCAGCAGCCGGCTCGACGCCAAACTCACCGGCGCCAATGCGATCGATGTGCTGATCGAATTTCCGAAGGGCGCTTCGCTCTATGCGCCTGAAACCTTGCAAACTATCGCGGATGTGCATGCACAGGTGGAGAAGCAGGCGGGCGTCGGCAACGTCTGGTCGCTGGAGACGCTGCGACGCTGGCTCGCGGAAAAGGCCGGCAGCTCCGACGTTGCGACGTTGAAAGAATATGTCAGCGTTATTCCCGAATACCTGGTGCGGCGTTTCATCTCGGCCGATCAGACCGCCGTGGTGGTGTCGGGCAGGGTGCCGGACCTTGATTCCAGCCAAATCCTGCCCGTCGTCGACAAGCTCGATCATGGATTGGATGCCGTACGCAAGGCGCATCCAGGCTTTGAGATTTCAGTCACCGGCCTTTCGGCGATCGCCGCGCGCAATTCCGCCAACATGATCGAAAAACTCAACCGCGGCCTGACCATCGAGTTCGCGCTCGTGGCGATTTTCATCGGGCTCGCCTTCCGTTCAGTGGTTGTGATGTTCTCCTGCATCCTGCCCGGAATTTTTCCCGTCGTGCTGTCCGGTACGGTGCTGTGGTTGCTCGGGGAGGGGCTGCAATTTGCCAGCGTCGTGGCACTCACCGTGTCGTTTGGACTGGGGCTCAGCGCCACCATCCATTTCCTCAATCGCTTGAGGCTTAGAGTCCAAACCTGGCGTCACGCCTGATCTTGCGGTCGAGCGGGCCACAGTGCTGGTCGGACCGGCGCTGATCCTGACCACGGTGGTGCTCGCCTGCGGTCTGGTCGTGACGGTATTTTCTGATTTGCCTTCGCTGCGGCTGTTCGGCTGGCTCAGCGCATTCTCGATGGTGGCGGCACTGGTGGCTGACCTCTTCATCCTTCGTCCGACGGCGATGTTCCTGATCAACCTGTCGATGAAGCTGCGCGGAACAGCGGGTCCTGCGGAACCCGCCGCTTGATCTGCCGCGAAAGGAAGAGTGATCCCATAGCGTTTTCGAGCGAAGTGGGAACCGGTTCGCGTAGGGAAAACGCGTTGGAACCTAGCTCTTCACCATTGTGATCGACACGCCGCGGATGTCGCCCTTGGAAGTGATCTGAACCGTCTGCTTGTTGCCGCTCGTTCGCAACGTCAGGCTTGCAGTAAAGCCGGGGGAGTCGACCGTCACATCGATCTTGCCGGCGCCGGCCGTTCCCAGCAGGCTCCCGGAAATGTTGCGGTTGGTCTCCGACCAGTTGCCGGTAATATGATCGCCGTGGCTGGTGACGTCGCTGGACAGGTCGAATTTGTAACTGTCGCTCGCACATCGAAGGGTTTGCTTTAATACAAGTCCGGTGTCGTCGATCTGGTAGAGCGCGCGACAGCGCAGGCGCTCGGTCGATCCGTCCGAAAGCGAAACGGTTCCGTTGCCGGACCAAGCTCCATCGAAGCCCGCGAAGGGACGTGCCTGCGCGTGCCCGGCTGCGGTCGACAGAATCAGTGCGGCGACAACGAGGCTTGCCTTGACGGCTTGTCCAACCAAGCCTGAACCTAAGCGTTTCATGCTAAAATCCCCTTCGAATGTGACGGTCCCGCGCACGGCACTTTGACGCGCATGTGGTTTGGTGTTTCGGCAAGGGGTTTGGTTCAAAACCATTCGAACTTGCCGGCGGTTGCGGAAACCTCCTTGACGTCGATGTCTGGGACAAATTGCGGCAGCCGCATTTTTTTGCTCGCGAAACTCGGGGTACTTCGGATAATGTGAAGTTCTCGCCGCGCGCCAATCGTCCCAGCGCCTGGATCCATAAAAATATTCTGTGATGCCAACCAGTTATGTGCTCTTCGGAATCTACCTTCGAGGGCTGCAATTTAGGGGACGGTCGCCACAAATTTAGCCGCATTTGCCAGCGCTTCTGCTTTGCCGCAATCGGTGGTCTTCGCGATCTGAATAGTCTGCCCCCGCTGATGCCTTGTGCTATTCGGGTTGGAAATCTCTGCCGTAGGACAAAGGAACACAATGCGTAAAATTTTCTTGGTAGCCGCTCTGCTGTCGCTGTCGGTTTCCGGCGGGGCCATCGCTCAGCACAGTGGGACGCCGGAGGAGCAGAAGGCCTGCGCTCACGACGTTCAGAAATTCTGCCGTGCGGTGATGAACGACGGCGACATCATCGTTCTGAATTGTTTGCAGCAGAATCGTGCCAAGCTCACCAAGGCCTGCGATCAGGTCTTGACTGATCACGGCCAGTAAAGGCCCTAAAAGCTGTATCCGAAGGCCTGCCGCGCCCGTTCCGGGGCGCGGTTGAGGCATGCCCGTAGTCTCTTATGGCATTGGTTTCGGTGGCGTATTCGCCTATATGGGGCCTCAAGCATGCCGGGATACCCGTCGCATGCAAACCTCCGAAACAGCGTAGCCGGCCTTTGAGATGACCAACGCGAGCGAATGGCGATCCGGCAAGGGCCACCGCGACGAGAATTTTCCGGTCGCGTCGTGGATTATCCATCCGCGGCATCGGGCGCTGATTCTTAGCTTTTATAATTTCGTCCGAACGGCCGACGATATCGCCGATCATGCGACGTTGAGCGGCGATGAAAAGCTCGCGCTTCTGGATCTCCTGGAGGCCGAACTGCTCGGCAAGGGCGATAGCCAGCCAGAGGCGGTCAATTTGCGCCGAGCGCTCGCGATGCGCGGAATGCCGCCGCGTCATGCGCTCGACGTCCTGATCGCGTTCCGCATGGATGTGACCAAACTTCGTTACGAGACGTGGGACGAGGTGATTCACTATTGCCGGTACTCGGCGATGCCGGTCGGAAGGTTCATGCTCGATGTCCATGGCGAGAACACGTCCACCTGGGCGGCGTCGGATGCACTGTGTGCCGCCTTGCAGATCAACAATCATCTTCAGGACTGCGGCAAGGACTTCAGAGATCTCAATCGCGTCTATCTTCCGCGTGACGCGCTGGCAGCCAGTGGCGCCTCCGTCGAGCAACTGGGCGAGGCGCGCGCTACGCCGGCGTTGCTGAAATGTTTGCAATCACTGGCCGCGCGAAACGAGACCTTGCTCGACGAGAGCAAATCGCTGGCCGCCGATGTGAGGGATTTCCGGCTCGGGCTTGAGATATCCGTGATCCAGTCGTTTGCAGACAGGATCGTCCGTCTCTTGAAGGTCCGCGATCCCCTGTCCGAGCGGGTGCATCTTGGTCCGTTGGAACTGCTCGCCTTCAGCATTGGTGGCATGGCCGGAGAGTCGGCACGCCGTCTCACGCGCCGTCGTCCCGTTTCGAAACCGGCGGCCGGTGCATGACGGTCGATACGGCAGCAGCCAGTCCGAGTTACGGGACGACAGCGTCGGGCAGCTCATTCTACGCCGCGATGCGCATCCTTCCGCAGGAGCAGCGGGAGGCGATGTTTCAGATCTACAGTTTCTGCCGGCAGGTTGACGATATCGCCGATTCCGACGGTCCGCGCGACGAGCGGCTGGCGGCGCTGCAGCAGTGGCGTGACGACATCGACGCCCTCTATCAAGGCCATCCGCCTGCGCGGTTGCGCGACTACGTGGCGTCGGTTCAACGGTTTGCCCTTGAACGCGAGGATTTTCTGGCCATCGTCGATGGCATGGAGATGGATGTCCCGCAAGACATCCGCGCGCCGGATCTTGCGACGCTGGATCTCTATTGTGACCGCGTCGCCAGCGCCGTCGGGCGTCTGTCGGTGCGGGTATTCGGTTTGCCAAAAGAGGATGGCATCCAGCTTGCGCATCATCTTGGCCGCGCGTTGCAACTGACCAACATTCTGCGCGACATCGACGAGGATGCCGGGATCGGAAGGCTCTATCTTCCAAAGGAAGGTCTGATTGAGGCGGGGATCACCTCGACCGATCCGCTCCCCGTTGCGGCCGATCCCAGGCTGCCGAAGGTTTGCAGCCCCCTAGTGGAGCGGGCTAGAGAGCATTTTGCCAGGTCCGATGAGATCATGGCGCGCAATTCGCGCCGCACGGTGCGGGCGCCGCGTGTCATGTCGAAATATTACGGCGCCATTCTGGAATTGCTTGTTGCGCGTGGGTTCGCTAACCCGCGAACGCCGGTTCGTCTGAACAAGATGGCCCGCATCGCTATTCTGCTTCGCTACGCCTTTTTTTGACGTCCATCCCCATTCACACGACCGTTCATGCAAAAAGTTGCCCATATCGTTGGCGCGGGAATTTCGGGCTTGTCGGCCGCCGTCAGGCTGGCGAATGCGAATTTCAAGGTGAACCTCTACGAGGCCACGCAACAGGCGGGCGGGCGCTGCCGTTCCTATTTCGATGCCGCGACCGGTCTGACGATCGATAACGGCAATCATCTTCTGCTTTCAGGCAATCATCACGCGCTGGACTATGCGAAGTCGATTGGCACGCAGGCCGGGCTGGTCGGGCCGAAGCGCGCCCAGTTTCCCTTTGTCGATCTGAGAAGCGGAAAACGCTGGCAGCTCGACCTCGGCGACGGCCGTTTGCCACTGTGGCTCTTCGATGCGACGCGGCGCGTGCCGGACACAGGCCTTGGCGACTATCTGGCGCTGATGCCGTTGATCTGGTCTTCGCCCAAAAGGCTCGTCGGCGACGCCATCCGCTGCGAGGGGGTACTGTACCAGCGGCTTGTGCAGCCGCTACTGCTCGCGGCGCTCAATGTCGATCCTCCAGAAGGATCTGCTGGCCTTGCCGGCGCCATCGTGAGAGAGACGCTGCTCGCAGGTGGGCAGGCCTGCCGGCCGCTGATTGCGCGCGAGGGTTTAAGCGCGGTCCTGGTCGAGCCGGCCGTCAAGCTGTTGCAAGGCAAGGGCGCCGATATCCGGTTCGGGCAAGAGTTGCGCGGATTTGGAAGCGTGGCAGACCATGTCAGCGAGCTGCAATTCGGCGAGGAGAGCGTTGCTCTCGCCCCCTCGGATGTCGTGGTGCTGGCCGTGCCCCCGCGGCCGGCGGCCTCGCTGCTGCCGGGGCTGAAAACGCCGACGGAATTCCGCGCCATCGTGAACGCCCATTTTCGCTTTGATCCGCCAAAAGACACGCCCCCCATTTTGGGTGTCGTCGGAGGGCTCGTGGAATGGCTTTTCGCGTTTCCGCAGCGGCTGTCGATCACCATTAGTGGAGCCGACCGATTGGTGGAGCGGCCGCGGGAGGAACTCGCCCAGGCCATTTGGCGGGATATCCGCCAGGCGGCCGGCATTAACGCCGAAATGCCGGCCTGGCAGATTGTCCGCGAGCGGCGGGCTACTTTTGCAGCCACACCGGAACAGAACGCGTTGCGGCCGGGCGCCGTGACGGCCTTCAAAAACCTGTTTCTTGCCGGCGACTGGACTGATACCGGGTTGCCGGCGACCATCGAAGGTTCGGTGCGCTCGGGCGATCGCGCGGCCGATCTCATCCTTGCCGGCAGGTGATCGGCAAGGCCGAGGTTTCGGCGGGATCGGACGGACAAGGGGATGTCGAACGACATGCATTCCGCAACGATGAAGTTTGACGGAGAAAGTGCCCTCGAGGCGAGCATCAATTCTGCGACGCAGGGATTGCTGGGATATCGACAGGCGGACGGTCACTGGGTGTTCGAGCTCGAGGCCGACTGCACAATTCCAGCCGAATATGTCCTGCTCGCGCACTATCTGGGCGAACCGCCCGATACCGTTCTGGAAGCCAAGATCGCCAATTACCTGCGACGGATTCAGGGCGCCCATGGTGGCTGGCCTCTCGTCCATGAGGGCGATTTCGACATGAGCGCGAGCGTTAAGGCTTACTTCGCCCTGAAGATGATCGGAGATTCCGTCGATGCGCCGCACATGGTGCGGGCGCGCGAGGCGATCCACGCGCGCGGCGGCGCGATCAACAGCAACGTCTTCACGCGCTTCATGCTCGCGTTGTTCGGTGTGACGACGTGGCGCAGCGTGCCGGTGCTGCCGGTTGAGATCACGTTATTGCCGCTCTGGTTCCCGTTTCATCTCAACAAGATTTCCTATTGGG
>CAVVZW010000166.1:0-63332 GCA_963752265.1 uncultured Alphaproteobacteria bacterium
AATTTTTCTACCCGATAAACAATATCTTTTTCTCTTAGTTATCATAATTTACTATTAAATATCGAATATTTTCACTCAAATACATTTCTAGCGATTAACGAACGTGTTGTTATTTTCGAAGCAGACTAAATTCCTGGATGTCAACAGACAAATCAACTGTATAAAGATATGTTCCATTGTATTTAGAGAAATAATTGTTGCACTTGAATATGTTTTAATTCAAGAAAAATCGTTTACATATAAATGTAATTATAAACCTAAAAAGTTTAAAATCCAAAAGAGCTATTGTATCTAAAACAATCTTATCAATCACCATCGTCGATATTTTTTCGAATTTTTCCTGTTTGTTTGGGAGTGATATTTTGTAATTTGAAAACCCATGCCCAATCACTTGCAAGTGAATAGATTTTAACATTTGATACATCAATGATGATACCACCACTTGCACCAGCTGAACGCCAATTTAATGGACCACCACTTGAACCAAGAAGTGTTACAGTTGTACTTGATGAACTAACTGGTGCACCTAAGTGTGATTTCAGTTGTATTGTTTGGCCAAACAAGAAGAGATGCATACACAGATTGACTATCTTTTGATGATGTATACCTATCATAAAGAAAAATGAAAATATATTTCATTATTTTCATTGATAAGAAACTTACCAAACATTTGAATTAATTGTATCATTTTGATATTTCCATGGAACACTACTATAGATAGCTTCACCATTCACTTTCAACCATGAACCCATTTGACGAAGACGTTCTTCAAAGATTGGTATAATTTTTCCATATGATGTTGGTCCAATATTGATCAATACATTACCTCCCGTACTAAACATAACAAAAACAATAATGTATTTAACAATATTCAAATATGAAAAATATAACAACCTGACAGTGGTAATAATTTGACTAAGAATTTCTTGAATAGTGAGATAGTCATTAACACCTGATGTACGAATGATAACCCCATGAATGTTTGTCAATCTATACAATAAAGAAAGATTAGACTAAAATTATTTTGAAAAGTATATGACATACAGTAAAACAATTTTCCCATTTATGTGTAACAAGATATCCTGGATTGTAACGATCATGACATGTATAAAAACCTCCATGATGACAAGGTATTCCACTACCCCATCGATCATTGACGACCTTAAAAATAAAATATATTTCATTGTTTTCTGATTATTTATCTATTTAAAGAAAAAGACACGTACGACTGTATCTTTGACAGGACTTTCATTATAAAGCCATGCAAGAAATCCTGTTGAGTTCCAGTAAGTATCTGGTGCTTCTACAAAATATATCAAACATACTTAAAAAATATATAGTACATTTTAATTCTACAAACCCCAATCACCATCAGACCAGATTACTGATGGTTTATAATGTTTCAACAATTTCGTATAGTTCAGGCAATGTTTTCGTCTACAAATAAAATTCATATGTTTTTATAGTTTCTTATAAATTTACAACATACATTAGGAAATAATTGTGTCTTGAAATTATTCTGTTTATCTTCGAGATACAATGGATGAAACCATTCAAACATTGAATGATATAAACCAAAAGTAATATTAGTTCGATTACGAATAGCATTAGCAAGATCACCTAAATACAAAATAAAATAGAAATATAAAAATGAAGAATAACTATGAAACATACCGAGTAAATCTCGTTTTGGACCAACATCCATGGCATTCCAATTGAATGAATATTTCGATGGCCACATTGTGAAACCTTCATGATGCTATTTGATACAAATATATGAAATTAAATAATATTTAAGAAAAGAAGCAAACCTTGCTAGTGAGAACAACATATCTAAATGAAACGAAAAGAGAATAATTATTACAATAAAAGAATAAGATGAGACATACTTTGCACCAGATGCAGCAAATATATCGGCCCATTCATTAGGATCTAGAAAGAAATGAATTTTTCGATATGAAAATGAGAATAAATGATTTGTAATTACCGTAGAATTCTGCACGAAATTGAGCAGCAAAATCTGCATATGTCCAATCAGATGGATAAGTTTTGTTCATAAAAGCCACAACTTTTGGATTTGGATTAGTGTCCTTTCCATCGCCACCACATCCTATACAAATGAAAAATATATTATAATGAGATTCATATTACGTATTCTATAATAAACAACATACCATTCTGAATGCAATCGATGGAACACTGAAGACACCCCAATGAATGAAGATACCTATTTTACTTTCATCATACCAAGCAGGTAATGGACGAGAATCAATTGATGTCCAATCTGGTGTATATTGTTGTTCAGTGAATGGTAAGAGAAAACAACAAATGACAGCAATAAATATCCATTCTATGAATAAATACATCCTATCAATCTGAAAGAAATGATGGTAGTAACTTATCAATTGTATTCTTCTTGACAAGAATTTATAAATCTTCTCAACAGGTGAGAATAAAAAAGAGAATCGATAATGATATCAACGATGCAATCAGCAACGATGGATACATTCAAGACATCTCAATGGATAAAAATGATCAATTTAGACAGATCATATCAACCAGGTGAATGGTCATACTATTAAGTAACAACCATTTAGTCAGATAAATGAACCAGAAAAAAAATATTCACAATGATAACGATTGTTCATATTACATTTTTCTTAAAATCTTGTATTTTTTTAATAACAATAAAAAATCTTTTTTTTAATCATCATATCTGTTAATAACATTCATAGAAAAAAAGAAAAAAAAATCGATTGAAATCATTATGATTGTTTAGCTAATGGTGAGATTAATATAACACCATCACCACGTACAAATAACATTGGAATTTGTCGTTTTGTTGGCTAAAAAAACAAAATCGAATGCAATAAATAATTCAATAATTGATTTATTATTTACTCGATAAATTTGTTCAAATGTTTCTTCATCAATTTCAATTGTTGTGATTGTTTCTTCAACTTCACCCAAAACCATATTTAAATGTTGATCAAATGCCTATTAAATACAACAAAATAAATCCTAAATCCTATTAATTCTATTCTCTTACATGAAGACGACCACGTAATTCCCGTTCATTACGCATTTTAACACAAACTTTTTCATCAAGACTTAATCGAACAAGATCAAGTGGTTCTTCCACCGATGTTCCTGTTGTTGTAGTGCTGCCTATATTCATTAAAAATTAAATAAACGAATAAATCTGTTAAATAAAACCTACTTGATCGCCTTCGTCACCCATTTAATTTTCATGATATTGAAATTTCTGAAAGACGATAGATTAATGTCATGATTAGCGACATCTCTCTATCAAATCCGAAAAAAAACATTGTTTAATTTTAAAATAAATAATTTCTTTTTTAAATAAATTTTTTATTAAAATAAAATCTGAATAAATAATTTCTTTGATTAATTAAATAAATTTATGTTAATTAAATGTATTTTTTGATTGGTAGAAAAAAAATAAAGAATTGATAGAGGAGAGGTGAGAGAGAGGACAGAAAAATGACATCAGACCAATATGGCGATAGACATACAGATTAGTATTACTTCGAGTGGTGTGTAAGAAAGAAAAAAAAAAACAATCTATTTAAAATTGATTTCATTGATTGATTTCTACAATCAATTAACTAAACATTGGTTTTTATATCAAAGAAAAAGAAAATGAAATCAATAATGATTAAATAGATTTTATTTAAATGGTAAAAAGATTTTATTTTAATAATTATTTAATTATTTTTTATTTAGATTTATTCTCTTTTCTCGAATGATGCCTCTTCACGGTATTGACGAGACATAAATTATATAAACTAAGATCTTTTATTGCTTCTATTTACTCGTGGCTAAAATTCGAAATCGGTTTGTTTAGAAGTCGTTTTTTTTTATTTTGATTATTAAGAAGATTTGATTTAGATCAAAAGTGGATCCAAGTGGATTCCAACCAGGTCTTGTTGACTCACCTGGTGCTGGTGGAGTTTGGCAAGGTCCGCCACCCGGTACACAACCACCACCACAAATTCAACAAGCACCAAGTCATTTAATTCATCCACCACCTCCTCATCATCATCCTGGTGTTAATACTGGACGTATGCCACTCATGCCACCACGCGATCTACATTTTCCGTATGACATTTTCTTTTAATCTCTTTTAAATTTCTTTATTTTGTATTTGATTAGTCCACAGCATATGCGACAATTTAGGTAAAAAACACGAAATATTTATTTTTAAAGATTAATCTTGTATTTTAGACCATCGTTACCTCCTCCACCACCTCCTCCTTCCCCGGAATATCGTATGCATGATTTAAATAAACGTTTATCAATGAGAATAGAAGTAAGATTTACAAAAACTAATTTTATTCATTAAAATAAAAATTTCTTTTAAGGAATGCGATAATCAATGGTGGGATTCATTTGTTAATGAATTTTTTGAAGATGATGCTATATTAACAATATCAATCTGTTTAGAAGATGGTCCAAAACGATTCAGTATATTTAATTTCTAAAATATATTTTCAACTCTTTTTTTTATCTCATTAAAGGTATCGGCCGTGTTTTAATTCCACGTTTTTTTCGTACATTATTCGATGGTGGTGTAAATGAAGTTTATTTTCAATTAAAACAAACAAAAGAAGTATTTCACAGTCCCACAATATCCCTTGATTGCGAACAAGCATCCATGATTACTTCTTTTGGCAAACCTCCACATATTAAAGTATAAAACTAAAACTAAAACTAATAAATATTTTCTTTTTATTTGTTAAGGTTTGTACGGAAGGACATCTTGTACTTGATTATACATTTGATGATTTAATGCGTATTAAATCTTGGCATTTTGCAATAAAACAATTTCGGGAATTAATTCCACGTAGTGTTGTTGCTATACCAGTACGAAGAGATTTTAAACTTTAAATTTAATCAAATGAATATATATTTTTTAGGCAGATAATCCAGGCTATCTTGATCAATTATCAAAAAATTTAACACGTAGTGGTTTAACATCTGTTATGTTAAATTTTCTCAGGGTAAGAACAAAAGACTTTCGTTTAGTTATTATTATTTATTTCGAATTTAAGTTATGTGAAATTCTTGAACCAATGCAAGAATTAATGTCACGACATAAAGCAACAACATTTTCTCCGCGAGATTGTTTAAAAACTATTTTACATCAACGTTGGTCAAAAACATGTTCAGGTAAAAAGCGACTCATCAAATCTTTTACTTTTCGATTGAATATCAGATAAATTTTCTTCTATAAAAAAAAACAAATTTAAAATTTTCTTCAGAATTTCCTCTGAGTCCTTCATTTCAAACAATATTACCATGTCAAACAGGTATCACGCTTTCACTTAATTACTACGCTCAACACGTTAAATTCTTCGCTCGTTCTTTTTTTTATCAGTAATTAAATTATGTATATTTTTAGACACTCGACCACCACCTAAACCACGACGGAAAAGAAAATCTACAGCTGCAAATACTCCAAATACACCGGGAAATAATACGACTCCTATTCCGACAACTAAAGATCAGAATATAAATCATTGTACAAATCCAACACCAACAAAAAAACGTTCACCAGCTAATACAGCTTATTCTCAACCAGCACCAGGACCCATGACTCCAAATATGAATAGTATGCCTGGGGTAAGAATTTTTCACTCTAGAAAGAAAAGCATTAAATGTCAAATTATATTATTTAGGATGTGATGATTGTTGGAGAACCATCGTTAATGGGTGGAGAAATGGATGATGAAGATGAACGATATATAACTCGACTTGAAAATACCCAATATGATCCAAATGCACCACCAACTAGTCATCCACCACCACCACCACAATATATTTCACCAACTCAACAAATTCCACCACCAGGATTTCAACAAAATCCAAATCTTCAATCATTACTTCATCAAAAACAACAGTTTATCCCAAATTCTCCTCTTCTACATCCAAGTCAAATGAAAAGAGAACAACTATCATTTCCTGGTTCACCTCAATCTCAACAACAACAACCATTACCATCAATGTTTTCTACTGGTGGTCCACCAACACCAAATGCAAATACAAATTCAACTGTATTTCCACCGCCATCAGCCCCAATTAATGGTGATTTATCAACAGGAGGAAAACGAATTTCAAATACTTTAGTATCAGCAAATCCATCGACAACAAATAATAATTCTTCCAATTCACCTCCAACACCAAATCATAATCAGGTTTTACTTCAATTTTCTTTCTAATATTAAAATTAACAAGAGTTTTCTCTTTGATACAGAATCCTTCTACTCCTGCTGCACCGACAACAAATCCTCCGACAACTCCGACAAATTCTTCATGGAATGGTTCGCTAACAAATCCTAGCAATTCTTCTTCATCAGATAATCCTGCTATTGCTGAAAAGAAACAAGAACCCCATACACCACCAGCTACACCTCAGCACAACAACAAACAATTGCTACAGCCTCATAAAATGAAACAAATTTGACATTAGGAAAACAAATCTCTTTCATTTTTCTCATTTCAAAAAGGAAATTAAATATGGAAAAAAAAGCTTATGCATTTTTATTCTTCTTTGTAAAAAGCTTTTCTGTCTCTGTTTCTATCTGATTAGTCTAGTTCTTATTGATTTCTTATTCTCTCAAACAAAAAAAACCAAATTTTTCTCTTTCTCCATTTTGTACATTTAATTGTTTTTCATCATCCTATTCGATAACATCTGTTTCTCTCCACACGCATTCCAAAGATCTGTTTATGAGATCCAGAACTGATATTTCATCACAATTAAGAACAACATTAAATTCTTTCTTCTCTCCATTTTCTTCTTTTTTATAATTAAAATTAATGCATTTGTGTGTGTGTGTGTGTGTAATTTATTTGTTTTTAGGCAAGAGCATCATTTTTTTCTTTTAAAAAAAATCATACTTATGCATTCGTATGTATAAGAAATAACAGTGAATATAAATATATTCTCTTTTTTCTTCTTCTCGTGTACATGAATTTCTTTTTCAATGTTTATAATACACGAATGATGATATTACGTATTTTGCGTTTTTTTGGTTTTTCTTGTCTCTGTTGCTTATTTGTTTTTTTTTCTATTATCTTTATTTAAAAGAAAGAAAAACTAATATTAATATATATATACATACGAATATTTAAATTACATCTATTGATGATGTTTTTTTTTCTTTTCTTCTAGATAAAAATGTTTAGACAAATAATATTCAATTTCAGATTAAATAAAATAAAAAATGACAGAAGAACAAGAACTTCTTGATTATGATGAAACAGATGATGCACCACAACAAACAGGAAGTTAAAGATGGAACAGCAAATGGTAGTGGAGCAACTGGTGTACAAAATGGGTTCAACTGGTACACAAGGTGGACCAATTCGAGGTTCATATGTATCAATACATGCGAGTGGTTTTAAAGATTTTCTTCTTAAACCTGAATTACTTCGCGCAATTATGGATTGTGGTTTTGAACATCCATCTGAAGGTTGTTACAAATCAAATAAAATAATGAATTATTGTATTTTTCTTTATAGTTCAACATGAATCAATTCCACAAGCAATTCTTGGTACAGATATTGTATGTCAAGCCAAATCGGGTATGGGTAAAACAGCTGTTTTTGTTCTTGCAACACTTCAACAACTTGAACCTGTTGATGGACAAGTAAAAAACAAAAAATAAAATATATTCAAATTAATTATTTATTATTGTTTAGGTATCTGTAATTGTTCTTTGTCATACACGTGAATTAGCTTTTCAAATCAGTCGTGAATATGAACGTTTTTGCAAGTATATGACATCAGTTAAAGTTTCAGTGTTCTTTGGTGGTGTACCAACAAAACATGATGAAGATACTTTGAAAAAAAATTGTCCACATATTGTTGTTGGAACACCTGGTCGTATTTTAGCATTAGCAAAAAGTAAAGCTCTTAATTTACGTCATGTTAAACATTTTATTATCGATGAATGTGACAAAGTCCTTGAATCACTTGGTAAAAATTTCATTTATTATAAAAAAAAATTTTGATTTTTTGTATATAGATATGCGTCGAGATGTTCAAGAAATATTTAAAATGACACCACATGAAAAACAAGTTTTAATGTTTAGTGCAACATTAAATAAGGAAATTCGACCGGTGTGTAAGAAATTTATGCAAGATGTAAGTTTTATTAATAAAAAGATTTTTTGTGATAAGAAAATCGATTTATTTTAGCCAATGGAAATTTATATTGATGATGAAACGAAATTAACACTTCATGTAAGAAGAGTTTTCTTTTAAATAAATATGATTTTCGTCTGGGTTTTGACCGGCTTCGTCGTCTGCTTCGGCAGTATGATCGGCTCGCGCGGTCCGCTCCTCACCGCAACCGCGATGAAGCTGTTTCGGGGAAAGCGCGTCGGCACGATCTACGGCTCTATCTCGATCGGCAGCGGATTGGGTTCGGCGTTCGGCTCATGGAGCGGCGGTCTGATCCACGACGTCACGCACAGCTATAATCCGCTGATCGTCTACGCGTTGATCGCCGTCGTTCTCGGCATGATTCCGTTTCTGGTCGTCCCAGCGCTACGGCGATAAGCCAGGATCGAGATTCAATTCGCGGGGAATTCGACCTGACCGTTCTGCTTGCCGGTATTGAACTCCATGATCTTCCTGGAGACGCCCGGGAATATCATCGAAGCCGGATTAACATGCAGCGTCGGCTTGTCTGGGGTGCCGACAACCTCGTAGGTGAGGCCAAACACCCCTTCATTGCTGCCCCCGAAGAACAATCCGACAACCGGGACTTGATTGAGAAGGTTGTTCAACCCATAGAGCGGGACAAAGGTGCCGCTCATGCGCACCTGATTGCCCGGATAGTCGATATCCCCCTCGATCGTGCCACCGATGGTCGCGCCCTTGAGGACGCCTTCCTTGATCGTGAGCTGCCCGCTTTGCCGGACAAATTCCGCGCGCAGCCGGTAAAAACTGATGCCGCCTTGCGCGCCCACCGCGCCGCCCGCCACCAGCCCGTCGAGCGAGGGCTCTCCTTTAACGGTGAAGTCCCTGACGTTGAGCAATCCTTCCTTCGGGCTCTGCTCCGCGGTCGGCGGATCCAATGCCAGTTGAAGTTGCCCGCCGACGACCTTTGAATAGGTGTCGGTGAAACGAAGCAGCGCGCCTGCGTCGTTGGTCTCGAGATAGATCACCTCGCGGCCCTGCCCGCGGCGCAAATCCGCCGTCACCGGCGTGTCGCGTCCAAGCTTGCTCGTGAACGTAAAATTCTTGATCGCTCCCCCGCGGCGGGACATTTTTACATCGACGCTTCGCAAAGCCTCGCCGGAGAAACCGGCAACGGCACCGAGCTTCACGTCGACGTCCAAATCGATGTTCCTGGTCTTGCTCCGGGAATCGGCATCCTTGCCGGAGATCGCGGTTTTGAGAAAGCTGCGGCCGTCAAACACATCACCGCGCATCACGACTTTGATGACGCCGTCCGGCCCGCGATCAGCCCGTAGCGAAGTCTTGTCGCCTTCGGAAGGCGCGTAGGTCGGAAAGTTCGCACTGACGAGATCGCCGTTCTGATCGACTTCGAGCGATCCCTTCATGGAGGCGCCGCCACCCTCGATCACGATGTCTTCCAGACGTGTCGATTGCGGCTTCTGGACCACGTTGAATGTGGCATGGGTCGACTTGCCCGACGCCTTGACCCAACCGGGTAAAATATTGTCGAGCTTCAGAGAGGTTAGATCGGCATCGATGCCAAGGCGGGTATCGCCGCCGATCTTGCCAATCAGCTTGACCGGAATGGACCCGCTCACCCCCGGCCCAAGGTCGAAACCGAGCCTGGCGCGGCTCGCGTCGTCAAGCGTCGCCAGCAATTTGATGTCTGCATCGCCATCATTCTGCTTGCGGTAGTCGAGCGTGGCCGGCTGCCCGTTGATTTTCACGTCGCCCTTGACTTGATAGCCCTGATTGTTGGCGACGACCTTCAGCGAATTGGACTCGACTTTCTGATTCATCATCAACCGGTCGGCGGCAAATCCGCCGAGGTCGGCGGTGACGGTATAGTTTACGTCAGCCTTCGTGACGTCACGCTTGATAGGCAACGCCAGGCTGATGGTTGCGGATGTCGTTCCCTTGCTCGTATTGGGATCGATGAAGGTCACCGAAAGGTCGCTCAACTTGTCCGAGGCCAGAATTTCAGCTGCCGCCGACACCGGACCGTCGATCCGGAACCTCACCTTGGACTGCACCGGTTTCGGTGCCATGTCCGCGATCTCAAACACCGCGTCGGAAACGTTGAGCTTGCGGCCCGTCGGCGTGTCGGCCGCGCCCTGGCCAATGGCGACGTTCGCGGTCCGGCCGGTGATGTGCGCCTTCAGGTCAGCGTCGCGAATGGACGGCAAGCCGTCCACCGGCCGCAACGTCACCCCGTTGGCGACGATGTTGACGTTGAGGCCCTCATCCGGAATCGGCGGGCCTTTTCGCGAGAGGTTTTTGAGCGGAGAATTGACGCCGACTTCGATGCGCTGGATCGCGCCGCGTTCAACCCGATCGACCACCCACTGCCGAACATCTGCAACGAGCAGAGCCGGCCATATCCGCTTGAGCGCCGATACCGGCATCGGGCTGCCTGCAAATACCAGCATCATGCGCGGCTCGCCGGAATAGTCGACGGCGCCCGTGCCCGTGACGCTGATTTCGCCGTTGCTGAAATCGGCCTGCGTCAGGGTCACCCGCTTTTTGTCGATCTCGAAACGCACCGCGATTGAGACGCGATTGAAGATCACCGGCGGATCGTTGTTGTCGTTTCCGGCAAGCAAGACAGTGCCCCCGCTGAGACCCAACTGCCAGTCGGTGACGTTGTCGTTGGGGGGCTCAAGGGTGGCGAGCAGCGTGATCCTGCTCTGACCGGAGATGATTTTGAAAGGCGCTGCCAGCACCCGCTTGCCGGCGTCCCATTCGAGATTCACTTCCATCGAATCGATCGCCATCGGAAAGTCGGGCGTATCGCTATCGACGATCTCGCCAGCGCCCGCCACGATCTTGCCGCGGAAGTAAGTGGGCAAACCGTCGCGGCCGAGTTCGCCCTTCAGCTCGCCGCTCAGTGGCAGGTTCGCGCTGTAGTTCAGATTTTTCACCCGCAGCGCCAAAAGGACATTGGCGGTCGAGACCCTGTCGGCCTTGATGTCCACCGATCTGACGCCGTTGGCGGGCGGGCCCACGGCCACGCGCAGTGACCAGCCCTGTGCGCCCTCTTCGGCAACACTCAGCGCGACCCCGCCGCCGCTTGGCCGGCGCAGGCTGAGCGAGATGTTCTGGAAATTCCATTTGTTGCCACGCTGCTGATCATCAACCAGAAGGCTGCCGTTCTTCAAACCGATCTCGTTGAGATT
This sequence comes from uncultured Alphaproteobacteria bacterium, assembly GCA_963752265.1. Taxonomy (GTDB): domain Bacteria; phylum Pseudomonadota; class Alphaproteobacteria; order Rhizobiales; family Xanthobacteraceae; genus Bradyrhizobium. The sequence continues at coordinate 11,392 of CAVVZW010000166.1, forward strand.
CTGCCCGTCAAGGCCGGTCAGGCTCAAGCTGTCGAGCCAGTCGAGGCCCGCGAGCAATCCCGCCTGGGCGCTGTCGGCGGCCGGTGGGGAAGCGGCTGCAGACTGGTTCGGCTGAGCCGAACCTGGCCCGTTCGGCGCAGCCGGACGCGGGAACGTCGCCGGAAGCCCCGCGTCCTTTTTCGAGGCCACACCGGTGGCGAGCGGCCGCGCATTGTCGCCGGTGGACACGGTGACATAGCCGTCAGGGGTAATGCGCACGCTAAGCTCGGCATCCACCAGGTTCAGGCTTTCCGCACGCAGCTGTCCCATCAACAGCGCCGTGCCTGAAAGCCTCACTTCGGCCTTTGGCGCGCTCGCAACGATCGCATGATCGCGATCGCGCACGATGATGTCGCGGATCCGCACCGCAATCCTGATACGGCCGGCCCGTTCGATCTGCGTACCGCCGACCTCGACCGTGTTGCCGTGACCGATGTTTTCCTCGATCGCCGCGGCAAGCCAGGGCGTAACCATGTCGAGGTTGATTGGACCCGCGCCCAGCCGCCACCAAAGGCCGCCGAAACAGCCGGCAAAAATCACCAGCAGGGAAACCATAACGATGGCGATCCGCCAGAACCAGCGCCCGCCGGCAACGTTGCGCCGGAATGATCCCAGGTGATCGGTAAGCCGGTAAAAGCGGGCATTCGACCGGGACAACAGCCGGCGGGCCCTGCGCCCCGCAGCCTCGTCATGCTCCTCAGAATGCCAATCGGCGCCGTCCCACTGCTGGTGCCGGGCGTCAACGTGCGGACTGGGATCCTGGGTCGACCTATGCCTTACCATTGCCTCTCGTTGCCGGCGCCGATGATTCACGAGAATGAACAACAACGGCGCCCTGCGCCAGTGTTGCTCCACTCCTCATTACAGTGGAACCGATTTGACATTCGCTGCCCTCATTGGCCGAGGCTTCCAGGCGAATCTCAAATCCCGAACTCCACCAAACCGATATCTGCAAATAGTCCTTCGATTCCCGTATTTGCGAAACCGTCTGCGCCCATGTCATAGCGTAGCGACGATTTCCTCCGCTCATCTCCAGCCAAAAGCTACGCAAGCAAACGGGTAGCGTGTCAAAATCCTTTTGAGCATAATCCGAGAAGGCTGAGCTGAACCCCGGCAATCAACCTGATCCAATACCTCAATGATTGATCTGCGGAAAGCGACGAAAGGAAGGCGTATGTCCAAGAAAACGCGCAAGAAATCCGATAAACCGGGGACTGCCCGAAAGCCGGGCGCGGCGGCATCGAAGACAGCTGCCAAGCGGCCTGCTTCGAAAGCCGGACGGTCACCGGCAACTAATTCAAGCAAGAACTCAAAAATTGGGCAAACCAAGGCACGCAGGCCTTCATCCAAAGTCTCAAAGCCCACGGCCGCCGCAACATCGAAGCGGAAGACCGTGGCACAGTCTGGCCTCGCGGAGGGCGCCAAAGCCCCGCCCTTCCATCTGCCCCGCGATGGAGGAAATACAATTTCGCTGAAGGATTATGCCGGCCAGAAGCTCGTGCTGTTTTTCTACCCCCGCGCCGACACGCCCGGCTGCACCAAAGAGGCGATCGACTTCACGCGGCTCAAGGATGCCTTTGCCGCGGCGGGAACGGCCGTCGTCGGTGTCTCAGGCGACGCGCCCAAGGCGCAGGAAGCATTTCGAAACAAGCACCAGTTGTCGGTTCCTCTCGCGTCAGATGAAAAGCACGAGATGCTTGAGGCCTATGGCGCCTGGGGCGAAAAGTCCATGTATGGCAGGACGTTCGAGGGCATTTTTCGAACGACGGTTCTGATCGGAACGGACGGCAAGATCATCAAGATATGGCGCAATGTCAGGGTCGATGGACACGCCGATGAGGTGCTGGCCTCCGCCCAGACCGTTTGATCCGGGAAAGCCTCATTCGCGAAAAATTAACCATGACCGGGTCAAATCTCCCCCGCAAATTGGGCCGTCAGGAATCGACCTCCGACCGGCGTGGGAGTGTTGATGTCGTATCGTTCCGGTCCCCAGTCCGAGTATCGCCAGGCGTCTGATCCGGGCCGGCAACCCGCCCGCCAACCGACCAGTCCAGCCGCCGAGAAGCGCGACGACGAAAGTGGCTATACGCTGCGCCACGCCGGCAAGCAGGTTCGTTTCGGACCGGTGGCTTTCTGGATCGTGGTGGGTACGGTCACGACGCTTGGAATGTGGTCGGCTGCGACCGCCACCTATTTCGCATTTCGCGACGACGTTCTGACGCGGCTGATCGCGCGACAGGCGGAAATGCAATACGCCTACGAGGATCGGATCGCGGAGCTTCGCGTCAAGGTCGATCGTGCAACCAGCCGGCAATTGCTGGATCAGGAACAATTCGATCAGAAGCTCGAACAGATCTTGCGCCGGCAGGCCACTCTGGAATCGCGGGCGGCCGCCATGGGCGGCATTCCCGATATTACGGGATCAATCAGGACGTCGCCGCGAGGCGCTGCCGTGACTGAGCCGTCGGCCTCCGGAATCCCCAAACCTTCTCCCATCAGCGACACCGCGGTATTCGTCGCACCACCCGATCGCGAGGCGCGCCTGGAGTCCCGCGCGCCGACCATCGCCAACGCGCCGGCGACCAAGGCCGCAAAAATCCAGGGCGTCGACAATGTGATCGTGCGCCTGCAAAACTCGCTCGATCAGGTCGAGCGGCGGCAACTTGCTTCCCTCACCTCGCTTGAAGACAATCTTAAATCACGGCAACGACGCATGCGCGGGGTGTTCAACGATCTCGGTCTCGACGTCGGTCAGTTGGAGGCTGCGACACCGCGCGCGGGCATGGGCGGGCCCTTTGTGCCGGTCAAACTTGCCGCCGACGCCGGTACCTTTGAGCGCCAGCTCTATCGCATCAACATCAGCCGCGCCCAGGTCGAGCGCCTCAACCGGACGCTGGCGCTGGTGCCGTATCGAAAGCCTGTGGTCGGCGAAGTCGAGTTCACTTCCGGCTTCGGCGTCCGTTCCGACCCGTTCCTCGGCCGCCCCGCGATGCATACCGGGCTCGATTTCCGCGCCGCGACCGGCGATCCCGTGCGCGTCACCGCCAATGGAAAAGTCGTGTCCGCCGCCTGGGCCGGCGGGTATGGAAGGATGGTCGAAGTCGATCACGGCAACGGTCTGTCCACCCGTTACGGGCATCTCTCCGAGATCAACGTGAAGGTCGGCGATGTCGTCAAGATCGGGCAGGTGATCGGTCTGGTTGGTTCGACCGGGCGTTCGACGGGCCCGCATTTGCACTACGAAACCAGGATCGATGGCGAGGCCGTCGATCCGCAGAAATTCCTGCGTGCCGGCGTTCGGCTGAGCTCCGGCTAAAACACGCTTCCTGATTAATCCACATCCTCGACCGCGCCGGCGTCCGTGCCAAAAGCGCGTTGCGCCAGGGTTGACGCCATGAATTCGTCGAGGTCACCGTCGAGCACGCCTGACGTGTCCGAGGTCTGCACGCCGGTGCGAAGGTCCTTGACCATCTGATAGGGCTGCAAAACGTAAGACCTGATTTGGTGGCCCCAGCCGATATCGGTCTTGGCGGCCTGATCGGCGGCGGCCTGTGCCTCGCGCTTCTTCAGCTCGATCTCGTAAAGCCGGGCGCGCAGCATGTCCCAGGCCTGTGCGCGATTCTTGTGCTGCGACCGCCCGGCCTGACAGACCACCGCAACACCGGTTGGAATATGCGTCAGCCGAACGGCGGATTCGGTTTTGTTGACGTGCTGGCCGCCCGCGCCGCCCGAACGCATGGTGTCGGTGCGCACGTCGGATTCCTTGATGTCGATCTTGATGCTGTCGTCAATGACCGGAAAGATCGCCACACTCGAAAACGACGTATGCCGCCGCGCATTGGAATCGAATGGCGAGATCCGGACCAGCCGATGCACGCCCGCTTCGGTCTTCAGCCAGCCATAAGCGTTGTGCCCGCTGATCTGGATGGTGGCCGATTTGATCCCGGCTTCTTCGCCTTGCTGCTCCTCAAGATACTCGATCTTGAAGCCGTGTTTTTCGGCCCACCTTGTGTACATCCGCAGCAGCATCTGGGCCCAGTCCTGGCTTTCGGTGCCACCGGCACCGGCATGAACCTCCAGGTAGGAATCGAACCGATCGGCTTCTCCCGATAGCAGCGCTTCGAGTTCGCGGCGCGCGACTTCCTTCTTCAGCGCCTTCAGCGCTGCCTCGGCCTCGGTCACGACGCCTGCGTCGTTCTCGGCCTCGCCGAGCTCAATCATGCCGATATTGTCTTCAAGCTCGCGTTCGACCTTGCCGATGCCGGACAACGCATCCTCCAGCGAGGTGCGCTCCTGCATCAGCTTCTGCGCTTTTTGAGGATCGTTCCAGAGATTGGGGTCTTCGGCGAGCTGGTTCAGCTCCGCCAGGCGTGCCGTGGATTTTTCGACGTCAAAGATGCCTCCTCAGCAGCCCGACTGACTGCTTGATCTCTTCGACGAGGCGTTCGATTTCGGCGCGCATGATTTTCTCTGATCTGTTTGGCTTGAAGCGCAGCACTGACAACACGTCCGCCTGAGTAGCGGCGGAAGTCACGAAGCGCAACCAACCTTAATATAATCCGCCGGTGCCGGAACGGAACAGGCCGCCACCAGAATCGGGTTGCTGCTGCGGCAAAAGCGGACGTCCATCGGGATCGGCAACCGCAATAGTATTATCCGGCGGCGCCGTTCCCGGCTTGAAGGCTTCCAGGATGGAGCGGCCGCTGTCGCCGGGACCGACCCGCATGCCGCTCTTGGCGTCGACGCGGATCAGCTTGATTTCCCGCCGGGATCTTGAAGGGAATCGCCGGCTTGTCGGCAAGCGCCAGCTTGAGGAAGTCGCGCGCAATCGGAGCCGCCAGGTGACCGCCGGTCGCAGCATTGCCCCGGCCCAGCGGACGCGGCTTGTCGTAGCCGAGATAAATGCCGACCACGATATCCGGCGAGAAGCCGATGAACCAGGCGTCCTTTGCCTCGTTGGTGGTACCGGTCTTGCCGGCGATCGGCTTGCCGACCTCTTTGACGGCGGTCGCGGTGCCAGCCTGCACCACGCCTTCCAACATGGACGTCATCTGGTAGGCGGTCATCGTATCGAGCACCTGCTCACGGCGATCGATCAACTGCGGCTCGGGCTGGTTCTTCCAGCCACCGGGCGCATCGCAGTTACGGCACTCGCGCGTGTCGTGCTTGAAGATGGTGTGGCCGTAGCGGTCCTGGATGCGGTCAATCAAGGTCGGCTTCACGCGACGCCCGCCATTGGCGATCATCGAATAGGCCGTGACCATGCGCATGACCGTGGTTTCGCCGGCGCCGAGCGCGTAAGACAGATAGTTCGGCAGTTCGTCGTAGACGCCGAAACGATGGGCGTATTCGCCGATCATCGGCATGCCGATGTCCTGCGCCAACCGCACCGTGACCGTGTTCAACGACAGGCGCAAAGCATTCCGCAGCGTCGTCGGACCATTGTACTTGCCGGACGAGAAATTCTCCGGGCGCCAGACGCCGCCCCCCTGCCCTTGATCGATTTCGATCGGCGCGTCGACCACCTGGGTCGACGGGGTATAGCCGTTGTCGAGCGCCGCCGAATACACGATCGGCTTGAACGACGAACCCGGCTGCCGATAAGCTTGGGTCGCGCGGTTGAACTGGCTCTGGTCGAACGAGAAACCGCCGACCATGGCGAGCACCCGCCCGGTCCATGGATCCATCACAACCATCGCGCCGGAAACCTCAGGCAACTGGCGCAGACGATACTGGCCGTCAACCGGGTTACCGTCCTTGAACAGCGGATCGGCATAGATCACGTCGCCCGGCAACAGCACTTGCGACATCGCGGTTGGCGTCTTGCCCTTTGTCGGCCCCGCGACAGGCTTCGCCCATTTGACGCCCTCAAGCGTGATGATTCCGGTCTGCCGCTCCTTGCTCACAGCGCCGCCGAGTTCGTGGCCGGGCTGAAAGCCGATGCGTGCCGACTGGTCGCTGGTGTCCAGAACCACCGCGAGCCGCCACGGTGAAATGTCCGACAACGCTTTGACGTCGGCGAGCTTGACGCCCCAATCGCCGGAAATATCGAGTTTGCTGGTAGCGCCCCGCCAGCCCTGCGCTTCGTCATAATTGACGATACCGGCGGCCATGGTCTTGCGCGCCATCACCTGGATTTTCGGATCGAGCGTAGCGTGAACCGACAAACCGCCTTGATAAAGTTTCGTCTCGCCATACCGCTCGAAAATATCGCGGCGAACTTCCTCGGCGAAATACTCGCCGGCGAAGATATGCGCCGCGTTGGCGCGGCTGGTCACGGTCAATGGGTCCTTGCGGGCCTTGTCCGCATCGGCCTGCTTGATCCAGCCATTCTCCAGCAGGCGGTCAATCACATAGTTGCGCCGTTCGATCGCACGGTCGCGGTTGCGCACCGGATGCAGCGCGGCCGGCGCCTTGGGCAGCGCGGCGAGATAGGCGGCCTCCGCGACGGTGAGTTCGTTGACCGATTTGTCGAAATAGACGAGCGAGGCCGCGGCAACGCCATAGGCGCCAAGGCCAAGATAGATTTCATTGAGATAGAGTTCGAGGATCTTGTCCTTCGAGTAGGTCCGCTCGAGCCGCATCGCCAGCAAGGCTTCCTTGATCTTGCGGGTAAAGGAGACCTCGTTGGTCAGGAGAAAGTTCTTGGCGACCTGCTGGGTGATGGTGGAGGCGCCCTGCGGCCGCCGGTTCGAACCGAAGTTTTGGGCGTAAAGCATGGCGGCGCGCGCCATGCCCGAAAAGTCGATGCCGCCATGTTCGTAGAAGTTCTTGTCCTCGGCCGCGAGGAAAGAGTTGATGACAAGCTTGGGCACGGCCTGGATCGGCAAATAGAGACGCCGCTCCTTGGAATATTCTCCCAGAAGCGAACCGTCCGCTGCGTGAACGCGCGTCATCACCGGCGGCTCGTAATCCTCAAGCTGGGAGTATTCCGGCAAATCCTTGGAAAAGTGCCAGATCGCCCCTGCGACGATGGCAACCGCTACAAGGAACACAACCGTTCCCGCGGCGAACAAGAAACCCAAGAACCGCACCAGCAAGCGCATAAGCTAAATTCCGTCAGTCCCTAGCGCCGAAATGACCGGCGTCCTTTGGAGGTATTTTCCGATTCCCGCCGTCAACGGCCGGTACTGGATTGTATCATATGCCGCCGCGTGACGAATTGTGCAGATTGCTCAAGATTCCGCGCCGTTTATAGTGCCGCCGCTGTGGCCAAACTAGGGCTTTCAGCTTTGGCAAGGCGCGGCGGTTTACCTCAGGCTCAGTTCCCGTTACCCGCTGTTGCCAACCGCTTGGCGAAGAAAGTGTCAATGGCATGCGCGACCGCGCCCACGGTGCGCGAACGCCAGTTCTCCGATACCAGGTGCTCAAGGTCATCCTTGTTGGAAACATAGCCAAGCTCGACAAGAACCGACGGCACGTCCGGCGCCTTGAGCACCCGGAAACCGGCCGATTTGAGCGGGTTCTTGTGCATCCTTGTCACCGTCTTCATGTCGCCCATCAAGAGATGCGCAAAGCGATTGGAAAACGTGCGGGTTTCGCGCTGGGCCAAATCGATCAGGATATCGGCGACCTCGGTGGGTTCTTCGGTCAGATTGACGCCGCCAATAGCGTCCGCCTTGTTCTCGGCCTCCGCCAGTCTTTCGGCCTCGGCGTCTGAGGCGCGATCGGACAACGTGTAGATCGAAGCTCCCTGGGCGTCCCCCTCATGGCGCGGCAACGCATCGGCATGAATGGATACGAATAGCGAAGCCGACTGGCTGCGTGCGAACTTCACCCGGTCATCGAGTGGGATGAACGTATCGTCGGTGCGGGTCATCACGACGCGATACTTGCCGCTTTTGTCCATGCGATCACGCAAGGCGAGCGCAAAAGCCAGAACCAGATTCTTTTCACTCGCGCCGTCCCATTGCGTGCCGTTGTCGGGGCCGCCATGGCCGGGATCGATGACAATGACCGGACGAAGATCGGGAGGCGAAGGCGGTGCGGCAGGCTTTTCCGGCTCCGCAGGCACGGCAGGCACCGGAAGCGGTGTTTCGCGGACGGCGGCGATCGCGGGCCTCAGTTCAGGCCGGCTTTCCGGAGATAGCGACTGAACGAAGGTCGTGCGGTCAACTGGCTCCAGATCGAGTACAAGCCGCGGTGGTTGGCCATTGGCCGCTTCCAACACCGAGACATTGGAAATTTTGGCAGGCCCCGTGAGGTCAAAGACGATTCGCGAGCCGCCTGGCATCACCAGGCCGTAGCGAAAGGCCTTGATCAGTCCCCGTCCCGCGGTACCAATCGCGGGTGGAAGCTGAAAGGTCACCTGCGGAATATCGACAACCACGCGATAAGGGTCGGCCAGGGGAAACGCGTGGACCGTGATTGACTGATCAAGGTCGAGGACGAAGCGGGTCTGCTTATCGTCCCCCGCCAGCCGAGCGCCGGAGGCGACAGGAACCCGGACGGTCGCGACTGGTTTCGGCGGTTGGCTTTCGACCGCGGCCACGCTGCCGGGGAGCAGCCACAACCATGCTGCGGCGCACAACAGCGCGAAACTCGACAATAGAAGGTGATTTGCGCGGCCCGCCACCGAATCCGTGCCTCCGAGCAGCTCTCTTACCGCAATAAAACCGCGGGGTTAATCGTGCCTTAAAACAATGGCGTCGAAAAGGAACGAGTGTGGCCTTGGGACATCTGGTCGACGCCTCCCTTGCGGGCAGGCACCGATCCAAGTATGTATGGGGTGCTGACGGCCAAATTTCATGGTTGTGTCGTGTTCAGTTACCCGGTGCAGCGCAGGAACCTCCAGTTACGGAGATTTCAGCGTCTTTCCGGCCACTCCGGAGCCAGCGCGAGCCGCGCGGCTGACAGGAGCGGCGGTTTCAAGCCGGGCGGCGTCCGCTCCCAGGTCACCAGCTTGTTCCAGGGACGGATCGGGATTCGACCTAACCGATTATCGGGCTTTATGGCTCCGATAGGCGATTGAGGCGTGCGCTTTGGCGCCACGCGAGGCCTTTAGCGACCGATAAGCGGCCTCTTTGCCGCCCAAAATTACTCAGACGGGCCGACGCTTAATGCGCCAGACTGTATTGCCGGCACTCCAGGGAAAAATATCGCCGATGCGGGGCGCAAGCCACGCACGCCGTTGTTCTTCCCGGGAATCATGTTCGGTAAGGCGCTCCAGCTTGCGTTTCGGCCTTCCCCTCACCCCCGAATCAGGTGGACCGTCGCGTCACCCGGCCGTGCGATTTGCGCGCGCCGCCCTGCGCGCCCGCCGCCGTGAAGAGTTCCAAAATGCCCAACAAGATGCTTATCGATGCCACCCACCCGGAAGAAACCCGGGTCGTTGTGGTTCGCGGCAACCGCGTCGAAGAATTTGATTTCGAGACCGCGCAACGCAAACAACTACGCGGCAATATCTATCTGGCGAAGGTCACGCGGGTCGAGCCGTCGCTCCAAGCCGCTTTCATCGAATATGGCGGCAACCGCCACGGGTTCCTCGCTTTCAGCGAAATCCACCCGGATTATTACCAGATCCCAGTCGCCGACCGTCAGGCGCTGATCGAAGCCGACGAGCGCGCCCACCGCGAGGCGGAAGAAGAAACCGAGAATCGCTCCAGCCGCCGCCGTTCGCGTCATCGCAATTCACGCCGGCGCGGCCATGGCGAGCGGGTTCAAAGCGAGGTCGTCGAGACGAGTCCCGAGGCGTCGACAGAGGGGCTGCCACCACTTGACGCGCACGCCGACGAACATCACGCTGAACACACTCATGATAGCGCCCATCACGACGAGGCTGCTGGCCATCACGATGAAGCGGCGCATCATGACGATCATGACGACCACGAGCATTCGCATGATCACGACCATCATCATGATCACGACGTGCAGGCCGAGGGCGACGAGCATGTCGCCGAAGCGCCGGCGACCGAGCCCGTAGCCGCTATCGCCGATATTTCCCAGGCGCTGCAGGAAGCTCCCGAGGAAGGCGAACACGAGGACGACGCGCACGAAGACCATCATGCCGACGGCGAGGCCGATCGGGACGAAGTCGCCGCCGAAAACGCTGCACATGCCGCCTATGCCCATGAAGCCCAAGCCGCTCCATCCGATGAAGCGCATGCGGCGGCTGACGGCGAAGAACTTCACGAAGATGACGAGGGCGATGAGGCCGAGGAAGAGGTCGTCGAATCCGTCGGTGGCGACGATGTGATGGAGGAAGTGCCGGAACGCGCCTTCCGCCCGCGCCGCCAGTACAAGATTCAGGAAGTCATCAAACGCCGCCAGGTCATGCTGGTGCAGGTCGTCAAGGAAGAGCGCGGCAGCAAGGGCGCGGCGCTGACCACCTACCTCTCGCTCGCCGGCCGCTATGCGGTGTTGATGCCCAATACCGCCCGCGGCGGCGGCATCAGCCGCAAGATTACTTCCGCCCAGGACCGCTCGCGGCTGAAAGAAGTCGTTCAGGACCTCGATGTGCCCGAGGGCATGGGCATCATCCTGCGCACCGCGGGCGCATCGCGCACCAAACCCGAAATCAAGCGCGACTTCGAATACCTGATCCGGATGTGGGAGACGGTGCGCGACATGACGCTGAAGTCGCAGGCGCCGACGCTGGTCTACGAGGAAGGCTCGCTGATCAAGCGGTCGCTGCGCGACCTCTACAACAAGGAAATCGACGATATCCTGGTCGCGGGCGAAGCCGGCTACCACGAAGCGCGCGACTTCATGAAAATGCTCATGCCCTCCAACGTGCGGGCGGTGAAGCAATATCGCGACGGCCAGCCGCTGTTCTCGCGCATGGGCGTGGAAAGCCAGCTGGACGCGATGTTCTCGCCGACCGTGCAACTGCGGTCAGGCGGATACATCGTCATCAACCAGACCGAGGCGCTGGTTTCGATCGACGTCAACTCCGGCCGCTCGACCCGCGAACATCATATCGAGGACACCGCGCTCAAGACCAATATCGAGGCGGCGGAAGAAGTCGCGCGCCAGCTCAGGTTGCGCGACCTCGCCGGGTTGATCGTGATCGACTTCATCGACATGGACGAAAAGCGCAACAACCGCTCGGTCGAACGCAAGTTGTCCGATTGCCTGCGGCAGGATCGGGCGCGGATCCAGGTCGGACGGATCTCGCATTTCGGCCTGCTCGAAATGTCGCGTCAGCGCATCCGCGCCAGCGTGCTCGAAAGCTCGACCGAACCCTGTCCGCAATGCGGCGGCAGCGGCCATGTCCGCTCGGTCTCCTCGGTGGCGCTGCAATTGTTGCGCGGACTTGAGGAAGTCCTGATGAAGGGCGCGACCCACAATCTGGTGGTGCGTACCCGTACCGATGTCGCGCTTTACGTTCTCAATCACAAGCGCGGCCATCTGCGCGATCTCGAGAACTCCTTCAAGGTCACGCTTGCCGTCATTGCCGATCCGACCGTGAGCGGGCAGCAATCGTTCGTGATCGATCGCGGCGAGCAGGTCCATACGCTGGAAGCGGCGAAGGCGCTGCTTGCAACCCAGGTTGCGTCGTTTCCTCCCCAGATCGAAGAAGCCTTCGACGATGAAGAGGAACTGCTCGACGCCGAAGGGGAATTGGAGGTGGAAACCGACGAGACCGAAGGACTTTCGGGCGATCCGGCTGCCAGCGGAGAAGCAGGTTCTGAGACGACAGGCGACGGCCCGCGGCGAAAACGACGCCGGCGGCGTCGCGGCCGCGGTGGCAGCGAGGCGCGTGAAAATGGAGCGCCGCGCGAGGAGAGCTCCGTCGCGCTGGAGACAGTTGTGCCCCCGGCTGACGCCGAGATCGGCGACGACGACGAAACCGACGAGGATGAATCCGGTGAACAGCCGAACCAGGCCCGCTCCGATCAGGCAGGCGGCGGCGAACGGCGGCCGCGCCGTCGCGGTCGTCGCGGCGGACGCCGCCGGCGCGGCGGACCGGAAGACGGTCTCGCCGGATCGATATCAGATGAACTGGGCCCCGTGGCCGCACCGGAAGCTGCAAGCGCGGTCGCCGATTTCGATGGCGTTTCCTCGCCGCAGCCAGCACCGGTTGAACATGAAGCGCATGCCGTCGAGCAGCCGGTAGCCGTCCAGCCGCCAGCACCCTCACCCTCCGCGGCGGAAATCGAGGCACAAGCGCAGGAAGCTGAGAAGGCTGCCCGGCGACGCTCGACGGTGCGCGAAAAAGTAAGCTTTGGGGTTAGCTCGCAAGCTGAAACCACAGCCCCCGATCATCATCCGCAGCCGGCATCGCCTGCAGAAATGAATTCCGAACCTGCGGGCGAAACAACCACTGACGCCGCCCAGCCCCGCCGCGCGGGATGGTGGTCACGGCGCTTCGGCGGCGGCGAATAGTTCTCAAATCTGAAAGTTGACCCAAGAAAAAACCGCCCGGCAAAAACCGGGCGGTTTTTATTTTGCGGATCGGGAGACGCTAAACAGTCGTGACTGCGGTTTCGATATCGGTCGGATCGATCTGCTTGTTGAGGTTGGCCTGAAGGCGGGCGCGGTCGAGTTCACCCTCCCACGCCGACACCACCACGCAGGCAATGCCGTTGCCGCAAAGATTGGTCAGCGCGCGGCACTCGCTCATGAACTTGTCGATACCGAGAACGATGGCCATGCCCGGCACGAGGCGCGGATCGACCACCGCAAGCGTGGCCGCGAGCGTGATAAATCCTGCGCCGGTGATACCCGAAGCGCCCTTGGATGTGAGCATCGCGACCACAAGGATCGTGATCTGCTGCGTGAGCGTGAGATCGAAGCCGAGTGCCTGCGCGATGAACAGCGTCGCCAGCGTCATGTAGATGTTGGTGCCGTCGAGATTGAAGGAATATCCGGTCGGCACCACGAGGCCCACTACCGACTTCGAGCAGCCGAGCCGTTCGAGTTTTTCCATCAGGGACGGCAGCGCGCTTTCCGACGACGAGGTGCCGAGCACGATCAGAAGTTCGTCCTTGATGTAGGCGAGGAACTTGAAGATCGAAAAGCCGAGGAAACGTGCGATGATGCCGAGCACGACGATCACGAATAGCCCGGCCGTAATGTAGAACGTCGCGATCAGGCCGACGAGGTTGAGGATCGCACCGGTGCCGAACTTGCCGATGGTGTAGGCCATCGCGCCGAAGGCGCCGATTGGGGCCGCCCGCATCACGATCGAAATCACGCCGAATACGCCTTGCGCCGCATCGTCAATGAACGAACGCAGCGTATGGCCACGCTCGCCGAGCGCCATCAGCGAAAAGCCGAACAGGATCGAAAACAGCAGAACCTGCAAAATCTCGCCACTCGCAAATGCCCCGACCACCGTGTCGGGAATAATGTGCAGGAAGAAATCAACGCTCTTTTGCTCACCCGCTTGCTTGGCGTAGCTGGCCACCTTGTCCGCATTGGCCATGGCGCCGCCGAAGCCGGCACCAGGCCGCACCAGGTTGCCGACAAGAAGCCCGATCATGAGCGCAAAGGTCGATACGACCTCGAAATAGACCAGCGCCTTGATGCCGATGCGGCCGACCTTCTTGGCATCCTGGATGTGCGAAATGCCGGATACCACCGTGCAGAAGATGATCGGCGCGATCACCATCTTGATCAGCTTGATGAAGCCGTCACCGAGCGCCTTGATCCAGTCGCTCTGCGCCAGATCAGGATTCTTCCAGCCGACGAGGGCGCCAAGCACGATGGCGATCAGAACCTGGATATAGAGAACCTTGTACCAGGGTTTCGCCGCGCGGACCGGCGCTGGTGCGGTTACTGTCGTAGGCGCCATCGAACTCCCCCTCGTCAACCTTTTTAGTTCAAGTCAAATTCCATAGCACGAAAAGTGCATATGAGTGTCAAAGTGCATATGAGTGTCTATGAGTGTCAATGGGTGCGTCACTTCAGCCAGCTGGCAATACGCTCCACCGCCTCCTGCATTTCCTGCGCGGACCGCGCATAGGAAAAGCGAATGAACTGCCGGCCATGAACAGGGTCGAAATCAACGCCCGGGGTCGCCGCGACATGGGCCTTTTCCAGCATTTGTCCTGCGAATTCGAAACTGTCGGAGGTGAAGTCCGAAACGTCGGCGTAGAGATAGAAGGCCCCGTCCGCGGGCAGGAATTTAGCAAGGCCGGCCCGTGGTAATCCCTCGATCAGGATGCGGCGGTTCTCCAGATAGCCGCGCTTGATCTCCTCCATCTCGGCACTCCCGTCGAACGCCGCTTCCGCCGCAATCTGCGACAGGGTCGGCACCGAAATGGCGAGGTTTTGCTGGAGCCGCTCGATCGGCCGCACCAAGGGCTCCGGCACCACCATCCAGCCGACACGCCAGCCGGTCATGCAGAAGTATTTTGAGAAGGAGTTGATCACGAGTGCGTTGGCGGAAAGTTCCGCCGCTGTCACCGCGGCAAACGCGTAGTCCAGACCGTGATATATCTCGTCCGAAATAAATCGGATGCCGGCGGCCTCAGCGGCCGAGATGAGGCCGCTTAGGGCCTCGCGGGACATCATGGTGCCTGTCGGATTGGCCGGACTTCCGACCAGCACGCCCTTGAGCGGCGCCTTGCGATGGGCCGCGAGCAGGGCCTCGCCGGTCAGCGCATGCCGGGTTTCGCTCGATGTCTCGATCAACACCGGTTCGCAGCCGAGCGCGGTGAGAATATGCCGGTAAGGCGGATAGCCTGGGACCGTCACCGCGACCCGGTCGCCGGGCTCAAACATGGCCAGGAAAGCCAGGATGAAGGCGCCGGAAGAGCCCGTCGTGATCACGATCCGCCCGGAATCAACGGCAATGCCATAACTTTCGCGGTAATGGCGCGCGATCCGCTCACGCAGGCTCGGGGTTCCGAGCGCGGAGGTATAGTCGATACGCCCCGAATTGAGTGCCTCGTGGGCGGCCAATATTGCGGTTTTCGGCGCGGATGCGGCCGGCTGCCCTACTTCCATATGGATCACATGACCGCCCGCCGCCTCGATCCGGGCGGCCGCAGCCATCACATCCATCACCATGAAGGGCGGAACGTCGCTACGGCCAGAGGCCGTCGTCAACAGGCCGCTGGCGCGTTCTCTCAGTGTCGCTTCAAGCATCGATATCTGCTATTTTAAACCGTGCCCCAGACTAGCCTTAATCGGCGCATTGGTAGGGCATATCGCGTATCGGACCCGCCGCCAATCGATAAAGACGCTTGATGCTGACCAGCTTCGCCTCCGTTCGGACAACGACGAAAATGACCGCGATCGCTGTCGCGATCGCCCTTGTTGCACCCCCTCGGGCAGCCCTTGCCCAGGAGCAAAAACTGGCGATCCTGCGCGATACCGAGACCGAACAACTGCTGCGGGAATATACAAAGCCGATCCTGCGCGTGGCGGGCCTTGAGAAGCAGAATATCCAGGTCACGATTATCAACGAGCCCGTCTTCAACGCATTTGTCGCGGACGGCCGCCGCATTTTCGTGAACAGCGGCGCCTTGATGCAATCGGAAACCCCGAACCAGATCATCGGGGTTCTGGCACATGAAACCGGCCATTTGGCAGGCGGTCACCTCTCCCGGTTGCGCGAGCAACTGGCCACGGCGCAGACGCAGATGATCATCGCGATGCTGCTCGGCGTCGGCGCTTTGGCGGCGGGCACCGTGCGAGGCGGGGCGGGTTCCGGCAGTGCAGGTCTTGCGGATGCGGGCGCGGCTGCGCTTTCCGGCCCGCAGAACATGATCCTGCGCTCCCTGCTTTCCTATCAGCGCCAGCAGGAAGAAAGCGCCGACCGCGCCGGGGTCAAATTCCTCACCGCGACCGGTCAATCCGCCAAGGGCATGTACGACACCTTCAAGCGCTTCACCAACGACAGCCTGTTTTCCGCCCGTGGCGCCGATCCCTACTACATGTCGCACCCGATGCCGGCCGAACGTGTCTCCGCCCTCGAAGAGATCGCGCGCACCAGTCCCTATTGGGACAAAAAGGACGATCCCGCGCTGCAATTGCGACACGACATGATGCGCGCCAAGATTTCCGGATTTCTGGAACGACCGGACACAGTCTATCGGCGTTATCCGCTTTCCAATACCAGCCTGCCCGCGCGCTATGCGCATGCGATCTCGACCTATCTCCACGGCGATTTGAACAACGCGCTCACCCAGATCGATTCGCTGATCCAGACCCAGCCCAACAACCCGTATTTCTATGAACTGCGGGGCCAGGCACTGATTGACGGCGGCAGGCCCACCGAAGCCATCCCGGCGCTGCGTAAAGCCGTCGCCCTGTCCAATAACGCGCCGCTCATCGAGATTTTACTTGGGCAAGCGCTCGTGGCGTCCGACAACAAGGCCTACACCGAGGAGTCGATCAACATCTTGCGCAACGCCATGGCCCGTGAAACCGAGCAGCCGATCGGCTACACTCAGCTGGCAATGGCCTTTGCGCGGAAGGGAGATTTCGCCGAGGCCGATCTCGCATCGGCGCAGGCGGCGTTTCTGCGCGGCGACAACAAGACCGCGAAAGATCTCGCCTCGCGCGCCAAGACCCGCTTCGCCGTCGGCACGCCCGGTTGGGTCAAGGCCGACGATATCGTGTCGGCGAAGCTGCCGGCAGGACAAAAGAAAGACGGCCCCCACGTCCAGTTCAACGTAGGGCCGCAGGATCGACCAGGTAGCCGCTTGTCAGGCCCAGGCCGTCAGCCGGATTCCGATGCGAACCAGTAGAGAATTCAAAAACCCGTTTCAAAAGGAATTACAGATGTCCCCGCTCCGCCTGCTCTCTCCCGCTCTTTTCGCGCTGGCGCTCTGCGCGGCACCCGCCTCGGCGCAGACCTTCTCGGACGGTCAGCGCGGCGAGATCGAGTCCATCATCAAGAACTACCTCATCTCCCACCCCGAAGTGCTGGAAGACTCGATTGCGGAATTGAAAAAGCGCCAGGCCGCCGCCGAAGTCGAGAAGCAGGAAGCGAGCATCGTTGAGAATTCGGATGTGATCTTCAATTCGCCCCGCAACGTGACGCTGGGCAACAAGAAAGGCGACGTCACTTTTGTCGAGTTCTTCGACTACAACTGTGGCTACTGCAAACGCGCGATGGCCGACATGCTCGACCTGATGAAATCAGATCCGAATCTCAAGGTCGTTTTGAAGGAGTTCCCGATATTGAGCGAGGGTTCTCTGGAGGCGGCCAAGGTGGCTGTCGCCGTGCGGATGCAAGATCCCAACGGCAGTAAATATCTCGACTTCCATCAGAGGCTCCTCGGCGGCCGCGGTCAGGCTGACAAGGCGCGTGCGATCGCTGCCGCCAAGGATGCGGGTCTTGACGTCGCCCGCATCGAAAAGGACCTGGCCAGCCCCGAGGTCCGCGCCACCATCGAAGAGAACATGAAGCTCGCTGAATCGATGGGCATGAGTGGCACACCGAGCTACGTCATCGGAAAGCAGGTGGTCGTCGGCGCCGTCGGCATGGACGGCCTGAAGGAGAAGATCGGGCTTGCGCGCTGCGGCAAGGCGACCTGCTGACACCTCCGCTTTCGACGCTCCGCCGCTTGTTAAAATATCGCTTGTTAATAAGAAGGTCGGCGAATTCGCCGGCCTTTTTCTTTGAGGGTTTTCGCAGCGCGACGGTTCATCGCGCATTCATCAAACAAATCGGGTGGAACTGGCAAAGCGCTGGAACATCGCTCATCCCCCTTCGTTGTCGGGCGGGCATCGAAACACCTGAGGAGAGATGAGATGATGAATTGTTTGATGATATCGGTGGCGACCGCGGCATTGCTCGCCGGAACCGGTCTTGCCAACGCGCAAGGCAACATGGGCCGCGAAGGCGGAGCCGCCGGCGGCGCCGGCATGCAGCAGAGCGCGCCGTCTTCGCCCGCCGCGACTAGCCGCGAAGGCGCCGAAGGCACGAAGGCCAGCCAGTCCGAGGAAAAGGGCGCGGTGAAGAACCAGCGTGCGCAGCAGGACATGAAGCCTGGTGCGGCCTCTGGTGAGAAAGCAATGGGCGAGAAACCAGCCAGCGAGAAATCGGCTCAGGAAACGCCCAAGGAGACCCCAAGGGGCGAGAAATCCAAAAGCATGAGCTCGCAAAATGAAAAGGGCGCCCCGGCCAAGGACATGAAGGCAGAGGACCACGAGCGGAACGGCAACATGAAAGCCGAAGGCCGCGAGGACAACAAGTCGGCGGAAGGCCGTGCTCAAACCACCGGTCAGGCTGGCGCTGGCGCCAAGCTCACCACTGAACAGCGCACACGGGTCACAACCGTCATCCGCGATCAGCACGTGGCGCCCGTGACCAGCGTCAACTTCTCGATTTCGATCGGCACCCGCGTGCCGCGCGAGATCGGTTTCCATCCGCTTCCGACCGAGATCGTGACGATCTATCCGGATTGGCGAGGATATGAGTTCTTCCTCGTCCGCGACCAAATCGTGGTGGTGGATCCGCGGACCCTCGAGATCGTGGCCGTGCTTGAGGCGTGATCTCCCAAGTCTTTGCGAATCCGGGGCGGGCCGTTTATGGCCCGCCCTTTTCGTTTCTAGGCGGCGCGCGGGGCGTTTGGCCGCGCGGGGTCCCGGACCATCCTTTGTGGTTAATCAGTGGTTTTCACAGATTCTAGCGGGGTTTTCACCAAGTAGATGAGGCATTTGCGAGCCGTACGCCCCGGCCTTATGGCTTCCCTCCCGCCCGCAAGTTACCTATAACCGCGCGACCACCTCACATTGCCGGGACCGGGATGGCCAAGACAGAAACGATCTACGTGCTCAACGGCCCGAACCTCAATCTCCTGGGAACCCGCGAGCCCGAGACCTACGGCCACGCCAATCTCGCCGACGTCGAGAAGTTGTGTGCGGAGACTGCCGCGAAATACGGCCTCAAGGCCGATTGCCGGCAATCGAACCGTGAAGGCGAACTGATCGACTTCATCCACGAAGCCCATGCCAAGAAGGCAGCCGGCATCGTGATCAATGCCGGCGGCTATTCGCACACATCGATTGCGCTTCATGACGCGCTGGTCGCGGTGAAGATCCCGGCGGTCGAGGTCCATATCAGCAACATTCACGCCCGCGAGAGCTTCCGTCATCACTCTTTTACCGCCAAGGCCGCCTTCGCCACCCTTGCCGGATTCGGTATTGACGGGTACCGCCTTGCTATCAGCGGCCTTGCGGCCAAGCTCGGCGTCAAGACCAAGTCCTGAAACCACCAGACAGAGAGTTCCGGATCAATATCATGGCGCGCCAGCCTGACGACAAAGCAGCCGCAAAGTTTGCAACCAGCGACGGAGCGCTCATTCGTGAACTCGCTTTGCTGCTGGATGAAACCAGCCTGACAGAGATCGAGATCGAACGCGCAGGGCTCAGGGTACGTGTGGCGCGTAATGTCAGTATTGCCGCATCGGTGCCAGTCGCCGCACCCGTATCCGCGGCACCGGCCGCTGCGCCTGCTCTGGCGGCAGCGGCAACGACGGCCGATTTCAGCAAGCATCCAGGCGCCGTCCCCTCGCCGATGGTCGGTACCGCCTATCTGGCTTCCGAACCGGGCGCCAAGCCCTTTATCGATGTCGGTAGTAAAGTCGCGGTCGGACAAACGCTGCTGATCATCGAGGCCATGAAAACGATGAATCAGATCCCATCAACGCGCGCGGGCACCGTTACGCAAATTCTCGTCGAGGATGGCCAGCCCGTGGAATTCGGCGAGCCGCTGGTGATTATTGAATAGAGGGCGGATGGCGAATAGCGAGTGGCGAATACCCTACTCCCTGTTTGCTATTCGCTACTCACCATTCGCTTCTTGAGACGCCATGTTCGATAAAATCCTCATAGCCAATCGCGGCGAAATCGCACTGCGTATCCTGCGTGCGTGCAAGGAGCTTGGCATTGCGACCGTCGCGGTACATTCCACCGCCGACGCTGACGCGATGCATGTGCGCCTCGCCGACGAAAGCGTCTGCATCGGCCCACCGCCGTCAAAAGACAGCTATCTCAACGTCCCCGCGCTGCTCGCGGCCTGCGAAATCACCGGCGCGGATGCGGTGCATCCGGGCTACGGGTTCCTTTCGGAAAACGCCCGCTTTGCCGAAATTCTCGCCGACCACAATCTGCGCTTCATTGGACCCAAGGCCGAGCACATCCGCCTGATGGGCGACAAGATCGAAGCCAAGAAGACCGCCAAACGCCTAGGCATTCCAGTGGTGCCCGGCTCCGACGGCGCAGTCGGGGCCAATGACGATGCCATGGCGATCGCGGAATTGATCGGCTTTCCGGTGCTGGTCAAGGCCGCCTCCGGCGGCGGCGGCCGCGGCATGAAGGTCGCGCAAACCGCCCAGGATTTGATGCTCTCGCTCTCGACGGCCGCCAACGAAGCCAAATCCGCCTTCGGCGATGCTTCGGTCTATCTCGAAAAATATTTGCAGAAGCCGCGCCACATCGAAATTCAGGTACTGGGGGATGGCCGCGGCGGCGCCATCCATCTCGGCGAGCGCGATTGTTCGCTGCAACGCCGGCATCAAAAGGTCTGGGAGGAAGGCCCCTCACCTGCGTTGGACCCAGCTGCCCGCACGAAGATCGGTGCGACTGTGGCGAAGGCTATGCAAGAGATGAAATATCTCGGCGTCGGCACCGTGGAATTTCTATACGAGGACGGCGAGTTCTATTTCATCGAAATGAACACGCGCATCCAGGTCGAGCATCCCGTCACCGAAATGATCACCGGGATCGATCTCGTGCTGGAGCAGATCCGGATCGCCGCCGGCGGCGATCTGCCGGCGACGCAGGAGCAGGTCGTGATCAACGGCCATGCCATCGAATGCCGCATCAATGCCGAAAACCCCGTCACTTTCCGTCCCTCGCCCGGCAAAATCCTGCAATACCATCCACCCGGCGGCCTCGGGGTGCGGATCGATTCCGCCGTGTATCAGGGCTATACGATCCCGCCTTACTACGACTCGCTGGTCGGCAAGCTGATCGTACACGGCAAAACCCGCACCGAATGCCTGATGCGGCTGCGTCGCGCCCTCGACGAGATGGTGGTCGAAGGCATTGAAACAACGCTCCCCCTGTTTCGGGCGCTGGTACGGGAAACCGACATCATCGAAGGTGACTATCATATTCACTGGCTCGAGCATTATCTCGCAGGCCAGTCGCCGGCCTGAGTTCTATGGCGCGAACCGCCAGCCGGAAAACGTTCTCGGCATGGAACCAAACGCGGGGTCGAGAGTTGTAGTGGCCTTGAGGGACCGTAGCTGTACCCGCCAGAGGGCTTTTGACTTCAATCCGCACGGCCATAGGAACGCCTGAAGCCCGGCGCAGCCGCGCCCTTGGTCAGATCCTGCTGCTCGCAGCCGGGTTTGCCGTACTTGTCGCGATCAGCACGCTATCGGTCGTCCTGGTCAACCAGGCCCGCGAAGACAACGCCTGGGTGGTGCACACCGTCGAGGTCGAAAACCAGATTTCGACGCTGCAGTTACGCATTCGCACCGCTGAAAGCACCGCGCGCAGCTATTTGCTGACGGAAGAGCAACGGTTTCTCGACGAACACCAGGCTGCGGTCTCCGATATTCTGCCCGACATCGACAAACTGACCGCGCTCTTCAACGACAACGCCGTTCAGGTCGGTGGTTCCAGTCAACTACGCGAGCCTGTCCAGGCGCGGCTCGACGAATTCGCCAAGGCGATCGACTTCGCAAAGCGGCACGATATGGCCGGCGGGATTGCCATGTTGCGCACTTCGGACACCGGCGCATCTGCGCGGCGGATCGAACAAATCACCCAGACGATGCGGATGGAAGAGGAGCGCCTGTTCGCGCTCCGCACCCAGACCGCCGATCGAACCGAGCGGCTTGCCTCTATCGTGACGGTCGCGGGCTCCGCTCTCGTGGTCTTGCTGGCCGGCATTTCCATTTTTTTGGTACGGCGGTCGATCCGCGCGCGCGACAAGGCCGAAGCGCAACTGCGCGACAACAACCTGAACCTCGAGGCCACGGTGGACGAGCGTACCGCTGACCTTCGCGAAGCGAACAACGAAATCCAGCGCTTCGCCTATATCGTCAGCCACGACCTCCGATCGCCCCTCGTCAACATCATGGGATTCACCAGCGAACTCGAGGAATTGCGCGGCGACATCTTCAAGAGGATCGCCTCATTACGCCTTGCTGCGGTCTCCGCCCCGCCTCCAACGGTCGACGACGGCGACGCGGAAGGCGCTCTCGAAACCGAAGACAAGCAGTTGCTCGAAGGGTTTTCCGAAGCCCTCGAATTCATCAAGTCATCGATTGCGAAGATGGACCGGCTGATTTCCGCCATCCTCAACCTCACCCGCGAAGGACGGCGCGAATTCGAACCGGTCAAGATAGATATGCGAGAACTGATCGAATCGATTGTGACGACGGTGGCGCATCAGGCATCCGAAGCGCAGGCGCAAATCCGCATTGAGCCATTGCCTGAAGTTACCAGCGACCGCCTCGCGGTGGAGCAGATTTTCTCCAACCTGATCGATAATGCACTCAAATATCTCAAGCCCGGCGTTCCCGGCGACATTTCGGTGCGCGGCCGCACCAAACTCGGCTATGCGATCTTCGACGTCACCGACAATGGACGCGGGATCGACCCGAAGGATCATCAACGAATTTTTGATCTTTTCCGGCGCGCCGGGCTACAGGATAAACCGGGACAGGGAATTGGCCTTGCGCATGTTCGCGCTTTGGTGCGGCGGCTCGGTGGAACCATGTCGGTCGCATCCGAACTCGATCAGGGAAGCGCCTTCACAGTAACCCTTCCCATCAACTGGAACGTCAACAATCGGAACAAGGATTCATGAGCACTCCAGTCACCATCATCATGATCGAGGACGACGAAGGTCATGCCCGTCTGATCGAACGCAATATCAGGCGATCCGGCGTCAATAACGAAATCGTGCCGTTTACGAGCGGCACGGCAGCTTTGCAGTATTTGTTCGGCGGCGAAGGCTCCGGCCGTGGTCACAAGGGCGAGCCACTCCTGATCCTGCTCGACTTGAACCTGCCCGACATGGGCGGGATCGAAATTCTGCAACGGGTCAAGGAAGACAAGCATCTCAAATGCACGCCGGTGGTGGTGCTGACCACGACCGACGACTCCCAGGAGATCAAGCGTTGCTATGAGCTCGGTTGCAACGTCTACATCACCAAGCCCGTCAATTACGAAAGCTTCGCCAACGCGATCCGGCAGTTGGGATTGTTCTTCTCGGTCATTCAAGTACCCCCGCCGTCACATGAACGCTGAGACCCCGACACTCCTTTACATTGACGACGACAAGGCCTTGGCGCGTCTGGTCGATCGCGGCCTGACGCGGCTTGGATTGAAGGTCGTCCATGCCGGCAGCGGCACCGACGGATTGGATCGGCTGGCGCAAGGCGGCATCGACGTCGTCGCACTCGATCAGTACATGCCCGGCCTCGACGGCCTGGAAACGCTGGATCGGATCCTGGCGATTGCGAACGCACCGCCGGTCGTATTTGTCACCGCCTCGCAGGATTCCAAGATCGCGGTGACTGCGCTGAAGGCCGGCGCTGCGGACTATCTCGTCAAGGACATTCAGGGCGACTTCATTCCCCTGCTCCAGGTCGCGGTCGAAGGCGCGTTGCGCCAGGCCCGGCTGCAAAAGGCGCGCGACGATGCCGAGGCCGAGGTGCATGCCTCGCGTGACCGCTTTGCTGCGCTCGCCGCCGAGCGCGAGGTGTTGCTGCGTGAGGTCAATCATCGCGTCGGCAACAGCTTGCAGATCATCGCATCACTGTTGCATCTGCAAGCCAATTCGGCCGCGCAAGAAGACGTCAAGGCCGCGCTCACCAACGCCATGGGCCGGGTCGCCGCCGTAGCCCAGGTCCATCGCCGCCTCTATACCTCGCATGACCTGAAAAGCGTGCTGCTGAACCAATATCTCGACGCCCTTCTCGAGGATCTCAGGCGATCGGCCGAAGGCAACCGAATGTCGCGGCTAACGCTGAAAGCAGAGCCGATCGAAATCGATCCGGACCGTGCGGTTGCGATCGGAATCATCGTCAACGAGTTGGTGATGAATGCGGTGAAATACGCTTATCCCGATGGCGCCGGTCCCATCCACATCGATCTTGTGACACGCGCTGACGAACTCGTCCTGTCGATCGCGGATAACGGCGTCGGTCTCAATGCCAAAACCGATCCACGCTCGACCGGGATGGGGCAACGCATCGTCGCGGCGATGGCGGCCAAGCTTGCGGCGACGGTCGAGCGAGACCCAACCCATGACGGCACCCGGATCGTGCTGTGCTTTCTCCGCGACGGCAGTACCCCGGCTACGACCGGCCCCAAGACTGGCGCAAAGGTCGTTAGCTAAGAAGATTCGACGACCGGGACATTCGCTTTGCGAGACAATCGTCAGGCCTGCTATCGTTACTCCCCATGACGCCGCGCGACACCGCTAATTCTGAAATCACGCCCGAAGTGCTGCTACGCGCTTACGCCTGCGG
This sequence comes from uncultured Alphaproteobacteria bacterium, assembly GCA_963752265.1. GTDB lineage: Bacteria > Pseudomonadota > Alphaproteobacteria > Rhizobiales > Xanthobacteraceae > Bradyrhizobium. The sequence continues at coordinate 35,829 of CAVVZW010000166.1, forward strand.
CATTTTCCCGATGGCCGAGAGCGCCGACGATCCGAGCCTGTTCTGGGTCGAGCCGGAGATGCGCGGCGTTATCCCGTTTGACGGGTTTCATATCTCCTCCCGCCTGGCGCGCACCGTGCGCTCCGACGCCTTTACCGTCACGGTCGACAAGGCTTTCAAGGCCGTGATCGCCGGCTGCGCCGCGCCGCAAGCAGGCCGCAACGACACCTGGATCAACCAGCGGATACGCGATCTCTATGTGGGGCTACATGGACTCGGGCACGCCCACAGCGTCGAGGTCTGGCAAGACGACGATCTGGTCGGCGGTCTCTACGGCGTCAACCTTGGCCGGGCATTCTTCGGCGAAAGCATGTTTCACCGCGCCCGCGACGCCTCGAAAGTGGCGCTGGTGCATCTGGTCGCGCGCCTGATCGCCGGCGGCTTCGATCTGCTCGATACCCAATATGTGACCGAGCATCTGCGCAGCTTCGGGGCGGTCGAAATTCCGCGCCGCCGCTATACCGTGCTGCTGGATCACGCGCTCAAGGGTGAAGCTGATTTTTACAAGTTGCCGGCCGATCAGCCGCTCCATGGTGCACAGGTGCTTGAGATCATCGCCGCACGCGGGTGAATGGATTGCCTCGTGCCGGGCGCGGTGCGGCGCAAAGCAGCGTCCGGGCACCATCAATTCTACTGCCGGAAAATTCCAAACAGGCCGCCGGAGTCTTGCGGCGGTGGCGGCGGAGGTGGAGGCGGCTGTTGCTGGTATTGGGGTTGCTGCTGCAGCGGCCGCGGGGCCTGTTGCGCCTGCTTCGGTGCCGGCGGCTTTTTGGGCGCTACCGGCGGAGGCGGCGGCTTCGGCGCATCGGTCTGTATGCTGACGATGGTCGTATCCGGCACCTTGCAGTCGGTCAGCCAGATATCATAAATCGGGTGCTCGACGCCGTGCAGGCCGGGGCTTGCGGCAAACATCCAGCCCGAGAAAATCCGCTTCACCTCGTTCTGCAAGGTGATCTCATCAACCTCGACAAAGGCGTCGGTGTTGGCAGCTTCCGTCGCGGGACGGGTATAGCAGGCGTCGGTCTTCACGCGTAGCGCGCCGAACTGAACGGTCTCGCCGATATCCTCATCGAAATTGATGATGCGGCCGGTGATCTTGTCGAGACCCGAGAAGCTCGCCTTCTTGTTGACGATCTTTTGCGCCGGCGGTTCGGTCACCACCTCATCGCCCGGCTGCAACGGAGCCGCCGGCTGCGGCGGGCGTTGCCCCGGTTGAACGTTAACGCCGGGCGGCGCGGCCGCGATGCCCTGATTGGGCTGCACCCGGCCGGGTTGCGGCGGCGTCACCGCGATACCGGGCGGCTGATTTTGGGGAATGACCGTGGTGCCGGGCGGCGGGGCAAGTGGCTGCGACGTCACGGCCCCGGGCGCTGGCACGCCCTGGCCCGGCGGCTGACGGTTGGGCGTCGGCAACAAGCGGCCGCGCGGCAATTCCGGCACTTCTTCTTCGTCGTCAGGAATGGTCTGTTGCTGTTGCTGACCACCTCGGGGCACGCTGCCTGGCGGCCGCGGCGGCTGATCGGAAAAGATATTGCCAATCTGCGCGTGCGCTGGCGGCGCAAGCGAGATGATGGCAACGGCGGCAAAACCGGTCAGCAGAAAAGTTCGGATCATCTCGCTAATATTGCAGGCGAATCGGGCGGGCGACACGGAAAAGCTACCGCCGCGCGCAGGCACTCCGGTTAACACGCCGAATACGGCGGGGAAAGGGCGGCTTTAAGTCGCGTTTGGCTGGTAAGCCGTGGCGACCGATGGGATAATTGATCATCGCCACTTTACCCAAGGTTCCCAGCCATGCCTGTCACCCTCGATCCCGATGCGGCCTTTGTTTACAAGGCGTTCCAGGAGGCCGGCAGGCCCGCTTATGAGACGCTCTCGCCGGCGGAAGCGCGCGAATATTACCGGCAGGCTCGCCTGGTCAGTAATCCCGAACCACCCCTGCTGAAATCGGTCGAACCACTGGCGATCAAGGCGGGGAGCGGCGTGATCCCCGCACGCCTCTACACGCCGAGGACGCTCCGGCAATCGAACGGCTTGGCGCCATGCCTGGTTTTCTTTCATGGCGGCGGCTGGGTGATCGGCGACCTCGACACCCATGACGTCGCCTGCCGCAAACTCGCCGACGAAGGTCAGCTCATCGTCATATCCGTCGATTATCGGCTCGCCCCCGAACACAAATTTCCGGCCGCCGTCGATGATGCCATCACTGCTACGGCATGGATCGCGGATCACGCTAAGGAGCTTGGTATCGATGCCACACGGCTTTGCGTCGGCGGCGACAGCGCCGGCGGCAACCTCGCCGCTGTGGTCGCTATAGCGGCGCACGACAGCCATGGGCCGGCGATCTCGGGGCAAGTCCTGATCTATCCCGCGACCGATTTTGCGATGACCCATCCGTCGCATCGCGAGCCGGAAACCAGCATCCTGCTGACGCACACCGTGATCCCGTGGTTTCGCGATCACTATCTCAACAGCGCCGCCGACGTGGACGATTGGCGCGCTTCGCCAGCGCGCGCCAAAACACTTGCCGGCCTGCCGCCTGCCTTCGTCATGACCGCGGGCGCCGATCCCCTGCGCGACGAGGGCGAGGAATATGCCAAACGGCTTGAACAAGCCGGCGTGCCCGTCACGTACAAAACATTTCCCGGCCAGTTCCACGGCTTCTTCACGATGGGCAAGCTGCTCGACCAGGCCAATATCGCAGCGCGTGACATCGGCGCGTGGCTGCGCGCATTGAAATGATCAGACGTTAGTGTGTGATCTGCCGATCGCCCGGTTTGCAGGGCCCAAGCCGGCGCGACACCGTCACAGTATCGCTGTCCGGAATCGGCATCACCTGCCCGTTGGGCATTTTGATTGCTCCGCCGTGGCTTTTCACTCGGCTGGAGATCGCATCGGGGCCGGTGACCGTGATCGTCGCGCTCGAGGTCATCGTGCTGCCGCCAATATTACACTGCATCGAAATGGAAGTGACGTCGCCGACGGTCTTGATGCTGTCAACCTTGCAACTGGCGCCGGGAATCTTCGACAGCGGCCGCATCAGGGTATTTTCGTCGAGCGTCTCGTCGGTGGGAAAACAGACGACCAGCGGCTGCCCCTTGTCGATGATGGTCTCCCACTCGCCCGCATGCCTGACGGGCGCGGCCGAGACCGCAGTGATGGAAATGATGGAAACGGCGGAAAGAGCGGCAACAAATGCGGCGGGTTTCAGCATCGCGGTTTTCTCGTCAAACGGTGAGTGTCGTTCGAAAAACTGACAAAAATGAGATCGGCTCAAGCTTCAACCAGGAGAAGCCATCCGAGTACATGGCTCACGGCGCAAGCCCGCCATGTCAAACAGGCTTGTCGATGGAAGCGAATCATCTAGAGGCTTAAGATAGCGCCCTGATCCGAAAGTGACGATGAACCGCAGAGAACGCCGCGCCCGGAAGTCGAAGACGGAAGCGCCTGCGCTCACGCCCGCTGCACAATGCGAGGCCGGCCATCGTCACCTGCAAGCGGGACAAACGCTCGAAGCCCAGCTTTGTTGTGAGAGATTGCTGGCAGCCGATCCCAACCATGCCGGCGCCCTGCACCTGATGGGCCTGATCGCCCTCCAGAGCCAACAATACGATCACGCGCTGCACTGGATCGCCCGCGCCATCGCGCAAGACCCGAGGCCGGATTATCTTGCAACCCTGGGGGCCACGCTATCAAAGCAAGGCCGGCACGAAGACGCGCTGAACGCCTTCGACAAGGCCGTGCAACTCAAGCCAGAGGACGCCACGCTCTGGAAACAGCTTGGCGACGCGCTTCTGCAACTTCAAAGATACGATCATGCGCTATTGAGCTTCCAGCATGTGCTCAAGCTCGATCCGCGCCATCAGGACGCCGCCTACAAAAGCGGCGTCCTGCTCAACCATGTCAGGCGATTTGAGGAGGCCGTCGCCTGCCTCGATGTCTGCGATGACGTGCTGCCCAACCACGCCCCGACATTGCAGGCGCGCGCCCGCGCGCTGCTTGGCTTGAAACAATTCGAACCGTCTCTCGCCGATAGTTTGCGGGCCAACACCCTTCGTCCGGGAGATGCCGACACGCTCAACAATATCGGCGCCTGCATGCAATCGCTCCGCCGCGCGGAAGAGGCGCTTGTCTGGTTCGATCGTGCGCTCGAGCATCTGCCGGACTCGATCGAAATCCTGAACAATAAAGCTTCCGTCCTCGGCGAGTTACAGCGCTTCGACGAAGCCTTGGCGCTTTTTGATGAGATCCGCGCCCGTCATCCGGCAAATGCCCTGACAACTTGGCATTTTGCATTGCTCAAGATGCTGCTCGGCGATTTCGAAGCCGGCTGGGCCGGGCGCGAGGCGCGCTGGAGCATCCCAGATCCATCACCCTACCCGAAATTCAGCCAGCCGATGTGGCTTGGCGAGGAAACCATTCAGGGAAAAACCATCCTGATCCACGTCGATGAAGGGTTGGGAGATACCATCCAGTTCGTTCGCTTTGTACCGATGGTGGCAGCCCACGGGGCACGGGTCATTCTGGCGGTCGAACGTCCGCTGGTCGCTTTGCTGGCGAAATTCTCAGGCATTTCGCAATGTATTGCTTTCTCCGACAAACCCCTGCCCGCCTTTGACATGCATTGCCCGATCGGCAGCCTGCCGCTGGCCTTCAACACACGCCTCGACAGCATTCCGGCAGAGACGTCCTATCTGCCCTCGCCCGACGAGGCGCGCATCCGGTCCTGGGACAAGCGCCTCGGACCTCACGACCGCTTAAGGGTTGGGCTGGTCTGGTCGGGCAACCCGATGCATCGCAACGATTACAATCGATCGACGTCGATGCGGGTGATGTCGCGTATTCTCGACGTCGACGCGACCTTCGTCAGCCTTCAGAAGGACATCAGGGAGAACGACAAGGCTGAGCTCGAGAAGAGCAACATCATCGACTTCACCGCCGAACTCACCGATTTCGCAGACACGGCAGCACTGGTGAAATGCCTCGATCTGGTGATATCGGTCGATACCAGCGTCGCTCATCTCGCCGGCGCGCTTGGTTGTCCGACCTGGATCCTGTTGCCCTGGACGCCGGACTATCGCTGGCTGCTCGGCCGCGAGGACAGCCCCTGGTATCCGACTGTGCGCCTGTTCCGGCAAAACGAAACGCGCGACTATGACAGCGTGCTTGACCGGGTGCGGGCCGAATTGCTCAAGCTGACAGCCGCGAGAACTGGCCTATAGCGCCCTTCCATTCCGCGCTGGAGATGGTATCTCTGCCCATTGTCGGCATGGGCTGCCAAACGGCTGTCGTGGTGGCCGGTCAGCGGATAGTGGCACATGGTTGAGATGAACGAACGAGCCAAGCTCACGCCGCCCGGCGGCGAAAAGCGCGTGCTGCTGCACTCCTGTTGCGCGCCTTGTTCCGGCGAGGTGATGGAGGCGATGCTGGCCTCCGGCATCGACTACACGATCTTTTTCTACAATCCCAACATTCATCCGCAAAAAGAATACCTGCTGCGCAAGGACGAGAACGTCCGCTTTGCCGACAAGCACGGCGTGCCGTTTGTCGATGCCGACTACGACACGGAAAACTGGTTTGCGCGGGCCAAGGGCATGGAATGGGAACCGGAGCGCGGTGTCCGTTGCACGATGTGTTTTGACATGCGCTTCGAGCGCACGGCGCTCTTTGCCCACGAGAACGGTTTTCCGGTCATGACCTCCTCACTCGGTATCTCGCGCTGGAAGAATATGGCGCAGATCAACGATTGCGGGCAGCGCGCGGCCGGCCGCTACGAAGGCCTGAGCTACTGGGATTTCAATTGGCGCAAGGGCGGCGGCGCGGCGCGCATGATCGAGATCAGCAAGCGCGAAGAGTTCTATCAGCAGGAATATTGCGGCTGCGTCTACTCGTTGCGCGACACCAACCAGCATCGCCGCAGCCAGGGCCGCGACCCGATCACACTTGGCACCCAGTTCTATCGCCCGAGCGGCGACAGCTGACGAAAACAGCTTTGAGCATTTCCGAAATATTCGACGACAAACCCGGCGCACTGAACACCAAGACGGCTGTACTCTATGTCGTGCTGGTTTCCGCAAACGTGCTGGCATGGCTCTGGGCGTTCGTGCAATTCAGCGGTCAGCCGATCCTGCTCGGCACCGCTTCGCTCGCCTACACGTTCGGGCTTCGTCACGCGGTGGACCCCGACCACATCGCCGCCATCGACAACGTGACCCGAAAGCTGATGCAGGAAGGCAAGCGGCCGATTTCGGTCGGGTTCTTCTTCGCGCTCGGACATTCCACCGTTGTCATCATCGCCTCGCTGCTGGTGGCGCTCTCGGTCGGCGCACTTGAAGCGAGATTCGCCTGGTTCGCGACGATGGGCAACGTGATCGGAACCGGCGTTTCGGCCACATTCCTGTTTCTCATCGCCCTCATCAACGCGCTGATACTGATCTCGATCTATCGCGCGTTTACCGCGCTGAGGCGTGGCGAGAGAGTAACCGAGGAAGCGCTCGAGGGCCTGCTTTCCCGGAGGGGATTCTTCTCCCGCATTCTGCGTTCGCTGTTCGGCATCATCAGGCGAAGCTGGCACATGTATCCGCTCGGCTTTCTGTTCGGCCTCGGCTTCGACACCGCGAGTGAGATTGGATTACTGGGAATTTCCGCGGCGCAAGGCTCGGCCGGATTCTCAATCTGGTCGATCCTGATCTTTCCGGCCCTGTTCACCGCCGGCATGTCGTTGATCGACACCACCGATGGCGTGCTGATGGTGCAGACCTATGGCTGGGCTTTCATCAAGCCGGTCAGGAAGCTCTACTACAACCTCACCATGACGCTGATATCGATCGTCGTCGCACTGCTGATTGGTGGTGCGGAAGCGCTCAGCCTGCTCGCGAACAAACTTGGGCTGGAAGGCAGGTTTTGGAATATTGTCGATCAGGTCAATGGGAGCTTTGGCCTTCTCGGATACCTCATCATCGGCATCTTTGCCGCTGGCTGGATCATCTCCGTGCTGATCTACAAAATCCAGGACCTGGATCAGGTCGAAGAGAGCCTTTCACGCACCGGCGATTGATCGTGCCGACGCTGCCTGACGCGTTCCGGAAATCGCCAGTAACAAATCTCCGGAAAACGAGTCAGATTTTATTAACCAACCTGCCCCATGAATTAATTCACGTTTTCAGATTTTTAGGCAGGATATTTTATGTCATCGATTTCAGCGCTCGGATTGAGCCAGTCCACTTACACCAGCCCCCTTCAACAACTCGAAGCAGAACTTCAGTCTGAAGTTTCGGCCGGCACGGTGAGCTCATCAGACCAGTCAGCGCTGTCTTCTGCCCTGACAAGCATCAATAACTCCCTGACTTCAGGTCAGTCCTCGCCTTCCGGATCGACGGACGGCAGCGGAAATACCGGTCCTGGTGACATCCGGTCCAAGATCAACAACCTGATCCAGGCCCAGGTCTCCAGCGGTGCTTTGACGAGCTCTCAGGCGACCGAATTGCAGAATCTTTTTGCCAACACGTTTGGCAATGGCCCCGGCGGTCAAGATGGTTCGGGCGGCCCCGGAGGCCCAGGCGGTCCGCAAGGGTTTGGTGGCCCTCCTCCCGGCCCGCCCCCGTCCGGAGCCGGTTCGAGCAGCTCAAGCAGCTTGAATTCAGCAATCGAGCAACTGCTCGACGGTTCGACTTCAACAGACTCTTCGTCGAGCGACAGCTCGTCAACAGACGGCAGCTCGTCGAGCACCTCCTTGCAGGATTTCCTGAAACTGCTTCAGGACGCTCAAGCCTCTTCTTACAGCGCGAATGGCACCGCCGCAGCGTCGAGCTCGCTCGCCTCGACGCTGATCAATTATCAGGCCTGAGAACAGCCAGCGATTATCCGGTTTCGCTGTTGAGACGTCTCGCCGGCAGATGCCGCTGGGCCATCTTCACCGCATGATCCGAGTATCCGGATCAGGCAAGCCAAGCAAACTCCGGAACCCGGTTCTTTAGTTGGATAGCGGGTGGACTTGCGGGTTTCGGAACCTTGGCCCACAATCCATTCCAATCTAAGGCCTTGAAGCGCTGAATCAGGCATTCCAGCGTCTATCGGTCCAGCGATACGTCAAGAAACGAAAAATCCAGGGAGAAGTGACATGCGCAAACTCATGATGGCGGTGGCTTTTTTGTTGCCGGTATTCGGCGGCGCGGCCACGGCGCAGGAAACACTCAAGATCGGCTACATCGACCCGCTGTCGGGTGGGGGCGCCAGTGTCGGTGAAGTCGGCCTGAAGACCTTCCAGTTCCTGGCTGACGAAGTGAACGCCAAGGGCGGCATTCAGGGCAAGAAAGTCGAGATCGTTCCGCTCGACAACAAGACCAATCCGCAGGAAAGCCTGATCCAGGCGCAGAAAGCCATCGATGCCGGCGTGCGCTATCTCACCCAGGGCAACGGCTCGTCGGTCGCCGGCGCGCTTTCCGACTTCGTGACCAAATACAATGAACGCAACCCCGGCAAGGAAGTGCTGTATTTCAACTACGCCGCGGTCGATCCGGTCCTGACCAACGACAAATGCAGCTTCTGGCATTTCCGGTGGGATGCGAACTCCGACATCAAGATGGAGGCGCTCACCAACTACATGAAGACCATACCGGCGATCAAAAACGTCTACCTGATCAATCAGGATTATTCGTTCGGCCAGTCGGTCCGGACTACGGCGCGATCCATGCTGGCCGCTAAGCGGCCGGATATCAAGATCGTCGGTGATGAACTTCACCCCCTTCTCAAGATCACCGATTTCGCGCCGTACATCGCCAAGATCAAGGCTTCGGGCGCCGATACCGTCGTGACCGGCAACTGGGGCCAGGATTTCGCGCTGCTGTTGAAGGCGGCCGCGGACGCAGGTCTTAAAGTGAACTGGTACACCTATTATGCCGGCGGCACCGGCGGGCCGACCGCAGTCAAACAAGCCAATCTCAACCATCAGGTGTTCCAGGTCACCGAGGGCATTTCGAACATCGACAATCCGCCCGTGCAAGAGTTCGAGAAGGCGCTCCGCGCCAAATACGACTTCAGCCTGTTCTACCCGCGCGCTGTCAACGAGATGCGCATGCTCGCGGCCGCAGCCGACAAGGCCAAGTCGATCGAGCCGCTCAAGGTGGCGATGGCGCTCGAAGGCATGGAGGTTGAAGTGTTCGACGGCGGCAAGGGAACCATGCGCAAGGACGATCACCAGTTCTTCCAGCCGATCTACATTTCCTCGCTGGGCGAGCGCACGGAACGGGAGCCGTTCGACGAAGAGAAGACCGGTTGGGGCTGGAAGCTGGTGGCCAAAATCGATACGCCTGCGACCGTGCTTCCGACCACCTGCAAGATGGACCGTCCGAGCTGATCGGCCGCAACCGCAAAACGGCCGTCCCGAAACCTCATCGGGACGGACGCGTCTCGTAGTCCCAGGCGGTGCCTTGTGCTTGAACTCATCGTCATATCCACGCTCAACGGCATCCTCTTCGGGATGCTGCTGTTCCTGATGGCGAGCGGCCTCACCGTGATATTCAGCATGCTGGGGGTGCTGAACTTTGCGCATGCGAGCTTCTACATGCTCGGCGCGTTCTTCGGATTTCAGATCAGCCGCTGGCTCGGCTTCTGGCCCGCATTATTGATCGCGCCGCTGCTGGCCGGCGCGATCGGCGCCGGCGTCGAGCGCTTCGGTCTGCGCCGGGTACACAAAAACGGCCACGTGGCGGAACTGCTGTTCACATTCGGCCTCGCCTTCGTGATCGAAGAGGTCGTCCAGATCATCTGGGGCAAGAGCCCGGTCGATTTCCGTGTTCCTGCGTTGTTGGACTTTCCAGCGTTTACGATCTTCTCGACCAATTATCCCGCCTACAAGATGTTCATGCTGCTGGTGTCGATCGCCATCTTCACGGGCCTTCTGGTCGCGTTGAAGCGGACGCGCATCGGCCTGATCGTGCAGGCCGCCCTCACCCATCCGCATATGGTCGGCCATCTCGGTCATAATGTTGGGCGCATCTTTATGCTGGTGTTCGGCGTCGGTACCGCTCTTGCCGCGGTCGCCGGCGTGATCGCCGGACCTGCGCTAGTCACGCAATCGAACATGGCCGGACTGCTCGGCCCGATCCTGTTCGTGGTTGTCGTGGTTGGAGGACTGGGCTCGTTACCCGGCGCGTTCATCGCCTCGCTGCTGATCGGGCTTATTCAGACGTTTGCGGTCTCAATGAACGGCTCGCTGGCTGGCGCCTTTGGTCCGCTCAGCCCCGACTATGCCTCGACATGGCTCGCTGACATCTGGGAGGTCACCATCGCGCAGATTGCACCGGTCATGCCCTATGCGCTGCTGGTGCTGGTCCTGATCTTCCGCCCGATGGGCCTGCTAGGGACCCGCGACACATGAGCGAGATCGCGTCACACGCCGCGCCTCCGTTGCCGGCAGTCGCCGACAAGCTCAAATTCTACGGCCTTTGGGTAGTGGCGGCGATCGCGCTGATGCTGCTGCCCCGAATATTTACCTCAGGCGGGTCGCTGACCACGTTCAGCCTGATCGGGATCTCCATCATCTTCTCGCTGTCCTACAATATCCTGCTCGGACAGACCGGCCTGCTGTCATTCGGGCACGCGGTCTATTACGGGCTCGGCGGCTTCCTTGCGATCCACTCCATCAACATCATCAGCGCCAACAAGCTGCCGATCCCGCTGCCGCTGGTCCCGTTGATCGGCGGGCTGACCGGGCTGCTGTTTGCGGCTCTTCTCGGTTGGGTCTCGACCCAGCGCTCCGGTACGGCGTTCGCGATGATTTCTCTCGGTGTTGGCGAATTGATCGCCTCGTCCGCGCTGATCCTGCGCACCTTCTTTGGCGGCGAAGCCGGTATCTCCGCCAATCGCACCAAACTGCTGAAACTGTTCGGCTGGAATTTCGGTCCGCAGATCCAGATTTATTATCTGGTCGCGGCATGGACGCTGATCGCGGTGATTGCGATGTATGCGCTGACCCGAACGCCACTCGGGCGAATGTGCAACGCGGTGCGTGACAATCCCGAGCGCGTGCAGTTCGTCGGCTATAATCCCCACACCGTCCGCTATCTGGCGTTCTGCTTCTCCGGATTCTTTGCCGGAATCGCGGGCGCGCTCGCGGCAACCAATTTCGAAATCGCCAACTCCGCTTATCTCGGCGCGGTGCAGTCCGGAACCGTGCTGTTTGCGACCTATATCGGCGGCATCGGATTTTTTATCGGCCCGATCGTCGGCGCCGTCTTCGTGACGTTTCTCTCGCTCGGCCTTAGCGATCTGACGCCGGTATGGCAGCTTTATTTCGGACTGATCTTCATCGCCGTCGTGGTGTTCGCACCGGGCGGCATCACCGGGCTTTTCATGATGCATCGGCCGCTGCTGAAAGCCGGCACCCTGACGCAGGTACTACCGAGCTATCTCGTTGCTCTCGTGCCGACGCTGGCGATGATTGCGGGCCTGATCCTTTCGGTCGAAACCATCGTGCACTACACCGTCAATCCCAGTGATGACCCTCACATCAAGGCATTCGGCGTCAGCTTCGATGCGGCAAGTCCGTATATCTGGGCGCTGGCGGCCACTTTACTGATCGGCGGATTTCTCGTGGCGCGCAAGACCTGGAGCTGGGTCGGACAGGCCTGGGACGGCGCAGCGAGCGCGGCGCGCGAAAAAGGAATTGCCGCATGAGCGCCGCCATCGAATTGCGCGGGGTCGAAAAAAGATTCGGCGATATCTCCATTATCAAAAGCATCAGCCTGAGCGTGGCGAAGGGCGAGCGCCACGCGTTGATCGGCCCGAACGGCGCCGGAAAATCGACGACCTTCAATCTGATCAGCGGATATATGGCGCCGTCCGCGGGCCACGTGCTGCTGCGCGGTCAGGAGATCTCGGGATTGCCGCCTTACCAGATCAACCGCCGCGGCCTGTCGCGCAGCTTCCAGGTCACCAACGTCTTCGCCAATATGAGCGTGTGGGAGAACCTGCGCTGCGCGGTCTTGTGGTCGACCGGCCAGCGCTACGCCTTCTGGAAGAATATCGACAACCTGCCCGAAGTGCGCGACCGCACCGCGCAGGTTCTTGCCGACATCAACCTCACGGCCCGGCGCGACGTACCGGCCGGCCTTCTCACCTATGCCGAGCAACGTGCGCTCGAGATCGGCATAACGATCGCCGGCGGGGCCGACGTCATTTTGCTCGACGAGCCGACCGCGGGCATGAGCCACGCCGAAACCGAGCGCGCGGTGACCTTGATCCGCCGCCTGACCGAAGGCCGCACGCTGTTGATTGTCGAACACGACATGAGCGTGGTGTTCGGCCTTGCCGACCGGATTTCGGTTCTCGTTTACGGCCAGATCATTGCCTCCGGCACGCCTGAGGAAATCCGGGGCGATCCGAAAGTCCGCGAAGCCTATCTTGGCGAGGAGGCGGCGTGATGCTGGAAGTCGCCGATCTCCACGCCTACTACGGAAAGAGCCACATCCTGCAAGGTGTCGATATGCATATCGACAAGGGCGAGGTCGTCAGCCTGCTGGGCCGCAACGGTGTCGGACGCTCCACTGCGGTAAAGGCGATCATGGGCGAGGTGCCGCCGCAAGGCTCGATCAAGTTCAAGGGCCGCGATATCGCAGGCCTGCCGAGCTACCGGATCGCGCGCCTCGGCCTCGGCTATGTGCCGGAGCATCGCGACATCTTCCCCTCGCTCACGGTACGGCAAAACCTGATGCTCGGCATCAAGGATCCCAGGCACCCCGGCGCGTGGCAGCTCGAGGACATGCTCAAACGATTTCCCAACCTCGCCGCGAGGGCCGATACGGCGGCCGGCGTGCTGTCCGGCGGCGAAAAGCAGATGCTGACGATCTGCCGAACCCTGATGGGCGATCCAGAACTGATCATGATCGATGAGCCCACGGAAGGGCTTGCGCCTTTGATCGTGCAGCAGGTCGGCGACCTCATCGCCGAAATCGCCCGGCGCGGCGTCGCCATCCTGCTGGTCGAGCAGAAGCTCTCGATCGCGATGCGGATATCGCACCGCGTCTATGTCATGGGTCACGGCCGCATCGTGTTCGAGGGCACGCCCGCGGAGCTCCGGGAGAACACCGCCATCCGCAAGGAATGGCTGGAGGTCTGATGATCAGGCTAACGCTTGATCTGGGACGCCAGATATTTGGTGATCGCCGCTCCGTAAGGCGGGCGCAGCATCCGCAGACCGAAGTCGCTCTTCATCTGATGAAAGATCGACTTCCGGTGGCTGAACTCGCGGAAGCCGTCATGGCCGTGATAGGCGCCCATGCCCGCGGGCCCAATGCCGCCGAACGGCAGTTCTTCCTGCGTGACATGGATCACCACGTCGTTGACCGTGACGCCGCCTGACGTGGTGCGATCCAGCACCCTGTCCCGCTCCTCGCGTCCGAACCGAAATAATAGAGGCCGAGCGGACGTTCATGCGCGTTGACGTAGTCGATGGCCTCGTCGAGCTTTTGATAGGTCTTGACCGGAAGCAGCGGCCCGAAGATCTCTTCCTGCATCACCTTCATGTCGTCGGTCGGATTGAGGATCAGGGTCGGCGCCATGCGGCGATGCTGCTGCTGACGCAGGTCTTCGCCGGCCGGGTTGATCTCCACGATCTCGGCGCCCTTGGCGCGCGCGTCGTCGACGTAGCCCGTGATTCGGTCATAATGCCGGTCGGCGATGACAGCGGTGTAGTCGGGGTTGTCCTTGATGGTCGGGAACATCTGACCAACGGCGGATTTCGCCGCCTCGACAAATCCGCCGATCTTGTCGGCTGGCGCCAGCACATAGTCCGGCGCGAGGCAGATCTGGCCGGCGTTCAGGGTCTTGCCGTTCATGATGCGCGCGGCCGAGGTGGCGAGATCGGCCGAGCGTCCCAGGATCACCGGGCTCTTGCCGCCGAGTTCCAGCGTGACCGGGACGAGATTTTCGGCGGCCGCCTTCATGACGTGCCGTGCGATGGACGTGGCGCCGGTGAAGATCAGGTGGTCGAACGCGAGACTGGCGAAGGCCTGGCCGACTTCCGGCCCGCCGGTCACGACCGCGATTTCTTCTTCGTCGAAGGCGCTCGCAAACATCTTCGCCAACAGCTCTGATGTCGCCGGGGTTATTTCCGACGGCTTGATCATCGCCCGATTGCCCGCGGCCAAAACGCCGGCCAGCGGCGAGAAGGTCAGGTTGACCGGGAAGTTCCAGGGACTGATGACGCCGACCACGCCCTTGGGCTGATGGCGGATCTCGGATTTGGCGCCAAACAGACCGAGAATGCTCGGCGTGGTGCTTCGCTTTTCCGTTTTCATCCAGCGGGCCACATGCTGACGCGCGTGTTTGAGCGGCCCGATCGATGAAGCAACATCTGCAAAGGCCGAGACGTGGCTGGAGCGCGCTCCAAAATCATCACTCAACGCGGTTTCGATGTCGGTCCGATGGTCGACAAGGAGTGCAATGCAGCGGTTGAGCCGGTCGACGCGGACGGCGGCCGAAGGAGCGCCGTCGCGCAATTGCGCCGCGCGTTGTTTTGATAGCAGCGCTTTGAGCGCGGCGGTCGTGTCCGAACCCGTGGCGGCTATCGGCATCAATCAGCTCCCGTTTTATTTCAGGCGTGCACCGCGTTGGCGACGTTATCAGATAATTGTTCGCGCCTGGCATCGATCCGCAGCAGCACCACGACGATGGCGCCGACGAGCGCACAACCCGCCAGCAACAGAAGCCCCGCCGTGAAGTTGCCTGTCAAATCCTTCAGGTAGCCCATCGCGTAGGGACCTGCGAAACCGGAAAGATTTCCAAGCGAGTTGATCGCGGCGATGCCGGCGGCGGCCGATGCGCCGGTGAGGAAACTTGCCGGCAGCGGCCAGAACATCGGGGGTACCGCGGAGATGCCGATCTGCGCGAAGCAAAGCAACGCCATGATGACAATCGGATTGGAAATGACGCCTGCCAATCCGACTCCTATCGCGGCCATCACAAGCGCCGTGGCGACATGGCCCTTTCGTTCCATGGTCCGGTCCGAATGGCGGCCAAGCAGCACCATGCCGATGGCGCCGAAGACAAAGGGCAGCGCCGCGAGCAAGCCGGTCTGGGTGTCGGTGACGCCGAAATTCTTGATGATGGTGGGCAAGAAAAACGCCACACCGTAACTGGCCGCATTCAGGCAGAAGTAGACCAGTGCGCACAATAAAATCCTGATATCGGTAAGCGCTTGCCACAGGGACAGATGCTCGACCTTCTCCTTGTTTCGCCTCTCTGTGGCCTGAACGTTCTCGAGCCAGGCGATCTCATCAGGTTGCAACCAGCGCGCCTGACGCGGGAAATCGGTCAGATAGACCAGGACGCCGATGCCCACCAGGACGGACGGCAACGCCTCAAGAATGAACAGCCACTGCCAGCCTTCCAGACCCCAGCCGGTCACGCCGAGCAGCAACCCGGAGATCGGCGATCCAATGATCGACGAAATCGGGATCGCCAGCATGAACAGGCTGATGACCCGGGCGCGGTACACGGCCGGAAACCACAGGGTCAGATAGAAGATGATGCCGGGAAAGAAGCCGGCTTCACAGGCGCCGAGCAGCAAACGGAGCGAATAGAAAACCCCCGTCGTCGGAATTCCGGTCGTTGACGATATCGAGGGGATGAAGGCGAAAGCCGCGGAGACGATCCCCCAGGTGATCATGATGCGCGCGATCCAGACCCGCGCGCCGACTTTTTCCAGAAAGATGTTGGAGGGAACTTCAAACAGGAAATACCCGATGAAGAACAATCCCGCGCCGAGTCCGAAGGCCGCTTCACTCAAGCCAAGCGCCTGGTTCATGTGCAGCTTGGCGAAGCCGACATTGACGCGATCGAGATAGGCCACAAAATAACAGACAATCAGGAATGGAATAAGCCGCGTCATCACCTTGCCGATGACACGTTTTTCGATGTTGTCCATGGCGCAGCCTCCCGTCTTGTCATTAAAGGCCGGTTCAAAGCCCCGGCCCGGTTTTGCAAAACTATGACGGTGGCGAACGTGGAGTGCAAATGGCATTTGAATGGTGCACTGCGGTCGATGGCAAAAATCGCGGCAACGGTGTCACTATGCTGAACATATGGCCTGGCGCTTTTGGCAATGGCGCACGTCTTCCCGAAATGGACCGTAACGAGATGTTACTTGGTGGGAAGATGCGCCTGCCGCATGGTCGCCCTCCCTCCCCCATGCGCATCACCGCGCTCTTTCCAAAGCAACATGTCTGAAACCTTGAAGAAGATCGCCACTGCTCCGGTCCGGGCTCTGGTCTGGCTCGGCCATCAGGGGACACGCGCGATCGCAGCGCTGGTGTTTATCGGCGTCGCCGTGCCGCCGGCCGGCGAACTGCTCAAGCCGTATGTCACGGAAGCGATCTTCCTTTTGCTCTGCACCTCGTTCCTGCGCGTCGACCTCGGCATGCTGCGGGAGTATTTGCGCCGCCCCGGCCTTGTGCTGAGCGCTACCGCCTGGACCATGCTCGCGGTGCCCTTGATGTCCGGCGGAATCTGGTACCTGACGGGTCTCGATCGCGGTTCGCCGGATCTTTATCTCGGCTTGATGCTGCAGGCGGTCGCCTCTCCGATGATGGCGGCGCCGGCGCTCGCGGCCGTAATGGGGCTTGATGCAACGCTGGTGCTGGTCACCCTCGTGATCGGCACGAGCATTGTCCCGATCACTGCGCCGCTGTTTGCCTATGTTTTTCTCGGTTCAGCGCTGACGCTCTCCCCGCTCGTGCTTGGATTAAAGTTGCTGGCGATCCTTGTGGGCTCGCTATGCGTCGCCGGCGCGATCCGCTGGACCACGGGCAGCGATGCCGTCAAACGGCACGCCCGCCTCATCGATGGGATCACGGTGCTGTTTCTGTTTGTCTTCGTCGCCGCCGTGATGGGCAATGTGGCCGGCGGATTTTGGTCCGACCCCGTCCGCGCGCTGAAATTGACGCTGCTGGCCTTTGCGGTCTTCTTTGCGCTGATGGGCGTCACCGCCTTGATTTTTCGCAAAGCGGGCTACGAACGGGCGATGGCGCTCGGGCTCATGGTCTCGCAACGCAACATGGGGCTGATGCTGGCGGCGACGGACGGCGTTTTGCCCGGAACAACGTGGCTCTATTTCGCGTTCTCGCAGTTTCCGATCTATCTCACTCCCCAACTGCTCAAGCCGATCGTACAGCGGTTGAGGAAGCCAGAGAACTGACGCGCTCAAAATGCCGAGGCGAACTCGAACTAGCTCTTCGGAGTAAACAGCTGGCACCAGCCGCTTGGGCTGATGTTGCCTTGAACAAATTTACACGCGTTTGGCGGCTGGAAATTGACGCAGCCGTCGCAGTGCTGACCGCCCTTCGGCGTGCCCTGATATGTAGCGTCCGTCTGGCTGATCTTCTGTTGCGCGGCTGCTTGCGAGACCATCGTGGCAATTGCAACTGAGCCAAGTGCAGCCGCAGTGCTGGAGAGCACAACACGCCGTGAGATGCGTGCCCTATCGTTACCGCTCTCATTCATTACCAGCTCCCATCAGGCTTTCGGCCGAGGACGACAATCCGTTCGGCTCTTCACCGGTGTCCGTACTCGGTGAAAACGTAATCGCGGGCCTTTACCACCGTGTGGCACGCGTAGCCGCACTTGGCATCGTTCGCCTGCGGCGGACTATCCTTCGAATTGCCAGCCCTGAAGGTGTCGGATGCGGTGTCGTACTCGAATTCGGCATATCCCCATCCGCCGCTGTCGGAGAACCTCTTGCTGTCCTTCACCATGAAATCCATGTCGTGCTGAGTCCCCGGCACCACCGGCTGGCCGGGGTACGCTTCCTGCTTTTTTGGGATCCAATGGACTTTCGCCATCATGGCGCCGTCGGGGAATGGCTTGCCATTGCCAGGCACACCCTCCTTGAGCGCATCCATCATGATGGGATTCCCCAGGATCGCGGCGATCTTGCCCCCGTTCTCACTGACGGCGATGACGGGCCAGCTTTCGTATCCTCTGAACTCAGCGAATGCGAGCCCGCCGGGCACTTCCAGCCCATATTTGTCCTGAGCGGAAATCGCCCTGCCGCCGATCACGGCAACCGCCGCTGCAAAGATCAAGATCGCGGAGAATGAAGTTCTCTTCATGACTCTCTCCCTCACGTTAGGCGGAGAGCTATTGATCCTTCAATGCTGGTTCTGTCGCGTTCTTGCTATTTTGAAACGAGACTACGCACCCGCGCGGCGCGCCGCAGCGACTGCGGCGGCTGACCGAACGCGCGGATGAAGGCGCGGCGCATCCGCTCCGGATCGCGAAAGCCGGTCGATTCCGCCACACGCTCGATCGCCTCGGTCGACGATTGCACGTGTTGGCGCGCGACCTCCAACCTCAGCCTCTCGACTGCTTTCGACGGCGTAGAGCCGGTCTCGGCGATGAAGGCGCGGGTGAAATGCCGCGTGCTCATCCCGGCCCGCTCGGCCAGATCCTCGACCGTCAGCGGTGCGTCGAGATGCTCGCGCGCCCAGGTGAGCAGCGGACCAAAACGCTGCGCTTGTGCCTTCAATTCCAGCAGCGAGGAGAATTGCGATTGGCCACCGCTGCGCCTGTCGTAGAGCACGAGCTGGCGCGCCGTTTGGCGCGATATGTCCTCGCCGAAATCCTCCGCGATCAGCGCCAACGCAAGATCAATGCCGGCGCTGATGCCGGCCGAACTCCAGATATCGCCGTCACGGACGAAGATCTTGTCAGGCTCCAGCTTCACCTTGGGATAGGCGGAAAGAAAATGCCGCGTCCGCGCCCAATGCGTGGTGGCGCGGCGGCCGTCCAGCAGGCCGGCTTCGGCGAGGATGTAGGCGCCGGAACAGACGCTGGCGATACGCACGCCGCGCTTTGCCGCCGCACGCACGAACGTAAGTATTTTGGCCGATCGCGCCGCGGTGCGAACCCCCTCCCCGCCGGAAACGATCAATGTCGAGAGCGCGGCTGGGGCACGCAAGCCCCGCGCCGACATTTCCACGCCCGACGAGGAGCGCACCGGACCGGGCGCTTCGGCGAGAACTTTGATGGAGGACGGCTTCCCTGCAAACCGGCCTGCGATCTCGAACACCGAAATCGGCCCGGACGCGTCCAGGAGCTGAAAGTCAGGAAATATGAGGACGCCGATCATGATCGCCTCCGATGTGAAATGTCTCAAAATGAGGGAAATATGCCATTTCAGACAGAAGGCGATCATGTAAAGTGAGCAGCGTCAAGCCCAACCCTAGGAACCCCTGATGTCAGCGCCACTTCAGATCGGACTTCTGGTCTTCCCGAAAGTCACCCAACTCGACCTCACGGGTCCTTTGCAGGTATTTTCCAGCCTGCCGGGCGCGAGCGTACATTTGATCTGGAAGCGGATCGAGCCGGTCACGAGCGACACCGTGCTGACGATCATGCCGACCGTCACCTTTGCCGATTGCCCGCAACTGGACGTAATTTGCGTTCCCGGCGGCGCGGGCACCGACGACATGGTCAATGACGAGGAGATGCTGCAATTCCTGCGCAAGCAGGCAGCGGATGCAAAGTACGTCACTTCGGTCTGCACGGGATCGCTCGTGTTGGGCGCGGCCGGCTTGCTCAGGGGATATCGCGCGACGACGCATTGGACGTCGATGGAGTATCTCGCGCCCTACGGCGCGCTGCCGACCAACACCCGCGTGTGCATCGACCGCAACCGCGTCACCGGCGGCGGCGTCACCGCCGGAATTGATTTTGCGCTGACGCTGGTCTCACATCTGGCCGATCGCGAGACCGCGGAAGCCATTCAGCTGCGGCTCGAGTATAATCCGGCGCCGCCGTTCACGTCGGGATCGCCCGACACCGCGCCGCCGGAAGTGCTGAGCCGCATGCGACAAAGAATTGCGGTAGGCCGCGACCGCCGCGCCAGCGCCAACCAGCGCGCCGCCGCGCGGCTTGAGTAACGGTCCAGCGCCTTGATTTCTGTTTCACGCGCGTTGTTCGCCTGGCGGTGGCCATTGCGAACCGCCATCACTGAAGCATCGCAACATCAGCTGTTGAATGAGAACGCGGCCCGCGTCTCAGGCCCGTTCATGGTTCAACACTTGCGGGAAAACCTGAAAACCGCGAACATCGACGATCGTTGGGGCTCATTTGCGAGACCCCGGTTAGAGGTCGATCGACCGTGGCCAACAAAAACAAAAAGGTTCTGATTGCGGGCGGCGGCATCGGCGGAATCACCGCGTTGCTGGCGCTGCGCCAGCGCGGCATAGACGCCGAACTGTTCGAACAGGCCACCGCCTTTGGTCAGGTCGGCGCCGGCCTTCAGGTCAGCTGCAACGCAACGCGGGTGCTGCGGGCGCTTGGCCTCGGTGATGCGCTGGCACGCATTGCGTATTATCCGCACGGACGAGACTACCGCGCCTGGGACAACGGTGATCGTCTCTACTACACACCGCTCGGCGAGCGGGCGGAAGCGCATTTTGGCGCGCCGTATTACACCGCGCATCGGGCGGACTTGCTTGATGTTCTGCTCAGCGGCCTTGAAAAAGGAAGTTTCCATCTCGGTTGCCGTATCGAGCGCTTCGATCAGGATGACGACGGCGTCACCCTTTCGATGGCGGATGGAAGCACCGTGACCGGCGGCATCCTGATCGGCGCCGACGGAATTCACTCAACGGTGCGCGGGCAAATGTTCGGCGCGGAACTGCCGCGGTACACCGGCAACGTCGCCTGGCGCGGACTGGTGCCGGCCGAGCGTGTTGCACACCTCGACGTTGCCAAGGTCGCGGGCGTCTGGATGGGGCCGAACCGCAGCATCGTCCAGTACTACATCGCGGCAGGAAAGACTTTCAATTGGATCGGCATCAGCCGGTCGGAACAGCCTGCGCGCGAATCCTGGCTGGCCGAGGGGCGCGTTGAAGATGCGCTGGCCGAATATGCCGGCTGGCACGACACCATTCGCTCGATCATCGCGGCAACGCCGCGCGTGCTTCGCCAGGCGCTCTATGACCGCGAGCCGCTGCCCGATTGGCGGATCGGGCGGGTTGTTCTGCTGGGCGACGCGGCCCATCCGATGATGCCCTTCTACGCGCAAGGCGCGGCGCAGAGCATCGAGGACGCGTATGTTCTGGCCGGCTGTCTCGCCGCGACTCCGGCGGAGCCGGTCACAGCCCTCGAACGTTACGTGAGACTTCGCCAGCCGCGCACGGCCTGGATGCAAGGGCTTGCCCGCCGCGAAGAGCAACTCTACCAGACCAGCGATGCTGGCGAGATCGCGGCGCGCAATGCGCGCATGCGCGAGAATCGAATTCCGGAATCGGCAACCTTTCCTCCGGAACAAGAGCGGCTCTACGGTTATGACGTCGAGGCGGTCTTGCGGGAATAGGTAGTGCTGCCTGAGCGGGAAACAGTGATGCGTTCCGACCGCAGGTCATTTTTGTCGCACAGCGCGGCTGCCATCCTGGCGGTCTCAGCGCCGGTCTCTGCGAGCGCGAATACTAACTACCCCGACCGGCCGATTCAGGTCTATGTGCCGTTTGCCGCCGGAAGCGCCAGCGACGTGATAACTCGCATTCTGCTCAACCGGATGGCGGCGTCTCTCGGCCAGAACTTCGTGGTCGAAAATCGCCCCGGTGCGGGAGGCAACACCGGCACCGCAGCCGCAGCGCATGCCGCGCCGGACGGCTATACGCTGGTGATGAGTACTTCCGGCCCGCTGGCTGCCAACAAGGCTCTGTTCAAGGAACTCGGTTACGATCCACAAAAGGACTTTGTACCCATCTGTCTGTTCGCCACCCTTCCCAATATCGTCGTGATCAACGCGAAACTTCCGCCCAAGACGCTGCTCGAGCTGATCGAATATGCCAGGCAGCACCCCAGGCAGCTCAATTACGGCTCGGTTGGCGTGGGCTCCTCGCAACATCTGGCTGGCGCCTATTTCGAACAGCTCACCGGAACGCAACTCGTCCACGTGCCTTACAGGAATATTGCGAGCTATACGCCCGACTTCCTATCCGGCCAGGTCCCGGTCGGATTTCAGCTCCTGCCGAACGTTCTGGGCTTGATAAAAAATGGAGACGCACGTGCCCTTGCGGTGGCCAGCAACAAACGCATGACGGCGTTGCCCGATGTGCCGACGGCTGCCGAGGCCGGCCTGCCAAATTACGCGAGCTATGCGTGGCTGGCGTTACTTGCCCCCGCCAACACAGACAAGGCTCTCGTGGAAAAGCTGTACGCCGCAGCACAGGATGCCACGAAAGATCCGAAGGTGCGTGCGCTGTTCGCGGAACAGGGCGCTGAACCGGCGGACCTCGGTCCGGACGACCTCACCAAATTCATGGCGTCGGAGATTTCTAAATGGTCCGAGATCATCGGAAAAATGGGGATTGCTCCGATGTAGTCGTTGGGCCCTTCCCGGCTTCCGCTAGCGATTCAGCGTCCGTCCGCTTTCATCTTGCCGTCGTTGAGCGGATGGCGGTCGCGAGGCCGCGAAGAAAGCCCCTCGCCTGTTGATCGCCGGTGTTTGAATAGAGCATCACGTCCCGCGACGGCAGCGGCGGAAGGCCGAGCTTCGGTCCAATGTCGATGGTGCCCGGCGGCGCGACGCGCCGGCCGAGCGCAGCCACGCCAAGGCCGGCCGATACCGCAGCGCCGATGGTGGCGACGCCGCCGCCGACGAACACCTCCGTCCAGGGAATCCCTGCGGCATCGAGTGCGGACACCGCTAAGCTGCGCACGCTGCACGGCTCGGCCTGGGTCGCCAGCGGCAGCTTTCCGCCAGCGGGATATTCGAAGTCGGGCGCGGCAAACCAGCCGAATTCCTCTTTCAGAAGGACTTCGCCGGGGCGGCGCCAGTTGTCGCGGCGCAGCACCACGGCGGCGTCGATGGCGCCAGCATCGAACTCCTCGAAAATCTGTTGCGACGAGGCGACCCGCATCTCCATCACAAGCTCCGGTGCGCCGTTGACGATGCGCTTCAAGAGACCAGGCAATTCGGCGCCGACGATATGATGACTGATGCCGACGACGAACCGCCGTTGCGCCACACCGAACGAGCCGAGCGCGCCTTGATGGGCGGCGACGAGGGCACGCGCCGGGCCGAGGAATGCGCTTCCTTCGGCCGACAAACGCACCAGACGCGGCGTGCGCTCCAGGAGACGTTTGCCCAGCCCGTCTTCGAGACGCTTGATCTTCAGGCTGACCGCCGACTGCGTCGTCTCCATCGCCTCGGCCGCGCGGGTGAAGCTCTTCAGATCCACAGCCAGAACAAAAGCCTGCACGGCCTCGACATCCAGTGCTTTCATTGGCGACCGCCGCAGTGGGACAAAATGCCGGAGCTCTACTTCAAGGGATTTCTGGTGCGCGAACGCGGACGCTTTGGGGCGATCGCCAACAACTACTCCTCACTTTATCTGTGGCGTCAGGACGAAGCCTTCCGCGATTTTGTGACGACCGGCAAATACAACGTCGTGACCGATACGTTTGGCCGCGCGGAAATCCAGACCGCGTTCGCGCCTCGACGCGCGGAGGGGAAATGTGCGGACCGCCCGCTTCGCTTACAAGGAAGCAATCGACATACCCTTGGACGCGGACCTGCCGCAGGCGTGCAAGGCGGAGATTGAGCGGAATCGAGAAATTGCCGCGCGGCCCGGAACGGTTGTCGCCGCGGTCGGCGTCGATACGCAAAACTGGAGGTTTGCCCGGATCATGGTCTCGGAAGACGCCCCGACCGGAAACGAGGCCGGGACCAGCTATGAGGTTGGATATTTCGCAGCGCCGCTTCTCGATACGCTGCCGCTAAATCGTTAGCGGCGGGATCGGCTTGCGAAGCTCCCGGAGAAACCACAAAGAAAAAGGCCGCCCGGTTTCCCGGACGGCCTTTCCTGTCTTACGGTAGCCTCACATTCCCAACGGGCGATCTCAGGGCGTCGTTTCCGGGGGCCTATCTCCCGGCTCATCCTGATCGGAAGCCGCTGCTTATCGGGTCAGTCGCGAACTGTTGCCCGATCCGTCGCGGTGGTTTCCCATCTCCGTAAGATGACCTTAGTAAGCCATCGCCCCACACGAGGCGCAACAGCGGCGTGTTTGATGTCCCCGTTGATCCCGTTGTTCACAGGCGCGTGGGCACCGCAGCACGACGTTTCAACGCGTTAGGCGGTCGTGCTTCAGCGCAGCAGCGGGCGAATGACGCGATCAAGCTCGGCGAATGACGCCACAACATGATCGGCGCCGGCCTCTCTCAGCCGCGCATCGTGTCCGGGCTGAATATGCCCCGCCGCCGTGAAGCCGATCACAGTTGCGCCGGCCGCGCGCCCCGCGGTGACGCCGCCAACGCTGTCCTCGATCACGATGCAACGGCTAGGCGCGACGCCAAGCTTTTCCGCCGCATGGAGGAAGATGTCGGGATACGGTTTGCCGCGCGCGACATTGGAAGCGCTGAACACCCGCCCCGCAAACAGCGGCGTCATGTCGAGCACCTCAAGGCTCAACGCCAACCGCTCGGGCGAGGACGAGGAGGCAATACAGTGTGGCACCTCGCGCCAAATCCCGAGGAATTTCTCGATGAATTCGCGCGCACCGTGGACGGGCTTGAGACGCGCGCGAAACGCGTCAAACGTCCGGCGCTGATAGCTGTCGGCAAAATCCGCCGGCAGCTTGCGGCCGATCACAGCCTCGATGGCCTCGATCACTTCCGACAACCGCTTGCCCATGTAGGTGCGATAGGCGTCTTCAATGCTCGTCGGCACGCCAAGCTCGGTGACCACTTCGGCGAGCACGGAATTCGACAGCACCTCGCTGTCGGCAAGCACGCCGTCGAAATCGAAAATGATGGCGCGGTGCCGAGAACTCAGCTTCCGGGTGTCCACGGCTGGTAATCGCCGGTGGCCTTGGGCCGGCGGCCACTCGCCAATGTCGATCCGGGGGGCCGATAGGCATTGGGCGTGCCGGTCATGTTCGGCACATGCGGCTTTTCCCACTCGCGCGGCGCGTAGTGCTCTTCGGTCGGCGCAACATCGACGGTGTGATGGATCCAGCCGTGCCAGGACGGCGGAATGCGGGTCGCCTCGGCGTAGCCGTTATAGACCACCCAGCGGCGCTCGAAGCCGAGCGTGGGGTCGATCTTGCGTCCTTTGGTGCGATAGTAGCGGTTGCCCTGCTCGTCCTCGCCGACCAGTTCGCCGTAGCGCGAGGTCCACAATTGCGTGCCGAAGGTCTGGCCGTTCCACCAGGTGAACACTTTGAGGAAGAACTGCTTCATAAAAGCCCAGACCGCTTTGATGGACGATGGTTTCTGATGCCACCGGCGCGCCGAATTGTCCAGTTATGTCACCGTGAGACGGCGCCAAAATGCCCCTCGCCGGGCTTCAGGACTGCGTCGCGAGCGCCACGCCCGCGAGCGTAAACAGAAGGGCGGCGATCTGGCCGATGCCGAGCGGCTCGTGCAGCGCCACCGCTGATGCTGCGACACCAATCACCGGCACCGCCATGGTGCCGATGGCGGCGACCGACGCCGGCAGGCGCGCCAGCGCCGCAAACCAGGCGACATAGGCGATGCAGAACTGCACGACGGTCGAATAGCCGAACAGGAGCCAGTCGTTACCGGTCAGTCCGGCAAAGTTGGACTTCTCGAACAGAAAACCTGCGATCGCGACGGGCAAGCAGCCGATCCCGATCTGCCAGGCCGCGGCTGAGATCGGCGGCAAATGCAGCGGCCATTTTTTGGCCAGCACCGTGCCGACCGCAAAGCCGATCGCACCACCCAGCGCGAAGATGATTCCCGGCAGCTTGGACAGGCTCGCCGCAAAGCCGTTGCCGCCGAGAATCGCACTCATCCCCGCAAAGGCCATCACCAGCGAGAGCACGCGCAACAGATTCGGCCGCTCGCCGAGAATCGGCCAGGCCAGGATCGAGGCCCAGACCGGCATGGTGTAGGCGATGAGGGCTGCTTCGCTCGCCGGGAGAAAGACCAGCGCAAACCCCATCAGCACCATCCAGCAGCCGACATTGAGGATGGCGGCGACCACGAGCCGCAGCCACTGCGCGCGAGGAACCCGCAAGGTCTGCCCCCACAGCAGCGCCAGGATAGCCAGGAGACTGGCGCCGATGACCCCGGTGGTGCCGCGCAGCGTGAGCGGCGGCAGAAAGCCGATCAGGTACTTGGTGACGGGCCAGTTGAAACCC
This sequence comes from uncultured Alphaproteobacteria bacterium, assembly GCA_963752265.1. GTDB lineage: Bacteria > Pseudomonadota > Alphaproteobacteria > Rhizobiales > Xanthobacteraceae > Bradyrhizobium. Next base: position 62,007 of record CAVVZW010000166.1, read on the forward strand.
CAGCCGATCGAGGTGATGGCGAGGAAGGCAATGCCCGCGGGCGCGATGCGCAGTTTGGCGCTCGGCTGGTTTTCAGATGTCATGGGGGTGTGGAACCGGCTGATGCGGTGGAATCACCGGTACCTTGCCGCCGATCGAAGGCTCAAACCATGGTCAGAACGGTATGGCTGACCGGACCCGCGCCAGTGAATTTCCGTAGCCGTACGTGAGTCTCGCTCAGGCAAGAGTTTGGGCACAATAAATAGTTGGCCTGTGAACAGCGGGGCGAAGTCGGTGAGCGCCTCCGGATCACAAAAATTTTCGCTTGGGAATCCCTGAGGACTCACTGATACTTGGCCCCATCAGGTGCCGGCTTGGCCCTCTGGTTTTCCCCTGTTTCCACCATATTTAGTATTTGATTCAGGAACTCGTACTAGTTCTTGACGGGCGCGTTGGAGTCGTCCTAGCTTTCATCTGTTCGGCGCGAGTGTGTTTGGGTCCCGCCGGTCGCTCCCTAAAGGGTTCCAAAATAACCACTCCGTCGGCCTCCTGGGGGCAGCGGACAAGGGCGTTTTTGTCCTTAATTCCGGCGGATCCATCGGGCGCGAAAAACCGGGCCGAAAAGGCTCAAAGTTTTGAGTTGGGGCGTTGAGTACATGGGTTTGAAGCGGTGCTGGGGAGCCCGTTTTTAAGACTATGGGCCGGCTTCTCCCTGTGGTGCTCGCACCATTGGGTTGAGCCGTCAGAGAAACAGGCCGGATCCACCGGCGTAAGCTTGCGGTCTTCGAGGTCAACGTGGCCTCAGAGGGATCGCTCAAGGAAAACACCCGGCAGCCGCGGCGGCGGCCGGCCTAAAAAGAACGGGGCACGAGCATGCGAATCGAACGGCGTAATACCACTGCGGGCCAGTCACCCTACGCACAGATAGATTTCAGATTGACGACATCTGAAATCCGTAATCCCGACGGCTCGGTGGTGTTTCGGCTGGAAAACGTCGAAGTGCCCGGCTTCTGGTCGCAGGTGGCCTCCGACGTTCTGGCGCAGAAGTATTTCCGCAAAGCGGGCGTCGCTGCGCGGCTGAAGAAGGTCGAGGAAGAGACCGTGCCGTCCTGGCTGTGGCGTTCGGTGCCCGACACCGAGGCGCTGGCCACCCTCCCCGAAATCCGAGCGCTTTGTCAGCGAACTCTCCGCCAAGCAGGTATTCGACCGCCTCGCCGGCTGCTGGACCTATTGGGGCTGGAAGGGCAAGTATTTCTCGAGCGAAGAAGACGCTTCGGCCTTCTATGACGAGTTGCGCTTCATGCTCGCCAAGCAGATGGTCGCGCCGAACTCGCCGCAGTGGTTCAA
>CAVVZW010000167.1:0-4233 GCA_963752265.1 uncultured Alphaproteobacteria bacterium
GAAAACGCACATCAGCTTGGCGTTGGGATCGATCGGCGCGCGCGACAGTGAAATGGGCGTCGCGAGCCACCACCACACCGCGGCGATCGAACCCAGGGATAGTATAAGGAGCGCTAGCGGCGTTCGAAAAGTAATCGGTTCCATCCTTGTCAGGCGGGATTGTCGATTAACCGGTCGGAGCGCGTCTGCCAAGAGCGGGAAAAGCCAAGTCCTCAGCCAAGTCCCCGGCCAAGTAGCTAGCCAAGTACCTAGCCAAGTCTCGACCTATGCCCCGGCGGGCTTTACCAAAGTGCGATAAAGTTGTGGGCTTGCTGGACAAAATCCAAAATCTCCGTCATGGGATTCCGTCGGGATCACCCGCCGCATTGGAGACCCATTTCGACGGCAGCATTTGCTGGCGGAATGTATCCGATGGGACGTGAAACGGGACTTTAGACCGGACTTTGTTCGGGATTTGGGCTGGAACCAATTCGGGGAATTTATGCGTCAGCGGGTGCTTCAGGGGCGGTTTGTGGTTTTGCGCTATTTCGTTGTTCCCGGATTGGCTCTGATGCTTGGCTTGGGCAGTGCGCTCGCCCAGAGCGGAGCGCCAGCAAACCCCGATCAGTCCGGCAAAGCCGCGGCAGGTCCGGCTGACGCCGCCAAGGAAAACCAGCGCAAGACGGACGAATTCGCCGAGGCAGCCCAGGCCATCAATGGCCCGGCCGGCAATCCGGAATGCGTCTGGCTGGGTCGCCGGGTCGTGCAGTTGATGTATCGGGATGACCTCGATACCGCTTTTCGACACCTCGACCTGTACGACCGTTTCGGCTGCCCGGGGGGGCATGTGCAGGCCGCGTTTCGCTGCCTCACGCGTTTTTTGCCCCAGATCGACGATAAGGTGAGCAACAGCCTGGGCAACCACATCCACGCCTGCTGGATCAATCCGAATGCCCAGCCTCAGGTGGCCACAGCTCCGGCGCCTGCCCCTGCTCCGACGACGGCCGGCAACGCCACGCCGGCCCCCGCTACGCCTGCCCCCGCGCCTGCGACGAAGTAGTCCTGGAACAGGAACGGTTTGAAGCCAGGCGCCCTTAAAAACGCCATTGCTTCATACCAGTTGTTAAATCGCGTGGCAGGATTATCCTCAGAATCGCTTCCATGTTGGCCGAACCTTGGGGACGGGTTCGCGTTTTTCTCTTGCAGGCCCCGTATGGTTAGTAGCGATGCGCGCCGTCGTCGCCGTTTTGTTGTTGGTCACCGCTGCTCACGCCGCGCTTTGGGGGTTTTTTCAGGAAAAACAACAGGCTCCTGATTTTCGCGGCATCCTGCCGAGCATTTCCTATACACCCTTCGAGCCCGGTCATAATGCCGCTCTTGACCCTGAGGCCGATGCCGAAAAAGTTCGCGCCGACCTGAAGAAGTTCTCCACGATTACGCGCGCCGTCCGCCTCTACACTTCGACGGAAGGGAGTGAACTGGTCGCCCCGGCCGCCGCCGAGTTCGGCATGAAGGTCATGCTCGGCATCTGGATTGCCAAGGATGTCGAACGCAACGATCGGGAGATCGATGCCGCCATCAATCTTGCCCGGCGCAACAGCAACGTCATCGGAATCGTCGTTGGCAACGAGACGATTTTCACGGATCAGCAAATTCCACTCGACAATCTGGTGCCTCCTTCGGAGCGCGATGCATCCGCCGAACTGTTCAAGCGGATAGCCAACGAGGAAGCCCAGCGACTGAAGGACGCCGAAGCTGCGCCCGAAGCTACGCGGGCGCGAGCGTCGAAGTTGGCGAACGATGAGAACAACGTTCATCGTCTGATCCCGCTGATTCAGCGGATCAAGAAGTCGGTCAATGTGCCGGTAACGACCGGTGACATCTACAGCGTCTGGAGCGAGCATCCTGATCTCGCCTACTCCGTCGACTTCATCGCCGCGCACGTGCTGCCTTACTGGGAGCACTTCTCTTCAACCGAAGCGGTCGACCAGGCCGTCGACCGCTACCAATCCCTCCGCAACCAGTTCTCTGGCAAGCGTATTATGGTTGCGGAGTTTGGCTGGCCGAGCGGGGGCTATAACCTGGGTAACGCTGTCCCCGGCCTTTTGGCGGAGGCAACCGTGCTGCGCAATTTCGTCGCGCGGGCCGAGGCCATCGGCATGGACTACAACATCGTCGAGGCAGTCGATCAGCCGTGGAAATACTTTGAAGGCGGCGTCGGTTCCTATTGGGGAATCATGAACGCGGCGCGCGAGCCGAAATTCAGCTGGACCGGGCCGGTCGTCAATCCGGACTACTGGAAGCTCGCGACCATCGCCCTCCTGGTCGGCATCCTGATGTCGCTGCCAATCCTGGGGCTGGCGCAGCCTACCGTTTTGCAGGCGATGACCCTGTCGGCTGCGGCCAACGGCGTTGGCGCCTGGGCGGCCACCGTTTTCGCTTTCTGGGCCGGACATTACTTTGTTCTCGGCTCGGCCTTCGCGTTGACGCTCGGTCTGATCTTGCTGGTGCCACTGGTGCTGATCGCGATGGCGCGGATCGAGGAGATCGCAGCCGTTGCCTTTGGACAAAAGCCGCGCCGCCTCATCGTCAAGGGCGCGCCGACCGTGCCGGCGACGATCGGCGACGGCGTGAGCTTCCCGAAAGTCTCCATCCATATTCCTGCTTATTTCGAGCCGCCGGAGATGCTCAAGGCAACGCTTGATGCGCTCGCCCGGCTCGATTACCCGAATTTCGAATGCGTCGTGATCATCAACAACACGCCCGATCCGGCATTCTGGCAACCGATCCAGGATCATTGCCGCGCACTCGGCGAGCGCTTCAAATTCATCAACGCCGAGAAGGTTCAGGGATTCAAGGCCGGCGCCTTGCGCATCGCCATGGAGCGCACGGCAGCCGACGCCGAGATCATCGGCATCATCGATGCGGACTATGTCGTTGGTCCAGACTGGCTGAAGGATCTCGTTCCCGTTTTCGCCGATCCACGCGTCGGCCTTGTGCAGGCACCGCAGGAGCATCGGGACGGTGACCGTTCGTTGATGCACTACGTCATGAACGGCGAATATGCGGGCTTCTTTGATATCGGCATGGTTCAACGCAATGAGGAGAACGCCATCATCGTGCACGGCACCATGTGCCTGATCCGCCGCGCAGCCATGGACATGGCGGGCGGATGGTCCAGCGATACCATTTGCGAAGATACCGATCTTGGGCTTGCCATCATGGAGCACGGCTGGCTCACCCACTATACCAGCTATCGCTACGGTCACGGCCTGTTGCCGGACACCTATGAGGCGTTCAGGAAGCAACGCCATCGCTGGGCCTATGGCGGCTTTCAGATCGTCAAGAAGCATTGGCGCCGTTTCCTGCCCGGCGCGAGCCGGCTGACGCCAGATCAGAGGCGTGAATATTCGTTGGGCTGGTTGAACTGGCTCGGCGCGGAAACGCTCGGCGTTGTGGTCGCGATCCTCAATCTGATCTGGGTGCCGATCGTCGCTTTCGCCGGCATCGCCATTCCGGACAAAATTCTGACGCTGCCGATCATCGCGGCCTTTGTGGTCACGCTCTTGCATTTCCTCGTGCTTTACCAGGTGGCGGAGGGCTGGCCCTTGATTTTCTGCTGGATGAGGTTCCATTCCTCAACGAGGAGCGCGAGGTCGCGCAACGAAACAATCTGCCTGCTGGCCTTGCTGACGGTGCGCATGATGATGCCCATGCCCTCGGGAATTTCGAGTTCGCGCAAGATGGCCTTGAGCCGCTGGCGTTCCTGCTGGTTCTCAATCTTGCGCGAGATGCCGCTCTGGTCTGAGTTCGGCAACAGGACGAGGTAACGTCCCGGCAGCACGAGGTTCGTCGTCACGCGCGGGCCCTTGGTGCCGATGGGCCCCTTGGTGACCTGCACGATGATGTCGCTGCCCGGCGGGTAAAGGCGAGGGATGTCCTTTTGGGTGATGCGCGGCCGGTCGCGGCGTTTGCGGTTCTCGCGCTCGACGAGTTCCACGCCGCTATCGAAGCTGCTGGGCACAATGTCCCAGTAATGCAGAAAGGCGTTCTTCTCGAAACCGATGTCCACGAACGCCGCCTTGAGGCCGTCTTCGAGATTGCGCACCTTGCCTTTGAAAATGCTGCCGACCAGCCGTTCCTCCGTGGTGCGCTCGATGGTGAATTCCTCGAGCCGGCCTTCTTCCATGACGGCCACGCGCGTTTCGAGCGACTCGGCGTTGATGATAACTTCCTTGTTGCTGCGCTTGACCG
>CAVVZW010000168.1:0-11574 GCA_963752265.1 uncultured Alphaproteobacteria bacterium
ACGCCGCGGTTGCGAAGACGAAGCTGGCGGACGTCGGCACCGTTCGCGCGGCTTACAAGATGGGTGTCTGGTTTCGACGTTCTATCGATTGGTGAAGGAAGCGGCTTGACACGCCATCCGATCCTATGACATTGACTCGGCGACAGCGAGGAACCCATGTCCGACGAACACGATCAGCTATTCGGTGAAGCGAAGCAGGACTTGGCGACCGGGGAGCCTGCCGGCGGTCTGGCGTTGGTCGAAGCGCCGGCGCCGCCGAAGCATCCGCTTCTCGATTTGGTGGAAAGGCATCTTGAGCCCGATAGCGCGATCCGCAAGTTCTTCGAGGAGCTTCATGCGCTGACGCAGTCCAGCCCCGGCACGGACTTCTGGCGCGGCGGCTGAAATCGCGGCAATTGTATACTCGACGTAGGAAACCCGATGTGCGAATGTGAAAAGGCCGAAGCGAAGGCCTCGGCTGGCGCGCCCGAGCACGAGATTGAAATAACACCCGAGATGGTCAGGCGTGGTGGTGCTGCGTTGTGGGAAAAGTTATGTCATGATCCGCTTATGTCTTTCGGGATTTCGGAGGATTTGGCGGAAGTTGTTTTGAGGGTGGCTCTAGTTCCGTGCCTGCATCGTTCAATATGAGAAAGCGCACACCAATATCCTGCTTGGCATCGAGGATATTACGGTTCAACGCAATCTGGAACGCGACAAGGATGACCTGTTGCGCCAGAAGGACGTGCTGCTCGACGAACTCCAGCATCGGGTTGCCAATAGCCTGCAAATCATCGCCAGTATCATCATGATGAAGGCAAAGTCGGTGAACTCGGAAGAAACGCGACGCCATCTACACGACGCCCACACCAGGGTCATTTCGGTCGCGGCCGTGCAGGAGCACCTTCATGCGTCGGCGGGCATCGGCTCAATGGAAATGCAACCCTACCTCACCAAGCTATGCGAGGCGCTCGCCCACTCGATGATAGGCGAGGATCAGTCCGTTTCGCTGAAGGTGCTCGGTCCGGGCGGGACGGCAACCTGTCGCGACGCGGAGAGCCTCGGATTGATCGTGACGGAACTTGTGATCAACGCGCTGAAGCACGCTTTCAAATCGCAGACAACAGACGGACAGATATCCGTCTCTTACGAAGTTTCCGGGACAGACTGGAAACTTTCCGTCGTTGACAACGGGGTCGGAAAACCCGACGGCGTCTTTGCCCAACCGAAATCCGGGCTTGGCACCGGCATTGTCAAGGCGCTTGCCAAGCAACTCGACGCCCAGGTGGTCATCCAGAGTGGACCGGAAGGAACGGCCGTCTCGGTTACTCATGCGACCTTTGCTGGCGGCGAGGCAAACCAGCCGGCGGCATAGAGCACTGGATCAGCGCGCTGGCGATTAAGTAAGAGCCTTTGGCTGCCCCTAAACGGGGCAAGCCGTGGCGGTTTAATCGTCCGCCGATCAAACCAGCATCTCTTTGTCGGAAAAATCCCCCAAACATTGGGCACCAGGTGCGGCCGCTCGATCTTTCATCCTGATCAGCGCGAAAAAATCAGGCAAAGGCGCCTCGGCTGCCCCATTCGTTAATTTTTTATGAAGTGTTGATGAACTGAGCAAAACAGAACAGGGGCGCAGGTTCACTCTGCTGCAAACTCTCGCCATCACCGGCCCCGTAACGGCATCCATCCGATGACCGAGAGTGTTGTGCTCCCGCCAGTAGCTGAGGGACTACATCGTGCCATCATTAGCAGTCTTGTTCGACGCAAGCCGAATTGCGATTCAACCCCATCCCTGCCCCAAATGCCTGGGACCAATGGTCCTCACACGAATCAGGCCCTGGCGGCTTGGATTCGAATTGCGCACGTTTCAGGGCGTCAACTGTGACCACCTCGATAAGGTCACAACCGAGACCCAATCGATGAAATGGATGTCTTCCGGGCTTCGCGCGCCGGTTTAGCAAACCGAGAGCGGCCCATCAGATGACAAGGGCGTCAAGCTGACGCCGCGCGTTCGCGAAAGCGTCCCTGATCGCGACTTCAACATGCTCGTGCCGCGCGTCGTCAACATGCGAATGGTTGACGACGATATTTTCGTGCGGCGGAAGCGTAATCCAGATGTGGACCTGGAATCCGGTGCCATGGCGATGCTTGTGGCTTGGCGCGATAACGGATACGCGGCATCCCGTGATGCGCCGATTGTGGGTTTCCAGCCGTTCGATCTCTTTCAGTATCGCCTCACGCGCCGCAGGCGATGGCTCGGAGCCCTCGAAGGTGATCTCTGGTGCTATTTGCATTGTGTTCCTGTTTTCGCCGTCATGATCTGCAATGCCAATCCACTCCTGGCGGAATGGTTGCATCGGCTGCCGCCAAAGGTAGCTAGCCTTCCTCTGTCCCGCTCGCGCATCGTCCTCGCCATGCCGGTCGAAAAACGCGCACAGAGAAAATGAGTTGGGCCCTGTTGTCGAATTTTGATAGAGGTATCAATTTCGCTTCGCGGCGCCCGCAAGCCACAAGCGATTTTCTGCGACCGGCAACATGATGCGAAAGACAGCGCCACGAGGTTCGTTCGGCGCGGCCCATAGCCGCCCCCCGTAGTTTTGGATGATCGAGCGGCAGATCGACAACCCCATGCCCAAGCCGCTGGCTTTGGTGGTGTAAAACGCTTCAAAGACGCGCTCGGGATTGGCTTGCGGCAGGCCCGGGCCAGAGTTGCTCACCGCGACAAGCACACCACCCGGCTCGGCGATGCTTGTTGAGATCAGCAATTCGCGCGGTCGCTCGCCGACCTCGCTCATCGCCTCGATCGCATTCATGATCAGGTTCAGCATCACCTGTTGCAACTGGACCCTGTCCCCCACAATGCGCGGCAGCCCTTCTGACAGTTGCATCGTCACCGAAACACCGTGATCCGACGTTGCGGTACGGGTGAGCCCCATGATCTCCAAAATCGCTTCGTTGACCTCCAGCTCCGCGTTCTGCGCCGGCGCCTTTTTGGAAAAATCGCGGATCTGGCGCACAATGTTGGTAGCTCGCTGGCCGTCGGTCAGAATACGTTCGATCGATTGCCGGACCTCGTCCAGATTTGGCGGCTGACGGGCGAGCCAACGCATGGCGGTTCCGGCGTTCACCAGCGTGGCGCCGATCGGCTGGTTGACTTCGTGGGCAATGGAGGCTGCGAGCTGGCCCATGGTCGCGACGCGGTTGGCGTGCGCCAGCTCCATTTGGGCCTCGCGGAATCGGCGCTCACTTTCGCGCGCTTCCGCTTCGGCTTGCTTCCGCTCGGTCAAATCAACGACGAACGCGATCGCCTGGTTCCCGGTTTCCTCGATACGCGCTACGCCGACGAGCGCCGGCAGGCGGCTGCCGTCCTTGCGGAAGTACTCCTTCTCAAAGGCTTGCAGCGTTCCGATCATCTTTACCTGTTCAACCCGCCGCAGGTCATCGTCCTGCCACTCCACGGGAGAATTCGTCCAGCGCATGCGGCCCGAGACGAGGTCCTCCCGGTCGTATCGCACCATCCGAAGAAAGGCGTCATTGGCTTCAATAATCCGGCCGTCAAGATCGATGGTGAGAATTCCGATGATGTTGGAATCGACCAGACGCCGGATCTTCGCCTCTCTTTCCCGGAGATCGCCATAAAGGCGCGTGTTCTCCAGCGAGATCGCGGCCTGTGCCGCCAGCAGTTCCAGAACCGCCATTCGAGCCGGTGTGAACGCGTGCGAGGTCAGCGCGTTTTCGAGAAAGAGGATTCCGGTCAACTGCTGCTGCTTGATGAGCGGAAGGCAGAGGATCGACTTTGATTTCCGGTCGCGCAGGTAGTTGTCCGCGGAGAACAGGTTCGGTTTGGAGGCATCATCGAGAATCACGCTCTCCCGCGTCCGGATGACGTAACGGACGAGGGATTCGGGGCACGTCATCCCCGTGATCGAATCCTCGCGCATCGTGACTTCGATCCGATCTCCGGCCGCGCGCGCCTCGGCTTGAATCAGATATTCATCCCCCGACGGCAATATCAAAAGACCACGGTCCGCGCCCGCGTTCTCGATCGCGATCGTCATCAGCCGATCGATCAGCTTCGGCAACATGATCTCGCCGGACAAGGCTTGAGACGCCTTGACGACGGTCACGAAGTCGAGCTGTTGATCCGGTGTTGACGCCACTCGCGTTCCGCCCAATTGTGGATAGCGCGCCTCGAGTTGCCGTACCTTGCCGTCGGCGCCCCAGCGCAGGTAGCCATCGCGGGCCCGGCCGAAATACATGTCGGCGACGTCGTCGAGGCCTCGTGCGGCGTAGAAGCGCGCGGCCACCTCGCAGGCGAGCGCCTCATGATGGACAAAGCCGTTGGCGCGGGCTGAGCGGATGGCCTCTTCATAGAAGCGCTCGGCCTCGACCTCGCGTCCGTCGAGCCGGACGATCTCCGCCGCGATCAGCGCCACACGGTTGGCGAGATTTTCCGGCCCCACCTCGGCCCAGGTCTGGAGCTGCTTGTGATGAGCGCCCAGCATTTCATAGTGTGGCGACCGCTCATCTGCCGGAGCGGATTGGCAACATCCCGCCCGCGCGAGCGCGCCATAGAAGCAATATTCAGCCGTGTCAAAATAGAGACGATAGGACGGCGACCGCGCCAGAAGCCCTCCTGCTTTTTCTTCCGCCTCGACGGCCGATAAATAATCTCCGGCATGGTAATGCGCCTGCAACTTGCGGACGGAATACAGATACGCCGCGAATGCCAGCCGCGGGTCCTCCTGCAAATGCTGCTCGAAACTGCTTTCGTCGAATTCGGCGTCGTTGAACGAGCCAAAAGCCGCCGTGCGCCCCCGCAATGTCCGGATCAGAGCGAGTTGCCCGCTGACGATGTCATGGACCAGGCCAAAGCCTGCCTTGCGCGCGAATTCGAGGGCATGCTCGGCCTCTGTCTCAGTCTCGGCCAGCGGCGCGCCGCTGGCGATCAGGTTCGTCAGCAGGGTGCGCAGCGCATATCCCATGAAAACCAGGTCACCGCCCTCGCGCGCCGCCTCGAACGCATGGCGCAGCAACGCATGGCTCGCCGAGAGGTGCTTCACCCAGGAGTTCGAGAGCGCAAAACCAAGATAGACCCTCGGCTTGAAACGGAAGAGCTTGCGGCTCTCCATCAGGTCCAATCCGAGCTTTGCAAATCGAAATCCGGAACTGTAATCGCCGAAGCAGGCGCCCAACGCCAGGTTCGAGTAGACATAGGCGAAACACGATCCGTCCGTGTGGCCATGTTCGAGACTGAGGTTGATGATCCGGCCGAGGATCAGACTGTTGAGATTGCTGTCGACGAAGCCGGCGGGCGATGAGAACGTCACGAGGACATCGACGGTGGCGCGCCAGCCAGGATCGGTCATTGACGGCAAGTCGGCGAGCTGTTCGATGGAGCGGCTACCGAGCCGTTGCCATATCTGAGCGTACTCCTGATCGACATCGCCGTTGGTCGGGTGGGGCGGCCAGTCGATGCCGACATGGCCGAGAAATTCAAGGCCAACGTCGGTGGCGCGATCGAGGCGGTCCAGCACGGTATACAGCGAAATGCGCTGGCGCGCGACGGCGGCCTTGTCGACGATATCTGTTGCGCGCTGCGCCAGCGCGGAGAGCCGGTTCTCCGCGGTCGCAAACACGCCAGTCAGATACTCGCACTCAGCGCGTTGAATCTCCAGGTCGAAAAGTAACCGATACTGTTCGGCCCAACCGTCATCGGCAAGCAACCCCCGGCCCGTGGTGAAATAGGTCAACGCGGATGAATAGGCTGTGGAGTCCTTGGCCCTCTTGCCCGCGATGAGATAAAGTTCTGCGACCTGCCGTTGCTCGCCCGGCAGGTCGATCAGCGAGACGCCGCGATTGAATTGATCGACGATTTCGAAAATCTTGTCGTCGGCCTCCGCGATCGTAATTTGGGATGCGAGCATCCGCCCGATATTCAAGTGTACGAGCGGCCGCTCCTCGACATTAACTAGCTCGTATGCGGCTTCGTGCACGCGGTCGTGGACGAAGGCATACGACGTGTCGAAGCGGAATATGAGATCGGCGCGAACAGCGTCCTCCAGCGCGAGGTGAAGATCCTCTTCCGTTTCCCCGTAGATCAACGCCAGCGTGGCTATATCGGTGGCATTGCCGAGACAGGCGAACGACTTCATCGCTTGTTGAGTCCTGGCGGGCAAGCGATCGAGCTTTGCCGCCATCAGATCCGCGACGTTGTCGGTAAATCCTTTGGCTTTTATCCGCGATAAGCCCCACTCCCAGGCCGCGGCCTTCGGATTGAAGATGAGGAGCCGCTGCTCCTCCAGTGCCGTGATAAACTGGATCACGAAGAACGGATTTCCACTGGTCTTCGCGAACACGAGTTCCGCCAAGGGTTGCACACGGTCGAATTCGGCATGCAAACAATCTGCGATGAGGTGACCGACGTCCTTGGACGTAAGCGGGTCAAGCACGATCTCCTGGGCTTTGCGCCCGGATTTGCGGATCGACACCAGGCTTCGCATGAGCGGATGCGAGCTATCGACCTCGTTGTCCCGGTAAGCGCCGACCAGCATCAGGTGCCGCACGTCTGCGTCGGTGGCGACGTACTCAAGCAGTTCCAGGGTAGCACTATCCAGCCATTGCAGATCGTCGAGAAACAAGGCGAGCGGGTGCTCCGGCCGCGCGAATGCGCCGAGGAACCGCGCAAAGACGACCTGGAAGCGCTTTTGCGCATCCTGCGGCGGGAGATCTGGCACCGGCGGCTGCTCGCCGATAACAAGAGCCAGTTCAGGGATCAGGGTCACCATGAGCTGGCCGTTCGGACCAAGCGCCTCCAGCAAAAGTTGCCGCCAGCGTTCGAGCTCTGCCTCGCTCTTGCTGAGTATCCCGCGAACCAGACTTTGGAAGGCCTGGGCCAATGTCGCGTAAGGGATGCCGCGCCGGTACTGGTCGAATTTGCCGGCCGCGAAAAGTCCACGCGGAGGAACAAGTGCCTTGTGCAGCTCGTTGACGATCGAAGACTTTCCGATGCCCGAATAGCCGGACACCAGCACCAGCTCGACTTCGCCTCCGGCCACAACGCGATCAAAGGCCGAAAGGAGAACGTCAATCTCGGCCTCGCGTCCGTACAGCTTCTCCGAAATCAGCAGCCGGCCCGGCCCATCATGGACACCCAGGGGAAACAGATCGATGCGGCCATGCGCTTCCCACTCTGTCAGGCAACGTTGCAGATCGGCCTCGACGCCTGCGGCGGTTTGGTAGCGATCCTCGGCATTCTTGGCGAGGAGCTTGACGACAAGCTGAGAAATCGGCACCGGGACGGTTTCAAGCCGCTCTCGCGGCGGCACCGGCGTTCTGGCGATATGGCAGTGAACCCATTCCATGGCGTCGTGCGCGATGAACGGAAGCGCGCCTGTCAGCATCTGATAGAGCGTGACGCCAAGCGAATAGAGGTCGCTTCGAGAATCGACTGAACAATTCATCCGTCCGGTCCGTTCCGGCGCCATGTAGGGAAGCGTGCCTGCGATGAACTCCGGCGGCACGGGCGCCTGCCGCTCGCGCGTCAGGCGCGAGGCGACACCGAAACCGGTCAGCCAGACCTGGTTTGCCTGATCGTTCACGAGGATGTTCGAAGGATTGATGTCCTTGTGGACGAGGCCGCGTTCGTGCAATCCGCTCAGGGCTGCAGCCAGCGCCTGCGACAAACAGAGGAACTCCCCCAGCTCCATCGGGGAACCGAGAAGGCGATGAAGCGGCCGGGCACCGGGGTCGTCGAGCACCAGCATGGTTCTGCCGCGCTCGTGGACGAGATGCCGAGGCTGAACCGCCCAAGGGGCGTCAAGATGAGCTCTCAGGCCATATTCATGCGCCAGACGATCGAGATTGACGGTCGTTGGACTTTCAGTCGCCGGAGTGACGACCATGAACGTACGCCGGCTGCCGTCGGCCTCCTCACGCGCCGCCCTGTAAAAGCTGCGCTCGCCGTCCTCCCATAGCGCCTGCATCTCACCGAAACGAATCTGCGCATCTTGCGAACTCGATGTCATCGCGCTCCCGCCGTCATTGCTGGCGCGCAAGCCCAGGCTTCGCAGCAATATTGACGCGTCAAATTCCGCCTGTGGCCCGTCAGTGGCCCGCTACCGTCGTTTGTAACCGGGGGGCATCTTAGACGGGCTCTCGCTTAAACGCATTTAGCGGCGACACAGAATTGCTCGTGAACGTATCATACCTTGATATGATGGGCCCACCCTCAGGTTTGTATGGCCGAGCATGCCGACCGCTCGCACTATCCGAGCGTCGAGGGTCGTTCGCGACGCAATGCGGTCGCGGGAGCTGTGATTTCTCGAAGCGGTATCTGTGGGCGCTCGAATGACGCGTGCCCACAACGGGAGGGATCATGGCGCGCGTTTCAAAGGCCGCTTTCGCGGCTTCGATGTTTTACGTTGCCCTGATCGGGCCTTCGTCTGCTCAACAAAGCCCGCCGCCGCTTAAAATAGGGGTGCTTTCCGACTTCTCGTCTGTTTACGCCGATTTTGGCGGAATGGGGAATGTCGAGGCGGCGAAGCTGGCGATCGAGGAATTCGGTGGCTCGATGTTCGGCAAACCGATCGAACTCGTCACCGCCGATGCGTTGAACAAGCCTGACGTTGCGGTCTCGATCGCCCGCAAATGGTACGAGAACGAAGGCGTCGACATGATCATCGACATGCCGACGTCGGCGGTCGCGCTGGCGGTCATGGAGCTGTCAAAGCAATACGAAAAGATCCTGATCGTGACGGATGCCGCAAGCTCGGACATCACGGGCAAGTACTGCTCACCCTACACCGCGCAATGGACCTACGACACGTACGCCAATGCCCATACGGTCGGTGGCGCAATCGTCAAGAACGGCGGAGACAGCTGGTTCTTCATCACCGTCGATTACGTATTCGGCCATTCGATCGAACGAGATACCGGCGAGGTGGTGCGCGCGGCCGGAGGCAAAGTACTTGGCAGCGCCCGCACCCCGCTCAACACCTCCGATTTTTCTTCGTTCCTGCTGCAGGCACAATCCTCCAAAGCCAAGATCATCGGGCTCGCCAACGCCGGCGGCGACACCATCAACGCGATAAAACAGGCAGGAGAATTCGGCATCGTGGCCGGCGGCCAGAATCTCGCGGCGATGGTGATGTTCATTACCGACGTTCACAGCCTCGGCCTCAATCTTGCCCAGGGCTTGATCACAACCGAGGCCTACTATTGGGACCTCAACGACAAAACGCGCGACTTCGGCAAGCGTTTCTTCGCACGCATGAAGCGCATGCCGACAATGAACCAGGCAGCCACCTATAGCGGGACACTACACTATCTCAACGCGGTCAAGGCAGCCGGCACCAGAGACACCAAAACCGTTCTTGCGAAGATGCGCGAGACGCCGATACACGACGCCTTCACCGAGAACGGCTCGCTGCGTGAGGACGGACGCATGGTCCACAGCATGTTCCTGTTCCAGGTGAAAAAACCCGAGGAGTCCAAAGGGCCCTGGGACTATTACAAGCTCCTCGCGGAAGTTCCCGGAGATCAGGTGTTTCGGCCCATCAAGGACGGCGGCTGTCCGTTCGTGAAACAGTAAGGCTGTTAAACCGGATTCGCGTCATTCGCGGATGGTATTGGCTGCTTCGGCAAGATCAGGCGTTCGCTCGTCCGACGTCTTCAATCAGTTTTTACCCGACCGGGAGCATGATGCGAAAGACGGCGCCGCGAGGTACGTTCGGCATCGCCCATAACCGCCCACCATGGTTTTGGATGATCGAGCGGCAGATCGCCAACCAGAAGGGGATCGGCGTTCCTATTTGGGATGGCGAAAGGCGCAAGAGCACGTTGGTCGCAGCAACCATCCCCGGTTTTCCCGCTAAGGGATTGTTCAGTAGGTGGTTTTCGATTCTGATCATTTCCCGTCGCTGCAACGCGCAAGTTCGGCGTATCGCAAATTCCGAAGATTCCGTATGATCCCGCCGTCTTGTGGCAAAGCGAATTCGAACGAGGAACAACGTATGCGTTCAGGACTGATCCTACTTACGGCGGCTGTTGCAGCCCTCACCATGAATGCCTGTTTTGGCGGAGAAAAGAAGTACGATGTCGGCGCCAGCGACACCGAGATCAAGATCGGTCAGACCATGCCCTATAGCGGTCCGGCTTCGGGCTATGGCACACAAGGCAAGACCGAACTTGCCTACTGGAAGATGGTGAACAGCAAAGGCGGCATCAACGGCCGAAAGGTGACGCTGCTTTCCATGGACGATGCGTACAGTCCGCCCAAGACCGTCGAGCAAACCCGCAAGCTGGTCGAACAGGAAGAGATCCTCGCCGACATCGGCTCGCTCGGAACACCGACCAACTCCGCGATCCAGAAATATCTGAACAGCAAACAAGTCCCGCATCTTCTGGTTTCGACGGGCGCTGCCAAGTGGAACGATCCGAAGAACTTTCCCTGGACGACGCCGTTCTTTCCGCCCTACGAGCAAGAAGGCCAAATCTACGCGAAGTATGTCTTGAAGGAGCTGCCTTCGGCCAAGATCGGCGTCATCTATCAAAACGACGATTTCGGCAAGGATTACCTCAAGGGCTTCAAGATTGGTCTTGGCAGCAAGAGCGATCTGATCGTCAAGGAAATGAGCTACGAAGTTTCGGAGCCCACCATCGAGTCACAAATCGTGACGCTGAAGGCGGCCGGCGTGGACACCGTGTTGACCGTCGCAACTCCGAAATTCGCGGCGCAATCCATCCGCAAGATCGCCGACCTCGGCTGGAAACCCACGCACTTCATGGTCGCGGTCTCCAGTTCGATCGGCGGCGTGCTGCAGCCGGCCGGAGTTGAGGCCTCGACCGGGTTGATCACTGCATTGTCGGGCAAAGTTGTCGGAGATCCGATCTGGGACGACGATCAGGGTGTCAAAGACTATCTGGCTTTCATGAAGGAGTGGTACCCCGAAGGAAATCCGATCGACGGAACCAACCAGACCGGATACGGGTCCGCGCAATTCGCCGAGATCATCCTGCGCAATTGCGGAGATGAACTGACCCGTGAAAACATCCTCAAGCAGGCTACCAATCTGAGCAATATCTCGCTGCCGCTGTTGCTGCCGGGCATTACGGTGGCGGTCTCTCCGACGGATTATTCGACCTTCAGCGCGTTTCGTCTTGCAAGATTCGACGGCAAGACCTGGAAGTTTTTCGGGGAGAATATTACCACCGCGGAAAAATGAAGCCCGTATTGCCGCGCCCTGGACTTAGGCTGGGGCGTGGCGAACGCGTTTGCTGCGTTGAAGTAAGTGATGAAGCCGTCGATGTCCGTCACGTAGATCGCGACTGGAAAGGTATGGAGCGCAAGCAATTGCAGCCGGTCGCCGTTCTTGACGAAGGCAACCACCTTTCGGAGGATTTCGTTGGCTACAGCGTCAGGCGAGATCATATCTCCCTCAGCGGCGATGGTCAGGCAGCCGCACGATATCCCACGGGAACCGGATTGTCCCGATCGATTGATCAACCGCGAGCTCAATCCGATACCGTAGAATAACGCTTTTTTAGACTCCCCGCGAAGCCGCGGCAGGAAATCTCGGGCGATCATTCGCGCTC
>CAVVZW010000169.1:0-7285 GCA_963752265.1 uncultured Alphaproteobacteria bacterium
CTTCTGTAGCCTTCGAGGACAGATTACGTATTGCTCGCTTGAGATTGCGCTCGGCGTTGTTGGGTCGCAGCGTTTCGTTCCCGAAGGCAATCTCACCCCGATACGGCAAGAGCCCGGCGATGGCGCGCGCGACGGTCGTCTTGCCGGCGCCGTTTGCGCCGATCAGCGCAACGATCTCTCCTCGCGCAATGTCGAGGTCGATGCCGCGCACCGCCTGGATGGCGCCGTAGCGGACGCTGAGATTGCGAACGATCAACATCAGTCGACCTGTCCGAGATAGGCGTCGAGCACGGCGGGATTTGTCCTGATATCTTGTGGGGCGCCTTGTGCGATCAATAAGCCGAAGTCGAGCACATAGAGGTAGTCGCAGAGGTTCATGACAAAAGCCATGTCGTGTTCGATCAAAAGGATGCTGAGACCGTCGTCCCGAAGCCTGAGCATCAGATTTCGGATCGTCTCGGCCTCGTCGTGATTCATGCCGGCGACAGGTTCGTCCAGCAGCAGCAGTTTGGGCCGCGCCGTGACCGCGCGGGCCATCTCGACCTTGCGTTGTAGCCCATAGGGCAGCGAACGCGCGAGCCGATTGCGAACATCGCCGAGCCCGAAGAACTCCAGCACCTCTTTCGCACGATTGATCGCCTGTGGATTGGAAAGGCGCGTCGGCAATAGCCTTTGAAACGTGTAGCTGGTATGCGGCTGTGCCACCAGTAAGTGTTCCCACACCGTCATGTCGGCAAATAGCCTGATGTTCTGAAAGGTGCGCATGATTCCGGCCCGAGCGATCCGGTACGACGGCTCGTCTGTTACAGCCTGGCCGTCGAGCATGACGGCGCCGGAGGAGGCGCGATAAGCGCCCGTGATAACGTTGAAGGCGGTGGTCTTGCCGGCGCCGTTTGGACCGATCACTCCGACAATCTGGCGAGGTGCAACCTTGAGCGAAAGGTCGGTCAACGCGTGGACGCCGCCGAAAAGCTTGCAAACGCGGTCAAGCTTTAGACGAGAAGGCGCTTCCATCATCGCGTTCATGCCGACGACGAAGGCAACGCAAAGCGCAGCACCGCTCGGTCGAGCAGACCTTGGCGGCGCACGACCAGCATGCCGATCAAAAGTGCGCCAAAGGCGGCAGAACGCCAGTCGGCGAGAAATCGCAGGTATTCGGGCAGGATCACCAGTATAACCGCGCCAGCAAGCGCGCCGGGTGCGACCGTCGAACCGCCGAGGATGACGGCAAGTACGAAATCGATCGAACGCTCGAAAGAGAAGTTTCCGGGCTCGATGTAGACGTTGTGATGCGCGAACAACCCGCCGGCAATCGCGGCCACCGCGGCGCCGCAGCCGAAGGCACCCACCTTGATCTCGGTAGTATTGAGGCCGACAAGTCCGGCTGCGGTTTCGTCATCACGCACCGCGCGAATTTCGAGCCAGATCTGCGATGTCTCGAGCAGCATGACCAGCCCAAGCACAAGGACCGCCCAGATCCAGATATAGCCGGTGGACACGTGCAGCATGCCGTGAAAGCCTTCCGGTCCTCCCATGGCGGAAAAATTGAGAAAGAAGCTCCGCACCATCTCGCCGAACCCAAGCGTCGCCATGGCGAGATAGATGCCTTTCAGCCGCAGCGCCGGAAATCCGACCACCACGCCGATCACGCCGGACACGAGTGCGGCGATCATCAGCGAAGGCGTTAACGGAAGGCCGGCTTTGACCGTCAGCCAGGAGGTGAGATAGGCGCCGATCCCCATGAAGCCGGCATTGCCAAGGGACAACTGGCCGGTCGAGAGGATAATATAGACGCTGAGCGCACCGAGCGCGAGAATGCCGACGTCCGCAAGAATTCCCGCGTAGTACACCGACATCGTCAGACCCTTCTATCTTGATCGCGCCGCCCGCCGCCGAGTAGCCCCTGCGGGCGGAGCAGCAGAATCAGGATCATAAAGCCATAGACGACGAAGTCGCGGATCTGCGACCCACCGTAGGCGACCGTCATCACCTCGACCACACCCATCAGGGGGCCCGCGATCAGCGCGCCCCAGATGCGTGTCGTGCCGCCGACCACCATCACCGCGATCGCTTTGAGCCCGATTTCGACGCCGATATAGGGCGTAATCGCCGCATAGTGCAGGCCGATCAGGACGCCGGCCGCGCCGGCGAGTGAACCGGACAACATGAAAGCCACAAGCGTGATGCTCCCGGCGGAAACGCCAAGCAGGCGTGCCACGTCGCGGTTTTCGGCGACCGCCCGCAGCGCGCGTCCGATCGAGGTGCGCTGCACCAGGAACGCGAGCAGCGCGACGAGCACCACGGTGACGCTGAGCACCATGAGCTGAATGGCGCTGATGCTGACCGGGCCGATGTTGAAGCGCTCGGCAAAGACTTCCTCGGTCAGTTGCAGCGGATCGGAGCCCCATATGTTAGTCGCGACATTTTGCAGGATGATCGAGAAGCCGAGCGTCGACAGCATCGGCGTTACCACGGGTGCGGTGCGGAACGGCTGGTAACCGATGCGCTCAATCACCGCGGCAACCAGTGCTGCGCCCGCCATGCCGGCGATCAAGGCCAGCGGCAGCGGCAGTTGCGCGAGCACCACGGCAAACCCGAAATAGCCGCCGAGCATGAAGAGCTCGGCGATCGCAAGATTGAGGACGCCCAGGATTCCCATGACGAGCGAGAAGGAGAGGGCGATTAAGGTATAGACCGCCCCCAACGTCAGGCCGTTCACGAACTGCTGGATCAGCACCGAAGTGTCCTTATCAGGTTCGGCTTTGGCCGTTGCGGCTGCACCTTACGTAAGGGAGCCCCGCTCAACACCCCTGCTTGCCGTCCGGCGCGCTGCAGCCGCGCACCTTCGATTGCCATGTGCCATTTTGGCCTTGCACGACATAGAAGGCCTTGATGGCATCGCCATTCTCGTTGAAGCCGATCGGTCCGCCGAGCCCGGCAAAGCCCGTAAGCTTGGCCAGATAGTCACGGATCTTGGTGCGATCGGATTCGAGGTCTTCCGGCTTGCCCGTGACGCCGGCATTTTTGATCGCCTCGATATAGATGCTGCCGATCTCATAGATATTGGCATCGTACATGCTAGGCTCAATCTCCGGCGGCAGGCCCGAGACCTTGCGAAGCAGGGGCGTCAGTTCCTTGACGAACTTCTCCGGTTTGTCGCCCGGCATGCTGGCGTAGAAGGTTGCTGGCGCCACGATCGGAATTTCGGGCGCGGCTTTCAGGATCGCCGACGAAATCAATTGCGTGGAGCCGACGACCGGCTTGACGACGCCCTGCCGCTTCATCTCGCGAATGACGGTGACGGCTTGGCTATAGTCGGCGCTGACGACAACGCCGTCCGGGTTGAGCGCCTTGATCTTGGTGACCTGAGCGCTGACGTCGAGATCACCGGTGTTGAAGGAGAGCGGATCGTTGGCGTTGACGACCTCGATGCCGTTGTCCTTCATCAGCCCCGGCATGATCTTGCTGCCGACGGTCGCAGCAGTAGCGTCCTTGGCGTCGAAGATGATCGCGACGGTCTTGATGCCGAAGGCCTGTTTGTAATACGGCACGGTGGTACGGCCGAGCACGCCTTCGTCGATGGTATTGCGGAACGCCCAGGGGCGATTGAGCTTGGCCACGCCAGGCTTCGATGACGCTTGCGAGGTCGCGACCACCTTCATCTCGTTGGCGACCGGGAATGTGACCTCCGCTGCGCTCGACGTCAGTGGCCCCGCGACCGCGAGCACATGATCGTCGCCCGCAAGCTTGCGAAGGTTGTTGGTCGCCTGCGCTGGCTTGGTCGCGTCGTCGAGGATCAGGATGCGAAGCTTGGCGCCCTTGATGCCGCCGGCATCGTTGACTTGTTTCTCCAGCATTTGCAGGGTCGCCGTATTGGTGCGCCCCCATTCAGCGAACGGACCGCTCGACGGCACGATCGCACCCAGCACGATCTCGGCGTCGGCCGCCTTGGCCGGACCGTTTGCGATCGTTCCCGATACCGCCAAAAGACCGGCGGCCATTAACACGCCTATGGATTTCGACATCATGCGGAATCTCCTCGTTAGCCTCGCAAATCCGCGATCTATTCACCGGGATGCAATGTTAGAATCGGACCACTAGCCACGGAGGTCGCCGGCCGCAGCGCGGCCCGGCGCGGCGGCACTTTTCGCGGTGGCGCTCTGGATGAAGCCGCCGCCGAGCACGCGCGCCTGCCCCGAAGGCGCATCGTAGAACACGCAGGCCTGGCCGGGAGATACGCCCTCTTCGCCCGCGACCAGTTCGACCTCATAACCGCCATCGGCGGCACGCAGCCATGCCGGCTGCGGCGCGCGGGTCGATCGCACCCGCACGAAAATCTCGAGCCCGTTGCCGACCGCGCGATCGAGCCGGCCGTCGCCGATCCAGTTGACGTCGCGCAGCACGATGCGGTCCATCCGCAGCGCCTCGCGCGGTCCGACCACGACGCGGCGGCTCGCGGCATCGAGCCTGACGACATAGAGCGGCGCAGCCGGCGCGATGCCGAGGCCCTTGCGCTGGCCGACGGTGAAATGAACGATGCCTTGATGCTGGCCGATGACACGACCGTCGAGGTCGACGATGTCGCCGGGGTACCGCGTTCGGCCTCAACCGGCCGATAATGTCGGTATAGCGCCCGGTCGGCACGAAGCAGATGTCCTGGCTGTCCTGCTTGTCCGCGACTCTCGAGGCCAAAGCGCCGCGCCAGTTCGCGGGTCTCGAGCTTGGTCATGTCGCCGAGCGGAAAGCGCAGATAATTTCGTAAAGTTGCCGTCGAGCGACAGCGGCGTTGCTGATCGTCGCCGATTGCATGGGCCACAGCGTCACGGCGCCGATCGAGACCACGGCGCTGGAGCTGCTGGAGTTTCCAAACGCCGTGTTGCTGTTGAATCGCGACGACGCCGGCAGTGAGGAATGTCGGGCCGTTGTAGCTGTTGTTGCCGGATAGTTCGAGCGTGCCGGCGCCGGTCTTGGTCAGGCTGCCGGCGGCGTTGCCCGTGATGGTGGCCGAGATGTTCAGGTCGGGGTTGATGCTCGTCAAGCGCCGAGTCGCCGATGTTGAACGTGTGCGTCGCGGCGCCGCCGCGCCGGAGAAGAACGAGCTCAGGTCGAGGTTGCCGGTGCCGCCGATCGGGCTGCCGGCGAGGCTGCCGCTGCTGCCTTCGAAGCTCGGTCACGCGTCAAATTGCCCAGCAGCGACAGCGTGCCGCCGCCGGCGCGTGCCCGTCGTGACATTGGCGCTATAGGTCTGCCCCTCGATCATCACCAGGTTGCTGATCTGGTCGGTGAAGTTGTTCAGGTTCGAGCAGGCCCGAGCATTGATCTGCACCGTCAGCAGCGTGGTGCCGTAGAAGTCGACGGCGGGAATCTGGTTCGGTCGTGGGCCAGCTGCACGACCGACTCGTTGGCCCCTTCGATGTTGTCGCCAATCGTCAGGCTGCCTTCGAAGGCCTGAGGCCCCATTGGTCATGTCCAACAGCAGCGTCCCTTGCTGGACGGTGGTCGTGCCCAGGATCAGGTTGTTGGCCGTGCCGGCCAGTTGCAGCGTGCCGGGCCCCATCTTGACGAAGCTGCCCGAGCCCAGGGCGGTGATTTCGCCGGTGATGTCGAGCAGCTGGGGACCGAGTGGGGAGCGTGCCGCTGCTCTCGACGCCGATCATCGCCGGCGTGGTGGCGCTGGCCGGCAATTGGATGCCGCCGCTCCAAGTGACCGTGCTATTCGGCATCACGCGCAATGCGCCCAGGCCGATCGATCGGCAGCCCCAGCGCCGGGCGAGCCGACGCCGATGCCGTTGCCGTTGAGTTCCAGCGGCTCGTTGATGGTCAGGCTGCTCCCTTGCACCTGCAGCGCCGCGCCCTGGTTGACCAGTCGTGCCGGCCGCGTCGAGCCCAGGGCGTTGTTGCTCTGCGCGTTGACCACGCCCTGGTTGATGGTGGTGAAGCCTAGGTAGCTGTTATTGCCCGACAGAACCAGCGTGCCGGCGCCGTTCTTGACGATGCTGCCGGCGTCGGTGATGCTGCCCGAGATGTTGGTCGTGCCGGCGCCGTCGATGGTCAGCGTCATCGACTGGATGGCGCCGGTATCGATCGTGTTGTTGAGGTTGAGCGTGGCGCTCGGGTTGGCGTTGAAGATCGTCTCGCCCAAGGTCGCCAGCGTCGTGGCCGGGGCGATCAGCAGCGGCACGCCGAAGGTGTTGCTCGTGCCGCCGGCGTTGTCGGCCGTGAAGTTCTCCATCAGTTGGATCGAGGAAGAATTCGTGGTCGTGATGTTGAAGTTCGAGCCCGAGATCGTGATCGAGCGCAAGCTGGAAGTTGGTGCCCAGGTCGTCGTTGATGGTGGTGCGACGAGGAGTAGCTGGTCGGAAAGACGAGATTGTCTTCGGGCTGGGGCGCGACGTTGCCGACCCAGTTGGCCGGGTCGCTCCAGTTGCTGTTGCCGTTGGCGATGTCGGCGCCGTCCCACACGCGCACGGTCAGCAAGCGGCGCGATTCCAACGGCTCGAGGCCCAGCCGCAGAAAAAACGATTTGCGCCGGGCGGCCTTGCGAGCGTCGCGCAGCTTCCGGAAAAACTCTTGAAGCCGGCGGCGAAAACGATAATCGAGACATTGCGTTTCCCTAATTTGAACTCACGAACGACGCGCGGCGAACTTTGCCGGCAACCCGGCAGCGGCCCCCGGAAGGGCGACGTCGATGGGCCGGTCGAGCTGACGAATCAACTGGAAATGAAATGGATGCTAAGACATGCGGTTTGCCCCCGTCGTATCTGGGCTGATCTGGTTTGGTCTTGCGCCGCTGCCGACGTACACCTAAGCCGAAGCGCAGTGGCCGAGCGCGAAATGAAAAACTGTCCGCGTCTGCGCAGACGCGATTGCCGGCCAACCGGCCCCCTCCGCTTTGGCAGAGCAATCGCGGTAAACTGGTTCCAGCAGCCGCTTTTCAGACGCGCCGGTCCCCACTATCACACGATAAGCGTGACTTGCCGAAAAAGCGAGAAAAATCTTCCTTTTTGTTTTGCCAGGCATATTCGGACCAACCATCCCGCGCGGCAGCCCGTATCCGGAATCTGCATGCCGGTCCGGACCGGTTCGACCAGCGGGTCGATCAAATGGGGGGCATTCGCGCGCGAGGCTCTTTCCACGGCTTGAGCGGCCGTCGATAATCGATCACTGAATCAGCAAACTCCCCGCGCTTGACTCACGCAGATTTCGCCCCAGCCCCGAGGAGCCAAGCCATGACGCAGCCTCATGATCGTCCGTTCCACCCGAATTGACTATAACCCGACGGGCC
>CAVVZW010000170.1:0-10454 GCA_963752265.1 uncultured Alphaproteobacteria bacterium
TCAGTGGTAGAGGCCGACGGCCACAGGCTGAAATTCAACCCGTTTGCAAATGTCGCGGCTGCCGATATCGGGGCGATCTATGCCCGGGCAAAATTGCCGCCGCATCCGCTCAAAGGCTCCGGGTTTCTGTCGGTCGGGTGCATGCCTTGCAGTAGCCGTGCCGAGGGTGACGAAGACGCCCGTGACGGCCGTTGGCGAGGCCGCTCCAAGACGGAGTGCGGCATCCATACCGTCAAGACGGAATAGTGCCCACTTTCCGAAGTTCGCGCTCTGTCGCAGCGCCCATCTTCACGAACTTCGGAAAGTTATAGGCTACTCACAAACCAGTTGAAGCTAGTACCGCTTTATCGATCGGAGGTCCCTGATCGAACTCGCCGCTCGCGGTGCAGGGACTTCAGATCGGCGGTACTAGCACGCTCCGGCTGGTCCGAAAAAAGCCGCCTCGTTCACCTTTCAGCCACGGTTGGCGTGCAACAACCGGCCCTGAACTTTGGGGTATTTTATTTCATGCGCGTCAACTGGACGGCACCGATCGCGATCATCGGGTTATTGGCGCTGAGCGGCTGCGCGTCGGAAACGCCGGTCGAACAGCCCAGCATGTATTTCAATATGGCGGAGCCAGGCGTGAAGCTCGACGCCCAGGCGGCTGCGACGATGATCTCGCTCTACCGCAAGAACAACGGCGTCGGTGCCGTGGTGATTGATCCTGAGTTGATGAGAATTGCAGAGTCCCAGTCCCAGGCGATGGCGAGCCGCAACAAGCTTGACCATGACGTCAAGGCGCCGCTGCCGAAACGCCTGCAAGCGGCCGGATATCCATCGACGCTTGCCGTCGAAAACGTTTCGGCCGGGTACCATACTCTGGCTGAGGCATTTTCCGGCTGGCGGGACTCGCCACCGCACAAGGCAAATATGCTTCAAAGCGATGTCACAAAAATGGGCATCGCGGCGAGCTATGCTCCAAATACCAAATACAAGGTGTTCTGGACGCTTATTCTTGCATCAACCGGGCCGCGCGATCATCCCGGCATACCGCTTGCTACCGGCCTCACCGAGTAATGCGGGCTCGAACTGGCGTCCCGGTTCTGGCATTCGTATGATATTATTCCGATCTTCGTATGATGTTGCGGAAGTTGCGCATGTTCGAGGTAAGGGAAAGTGGATACATTTCGTTGCTTGCGGTCCGTTAGATTCTAGCGCTCGAAAGTGACCGCCGAGAGGTAACGCGACCATTGGAATCGGACCGCCAGCTATGACTGATCCCGCGCCGGCAACGACGCCCGCAAAAGCACAGCGCGTACTCGTCCTGCAAGGCGGAGGTGCGCTCGGTTCCTATCAGGCGGGAGCGTATCAGGCGCTCAGTCACCTCGATTTCGAGCCGGAATGGGTCGCAGGCATCTCGATCGGGGCCATCAATGCGGCCATCATTGCCGGCAACGAGCCCGATAAGCGCGTCGAGAGACTGAAGGAATTCTGGGAGACGGTTTCTTCGTCCGCGACATGGGTTCCTGCCGCAAAGGGCGGCCGCGAGCGCTCGCTGTACAACGAGACCAGCGCCGCGTACATCGCGACTTTCGGCGCGCGGGGTTTCTTCACGCCGCGGATACCGCCTGCGGCGCTATGGCCGCAGGGAAGCCCGGAGGCGCAGAGCTATTACGACACATCACCGTTACGCAGGACGCTGGAGCGGCTTGTCGATTTCGATCGCATCAACGATCTGAAATGCCGGATCAGCGTCGGTGCGGTGGGAGTGACCTCGGGCAACTTGAAATATTTCGACAATGTCGAATTCAAGAGGCTGGGAAAACGAATCGGCCCTGAGCACATCATGGCATCCGGCGCGCTGCCGCCCGGCTTTCCGTCCATCGTCATCGACGGCGAGCATTACTGGGATGGCGGCGTCGCTTCCAATACGCCGCTGGATTATGTGCTGGATACCGAGACCAACAACGACCTTCTGATTTTCCAGATTGATCTCTTCAGCGCCCGCGGATTGTTGCCGCGGTCACTGCTGGAAGCCGCCGAGCGCGAGAAGGACATCCGCTACTCCAGCCGCACCCGCATGACGACCGACAAGAATCGCCAGATCCATAACGCCCGCAAGGCGGTCCGGGACCTGATCGACAAATTGCCCGACCATCTCAAGGACGATCCTTCGGCGGTTTTTTTGCGTGAGGCAGCCAAGGAGAACACGGTCACGGTGGTGCACCTGATCTACCGAAGCAAGAATTACGAGACGTCTTCGAAGGACTACGATTTTTCCCGCGTCGCCATGCTCGAGCATTGGGAATCCGGTGTGCGCGACGTTCACCGGTCGATGGAGTGCCGGGATCGGCTCGAACGGCCACAATCCGACGAAACCATGGTGACCTACGATTTCTCGGGCGACGATAATCCCCCCAAAAAGGAGTAAGCAGAAATGACGGATCTGAAAGGCAAGACGGCAGTCGTGACCGGTTCGACCTCTGGCATCGGGCTGGCTTATGCCCGCGCCTTTGCCGGCGCCGGCGCCAATGTCGTGATCAACGGCTTTGGCGCGCCGGCCGATATCGAGAAGGAGCGTTCCGCGATCGAGACCGACTACAAGGTCAAGGCGGTTTACTCTGCGGCGGACATGACCAAACCGGCCGAGATCGCCGGCATGATTGCGCTCGGCGAAAGCACCTTCGGTTCGGTCGATATCCTCGTTAACAATGCCGGCATTCAGTTTGTCTCCCCGATCGAGGAGTTTCCGATCGAGAAGTGGGATGCCATCATCGCGATCAATCTGTCGTCGGCGTTTCATGGCATTCGCGCGGCCGTGCCCGGCATGAAGAAGCGGGGCTGGGGACGCATCATCAATACGGCGTCCGCGCATTCGCTGGTGGCCTCGCCCTTCAAGTCGGCTTACGTCTCGGCCAAGCACGGCATCGCCGGCCTCACCAAGACGGTGGCGCTTGAGGTCGCAACCTTCAAGATCACCTGCAATTGCATCAGCCCCGGCTATGTCTGGACCCCGCTGGTCGAGCACCAAATTCCGGAGACCATGAAGGCGCGCAACATGACCAAGGAACAGGTCATCAAGGACGTGTTGCTTGATGCGCAGCCGACCAAGGAATTCGTGACGTCGGAGCAGGTCGCTGCACTCGCGTTGTTTTTGTGCGGCGACGATGCCGCGCAGATCACCGGCGCCAACCTCTCGATCGATGGCGGCTGGACCGCGGAGTAATCCTCCTGTCATGCCCGGACTTGATCCGGGCATCCATCCGATTGAGGCTTTTTTGATGGATTGCCGGGTCATAGGCGAGCGGAAGCGACGCCGTTCTTCGAACGGCTATGCCCGGCAATGACGGCTCAGCCGCGCGCCCCGAACGCCAGCACGTGCAACCCGAGCCGCTGGCGCACGATGTAAAACAGCAGCACGGTCTCAAAGACGAGCGAGATCGAGGTCGCGGCCGCAGCGCCGTGACCGCCGAAGCGCGGCACCAGCGCGATGCAGAGCGCGACGTTCAAGACGAACGACAGCGCGTAGGCCAGTGCGCAAATATATTGATGGCCGAGCATGTTGAGCAGCCGCTCGACCGGGCCGACCGCTGCGCGAACGACGAGGCCGATCGCGGCGATGAACATGATGTCATAGCCGATGACGAATTGCGGCCCGAACAGCCAGAGCAGCGGCTTGCCGAGCGCAAGCAGCAGGACGGTGGCCGCGAGTGACGGCCAGAACGTCCATTTGATGGCATGCGCGACATAGGCCGAGAGCCGCTCTTTGTCGCCGAGCGCGTGATACTCGGCAAACCGGTGCGCCGTGGTCGCCGACATCGCGTAGTGGATGAAGGATACCAGCGCCAGCGTCTTCACCACCGCAAAGTAGACGCCGACTTCTTCCGAAGAACGGTATTGTTGCAACACCAGCACGTCGGTGTAGGACAACAGCAAATAAAAGCCTTCGACCATCAGGATCGGCAGCGAGATCGAAAGCCAGACGCCGATCTCATAGGCTTTCGGACCGGGCGGAATATGGCCGGCGAGGCGGCGATTGAGCGCCACCATCTGGCCGATCATGGCGATCCAGACCGCAGCCGCGCTTGCGGCCATTGCCGCCGTAGCGCCGAGATGGAAGCCGAGGACAAACATGCCGGCGGTGACGCCGATGATCAGGGATTGCCGGATGATGAATTGTGGCATCAACCCCAGCCGCATCCAGTCATGGGAGCGCGCAATGCCGTCCTGGGTATTGGCCACGACGAAGGCAGGTAGCGTGAGGCAGCCGATATACAGCGGGACGATCTCGCCGGCTTCGATCCACGGCGACAATAATTTGACAAGGCCAGCCAGCAGCACCGAGACCAGGGTCGAGACCGCAAACGTCATCCAGCGGCTGCCGGCCAGAAAGCCGCGCAACAGCGCATGCTCGCCGCGGGTGCGATATTCCGGAATGATCTTCTGGGCCGAAGAGGAAATGCCGAAGTCCATCATGCTGCCGAGCAGCAGCACCCAGGTCCAGACATAGACATAGATGCCGTAGTCGGAGCCGCCCATCCAGCGCGCGAGCAGAACTTGCGAGAAATAAGCGAGGCCGGCGCTCAGCACCCGGATGATGAAGATCGTGCCCGCCAGCCGCCGCGTCACCGAGGCTTCACTGGAGCCGCCGGCCAGCATCGTCTTCAGCCGGGCGAGCAGGCCGGTTGCTGAAGCGATTGGGGGTTGGGTGTCGATGGCCGCCACGAGCAGTCCGGAGCAAAGGCCGCGCATTGGCGGCGACACTCTCGCCTATCAACACTTCGTTAAGATTTGGTGGAATGTCACCCCTTCGGGTCAGTCCAGATTGATATTGAACTCGTAGGAGCGGTCGCCTCCGACCAGCGTGAATTTGAGGGCAGCGCCGTCCGGATTGGTTCCAGGCGGCATGCCGTCGAGTTCGAAAGCAAAGCGCTTGATGCCTGGCGGTCCGTGCTCGAGAAGTTTTGGCACCGGCAGCGCCCAGTCCGGCGTTGGTCCTTCGACAAACAGACTGACCGCTTTCGCATCGGGCGAGATCACGTCGACCAGAACCTCGGACTTGCCCTCGCGCTTGACGTCGCGAATTGTGAGCGGATTGGGATCGCCGATCGACGCCGGCTTTGGAACGGTATCGAGCGCCGCGAACAGGACATTGTCTTCGGTGCTGGCGACGCTGGCGAATGTCAGCTCCGCGTTCGCTTCAACCGGAATGCAAATCTTCTCGCACACCGCGTAGTTGATGCTGGCGCGAAGCGTCACCGGCTTGTCGTTGCTTTTCGGCACGATCCGCAGCGGCAGCACCACAGAATCGTGATAGCCGAGCGAGAAGCCACCGGCGCCGTCGTCGAATTTTGTCGGCGCCGGCCATAGAACGGTCACGGCCTCGATATTCTCTGATTTGGAGAAATCAAAACGCGGCGGAACGCCGGAATCGCCCGAGGTACGCCAGTAAGTCTTCCAACCCGGATCGAGTTGAACCGCAATGCCGCCGAGCAGCACCGATCCGCTGTGCGATCCAGCCAATAGCCGCACGGCAGCGTGCATGCCCTTCTGCCAGGGCGAAGCGTCCTCGGCCTGGGCTGCGACCGGTGAAAACGAACCGAGCGCCACCACGGCCCAGAGAGCCATCGATCGCGAACGTCGGAACGTCAGCGAGAGTTCGGCGGAGGTTGGAACCATCGCGTTCATAAAGCGTCCTTAACCCCAAGCGAGGTCGCAAGCCATTGAATTGCTTGTGATGCAAGCCGAAACACAGCCGAACCTTGATTGACAGAACTTAAGCCCAATATCAGGATATATTACTTCAGCGAGTTTTTGGCGATGAGTTCTGAAAGCAAAAGACCGAAACCGGATCGCCGCGAAATTGCAAGCAGCGACGCCGACGGCCATCGCTATCTCGATGGCCAGCTGCTGATCGCCATGCCTGTCATGGGCGACCCGCGCTTCGAACGTTCGGTGATTTATCTCTGCGCGCATTCGGCGGAAGGCGCGATGGGCATCATCGTCAACCGTCCGGCGGGCAGCATCGATTTTCCAGGGCTTCTGGTGCAACTCGATATCATCAAGAAGGCCGACCAGATCAAGCTGCCTGAAAATGCCGAGACCTTGAAGGTGCTCAAGGGAGGGCCGGTCGAAACCGGCCGTGGTTTCGTGCTGCATTCGAGCGACTTCTTCATTCAGGATGCGACGCTGCGGATCGATCACGAGATCTGCCTGACCGCAACCGTCGATATCCTGAAAGCCATCGCCAAGGGGGCCGGGCCGAAGCATGCGATATTGGCGCTCGGCTATGCCGGCTGGGCCGCAGGCCAGCTCGAAAGTGAAATTCAGGACAATGGCTGGCTGCACTGTGACGCCGATCCCGATTTGATTTTCGGCCGCGATGTAGAGGAAAAGTATACCCGCGCGCTGCGCAAGATCGGGATCGATGTCGGAATGCTTTCGAACGAAGCCGGGCATGCGTAATCGTCGTTGCCGGGCGTAGCCGTCTAAAGGACGGCGTCGCTTCCGCTCGCCTATGACCCGGCAACCCGTGTCAAATCTTAGTTTTTATCAAAGGACTGCAATTCGTGTTGCAGCGTCGCTTTCATGGTTTTATGTCCAAGAAATAGCACGTACCATGTGGCTTGATAAAGACCACGCATTTGTTCCACGGCCAAGTAAAGATAACTTTTTCAAAATGGTTATGCTTTTTGCGCTAACCGAGCTGCAATACAAGCTTGATTACCAAGTACAACAGTCTATCGTTCGCAAAGTTGGTGACCGTCGGCTTGCACAATGTGAGTTGTATACTATGGGTCTTTTGCGCCCAGCGTTGGTAAGTGAGATTTTAGAGATAACAAAAATCGTGCTTCTTGCCCAAAAATTTGATGCAGTTGATGCGCTTGTTGAGCTGAATGCACGTGATATTATTATGTTTGAAAGCAGTCGGGCTTTGAGCTATTTACCGGTTCACATAAAAAAAGATTTAGAAGGTGACATCCAAGCAGCGGCAATTAATGATGCTATCGCTGACAATTTTAATAACATTGTTGTCTATCGATTGCTTGTCTATACCCTTAAAAATGTCGGTGATTTTGGGGTAATCGCGCTGTTAAAAAGATGCACAGAGGTGTTGATGTTTTTATCGACAGTCTTGGTAAAGTTGCTGGTAAAATCGGTGTTTTGCTTGATGAGTGCTTTACCGAGGATGAAACATGGGAAGCACCGCATGCTACACCAAATGCGCTTGATAGCGTGTATAGCATGCTGGAACAAGGCAAGCTCCTGCTAAAAATGTTCTTTAAGACAATAGCACGAGCAGTGTGCCCAATGCCAAATCAAATTCGCTATCAGGGTATTTCATTTTTACGTGCTAAAGGGTTGGTCACTGAAGAAGAGGTTAACCATGATAGCCAAGACCCAACAGTTATTAATGATACACTTATAGAGCTTGTACTTAACCAGTGCTGCCTGAACCGTATTATCAGTTATGACAAAGCAACAAAGCTTTGGGATGAATATGTTGCTGATAAAACAAACACTGATGCCATTATTGATAAGCTTTGGAAAAACATGGTAAAAGGCGCTAAGGGCTTTGTTGGTGGTAAAGTAATTGGGTGGCTTGCTTCATGGGGCGCAGTTGGTCTTATGAATAACGGCATACCAGTTTTGCCCGCGGCCTTGAATCCATTTGGTGATGCAGCAATTCGTATTCCACCATTATCATTGCCCAAAAATCAGCTTTTCCCTGTGAGTGGTAAGCTTTACCACCCTGTAGCGGTACCCGAGCAGCAAAAAAATCCAGCACCAAATTCGCAAGGAGCGATAGTGGTATTTGGCGCAAAAGCCTAGCCATAAACCCTTGCACTGATCTATTAATCTAAGTAGTGAATATCATGGAATCCCTTCAGCGTAGGGCTGGAGGGATTTTTTATGTAACATTTGTTATACTGCGCGAGTTATATAAAGAAAATTTTATTGAGAAAGCAGACGCCATGCTGATTGCAGAGAGTTTACGTTTAGAATTTGGACAACAAGTTATTTTTGATAATATCGGTTTTACCGTACAAAAAGGGCAAAAGCTTGGTTTGGTTGGTAAAAACGGTGCCGGTAAAAGTACCATGCTTAAAGTGATTAGTGGCACGCAAAAGCTTGATGGCGGTTCTGTATCGCTTGAACGTGATTGTAAAATTGCCTACCTGCCCCAAGAGGTTGTTCTCAATTCTAATAAAAGTGTTTTTGAAGAAGCCTTTTCAACCTTTGGCGACATTATGCTGCTTAAAGAAGAGTTGACCGCGCTTGAAGCTTATGTCCATGCGCTTGATGGCGGTGATTATAGTGAAGAAAAGCTTGAGCGCTATGCCCACTTAGTGCAAGAAGTTGCCCAGCACGACCCTCATACCCTTGAGCTTAAAGTTAAAAACATTCTTACTGGCCTTGGTTTTAGCCAAGAGCGCGTCCAAAGTCCTGTTGACCAATTGAGCGTTGGCTGGAAAATGCGCTTGGTTTTGGCAAAGCTTTTATTACAAAATGCTCATCTATACCTGTTTGACGAACCCACCAACCACTTGGACATTGTGCATAAGGATTGGTTCTTGGAATTCCTACAAAACGCCGAATTTGGCTTTATGCTTGTCTCGCACGATCGCTACTTTTTGGACCATGCCTGCGAATATATCCTTGACCTGGAACGTGGCAAAGCCAAAATGTACGACGGCAACTACACCAAATTTTTAGAACAAAAAGAGCATGATGAAGCGCTGACGCTGCGCGCGTATGAAGAACAGCAACGCGACATTAAGAAAAAGATGGAAACCATTAACCGTTTCGTGCGAGCGCAAGCCGTGCGACGATGGCTGCGAGCGTGTCAAAGCCCTTGATAAGGTCGAGCGTATCGAAATTAATAGCAAACGACCGGTATGGGGGTTTCGTTTCCCTCCGGTGGTTCGGAGTGGCGATGTGGTGCTCAAAGTTGAAAATGTCAGCAAAGGGTTTGGCGATACGCCGCTTTTTAAGAATGTTAATTTTGATATCTTCCGTGAAGAAAAAATTGCCCTGGTGGCAGCAAACGGTGTTGGTAAATCAACCTTGCTTAACATCATTATGAATAAATTTCCCAAGATACTGGCAAAATTATGCTTGGCCACAACGTTACAGCAACCTTCTTTGAACAGGATCAAGAAAAGTCACTTGACCGCAAAAAGGAGATTTTGGATGAGGTTGAGGGTTCTTGTACGACTATCGAAGCACGTAGCAGAGTGCGCGGTATGCTGGGGGCGTTTCTGTTCCCGGGTGACGATGCGTACAAGAAAATAGGTGTCTTGAGTGGTGGTGAAAAGAACCGTGTCGCTATGGTCAAGGTTTTATTGGCTAATGCCAACTTCCTGATCCTTGACGAACCAACCAACCACCTTGACCTAGAATCAAAAGAAATCTTGCAGAAATCGCTGAATGAGTACAAGGGTACTATGCTCTTTGTTTCTCACGATAGAGACTTTTTGGATGGCTTGGCTACCCGTGTCTTAGAGCTGACACCGACAAGATGGACGTTACAAAGGCAATTATGAATCATACCTTTTTAAAAAAGAAGAGGCTGAAAAGCTGAACGGCGTGCAAAAAGAAGCGTGCAGTGCCTAAACCAGAGCCAGTCGGACGGTGAAAGCCGGCTCAAAAGATTCGTACGAGCAACGTAAAAAACGTGCAAGCCTTGAGACGCGTATCGAAAAATTTGAAAAAGGGGCGTTACAAGCTTGAACAAAAATTTGCAACGCTTGAGTGGGGCAGTGAACCCTACGTTAAAGCAGAAGAGCGCTTTAAAGATGTTAATCGTCTCCTGGCAAAAGCCATGGATGAATGGGAAATGTTTTTGAAAACGGTAGAAAACTAAGTCACTTGGTTGATTGGTAAAAATAAAGCCCGCTTACACTTTGATAACCTCAGTGTAAGCGGGCTTTATTTTTACAGCGAAATGAGCGTAATGCCTAAGCTGTTTGCCAGTGTAATAAATTCATCTTTTTGCGCAATGATGGTGTGGCTAGAAAGCCATGCCATCGCGCGAATATCACCAGCCTTGTAAGGTTGAATAGTTGCTGGCCCCAGTGTTGGCAAGTCGTATTTTTTATTTTGTGCTGGTTGTGCGGCCTTGCAAATCACAATTCCTTGATTACCAAGCTCTAGCCCGCGCTTAATGCAGGCATCAGTGCCTTCAATCGCTTCAACCGCAAGCATCATCCCATCTTTTACCACAACTGTTTGGCCAATATCGGTCTGTGAAATTAGTGTTGCCATACGCATGCCATAATCGATGTCACGCTGCAGCGCTGCATCAATAGTGCCGGTTACAATGCCTGGTTTGATAAACAGCCCGCCCAAAACCTGGTCTTGGCGCAGGACTTCAATGCCTTGGTTGTGCAGTTCTGTAACCAGCGCTTCCATCACATCCTTGTCACCTTTGAGTGCCAGCTTGCTGAGCAATTTGACCGCAAGCCAAT
>CAVVZW010000171.1:0-22598 GCA_963752265.1 uncultured Alphaproteobacteria bacterium
GGTCGTCCGCCAGGTCGCGGACAATGTCCGGGTGCACCGGTTCGACCGCGAGCAGATCATGCTTGGCACGGAGTCAGCCGCCTCGATGATGCGCTATTCGCTGACCCTGCTCGATGCCAATAAGCCGATCAGCCTGCGGCTGGCGCAGTTTGCCCAATTCGGAGACGGCAAGCTGGTAAGTATCCGTATCCTGGTCGATACGTTCGATCTGGTAGAGCAGGCGCTGGGCCACCCCATTCATCTGCCGCGGATCGCGTCGTAACTCAAGGCCTTGGCTCAAGGCCTTGTGACCTGGCAGCCGCCTTCCCCGCACGCCACATTTCGGCGATGATGACCGTTCATCCTCGGTGGGTGATTTGTGGACGAGAGCGATGACTTGCAGGCTTGGATGCGGTTTAGCCGGGTTTGTTTTGCTGGCAGCCATGTCAGGCCTTGATGGCCGGCCCGCTTACGCGCAGGTCAAATCTTTGCAAGACGTGCCGTTGCAGGCTCCTCCAAAGATTTCGCCCTGGCCCGAGGCGCCAGATCCGCTGCCGCAGGAAATGACCGATCCGCCTGCGGCGGAAGACCAGACGGCGACGACTACTGAAGATACCGACATCGCCGATCTCGATATCGACTGGAGCCTGCTCGACGTCGACGCTTCCACGTTGATGATGGCCAAGCCGGTAAGGCTGCATCCGGCGTCATCAGCGGCATCGGCCAACCAGACGACATGGTCCTCTCAGGAGAAGGCCTTTGGGTCCGCGGTCTCGGTCAAGCAACCGATCTCGCCGTTCTGGGATGCGCGGGTCGGCGCCGATATGACGGTCGTCCGGCAACCAGCAACGCTGGCGGAGTTGCTGGCCGAGAAGGCCAGCAACGGCGGCAACGAGCCACAATCTTCCGGCACAGCATGGGCCTCGGTCACGACCCCAGGTGTGGCGGCGATCTGGGACAAGACGACGGTCGAAGCAAGGGTCGATCCTGCTCAGGATCAGGGCAAGCTCGGCACCTCCCTCAGCAAGTCGCTCACGCTCAGCGAGCAATATTCGCTCACCATTCAGAACGGCTACAATATGACCCAGGGGCTGGCGCCGTCGGCAGGACCGGCCGGCCGTACCACTTATGCGACCGAGCAATCGGCGAAGCTTGGCATCACGGATACCGGCACGAGCCTTTCCGCGGAGCAAACCTTGTCCACCACCGATGACAAATGGCTGCGCAAGATCGGCGCCGAACAAAAAATAGTCGGCGGCTTCAATATTTCGGGCTCGATCGCCGAAACCCCGCTCGGCATCGCGAACAAAAGTGTTTCAGCCGGCTTCAAGCAGAGCTGGTAGGCGTGCGCCAACGGCCATGGTCAAGTCCCGCGAAAGCACCCGCATTGCCGCATATTGGCCGCGATCCAGCCAAAATCAAACGACCAGATGGCGGCGTCAACTTGGTCGTGCGGGGGTGGTCCGCGCTCGCGACCAATGCGAAACAGGGAAAAAACCGATGAACCCCATTCGTTCCGAAAAGATTGAATCGATCGTCGAGGATGAAAATTCCGCGGCCGTCTCCGAAGTCGAGGCCGGCATTCGTGATTTTGTCCGCAACGACGTCGCTTACCTGCGGCGTCCGACGCCGAGCATGGTGGGAGGCACCGATGCGGATCCAGCCACTGAGGCCACCGTCAACAACGTCAATTCGCTGATCCAGCGCGTGGCCGGGACTTCGCTGGCGGAAATCGAGAACCTGATTTCGGAGCTTGAGAGCCTGCGGGATGTGTTGCACGCCGAAGGGCAGCGCGTTCAGCGCGAGATTTCAGGCTACGCCCAGCTCAGCCAGGCGGCGATGAAATCGACGCGCATGATCGCCGACAATGTCGCGCAGTGGAAGCGCACCGCAGACGGATTGCGCCATAGCTGACCGGTTGAATACAAGACTTCGAGCCGGGACATACGACCCGGCTCGAAGCTGACGTGATGATCTGTTTTGACCCTTCCAGACCCGGCTTGCGACCAAGTGCAGGTAACTTTGGGGATTTCCTGCATGAAGACCGTTCGGCCCGACAACAGCGATCCAATTCCGTTGCGGTCTCAACCCCAACATATCGGGACCATCATGATCCGCTTTGTTGGACTGCTGCTCGCGGCGGTGGTGGTTCTGGCGTTGATCTGGAGCCGGTGAGAGATGCGCTTTTCGCAAAACGCGCTTTCGGCAAGTATGGTTAGCAGACCCTGACTTATTGACCCGCAACCTGCTCGCTTTCAAACGAATAGGCGCCGTCGGCGTAGCCCTTGACCACCATGGTGGTGGTAAACATCACCGTGATCGTCACGGTGGCAAAGATAAAGCCCAATAATTTCAATCCGCGGCGGTCGGCCATGACTTGTTCCCCTCGTGCGCCGCTTCTATTTGGCAGGCACTCGTTCAAAATGAGTTAGCGAGGATAAGGTTTCGGCCTTGTCAGACGCTTCGATGCCGCCGCGGCACGAAAGCGATTGCCAGCATCGAGAACACCAGTTCGCCCTTTTGGTTGGTTCCGGTGTTGCGCGCCTCCAGAATTCCCCATTCGGGCCGGCTCGACGAGGTGCGCAGCGCCTCTATCTCACTGGCAAAATGGATCGTGTCGCCGGCCAACACCGGCCTGATCCAGCGCAATTCGCGAAAGCCGGGCGAAGGCCCCCAGACCCCGACCTTCTCGCCGCGGGCGGCGATTTCGCTGGCCTGGCGCTGGCCATCCGCCACCAGGAGTTTCATGCAGACCGATCCGATATGCCATCCCGAGGCCGCCAAGCCGCCGAACAGCGACTTGCGTCCTGCTTCCTCGTCGAGATGAAAGGCCTGCGGATCAAATTGGGCCGCAAAAGTCTTGATCGCGTCCGCGGTGAACGTGAATGCGCCGAGGTCACGCCGCTGCCCAACCTTGATGTCCTCGAAAAAGTGCATCACCGAGCCTCGACGGTTAAGGCGTCGTCGCGGCGGCGAACGATGATCGGCGAGACCATCTCGCACAAAGCCTGACCAGAGGCGTTGCGCGCCACCATCTTGAACATGACAACGCCGGTGGTTGGGCGGCTGCGCGAGACCCGCGCTTCCGTCACTTCGACGTCGAGCGTGATGTCGTCGCCGGGTCGAAGCGGCGCGAGCCAGCGTAATTCGTTGACGCCCGGCGAGCCCAATGATGCGGTGCGGCCGATAAAGCCATCGAACATCATGCGCATGATGATCGAACAGAGGTGCCAGCCCGAACCTGCAAGCCCTTTCAACATCGAACGCGACGCCGCTTCCTCGTCCAGATGCATCGGTTGCGGATCGAACTCGGCGGCGAAGGCGCGAATTTCCTCGACCGTGACGTGGCGTGGTCCGAAACGGCCCAGCGGGCCCGGCTTAAAGTCCTCGAAAACAAGCGCGTTCATGGCAGGGGACATCTCGCGGAAAGCCCGATTGTGGCCGCACTTTGCGGCAATCTCAACCCAATCCATTTTGCATGGTTCGCCTTCGACTTGCCCGAACTACCATTCGGAGCTAGCCATTTATTGAACGAGACGGATCGCACGAATTCATATTCGACCGGGGCGGAGAAAACCGATGTTCGATTTTCAGGATCTGTTTCAGTGGGACCGTTTTATTACACCCACCATTATCAAGACGTTTTACTGGCTCGTTATCGCACTCATCTGCCTGTTTGGCATCGCCGGTATTTTTTCCGGTCTGGCCGCGATGGCGATCAGCCCTTTCGGAGGGTTCATCCAGTTGTTGTCCTCGATCGCCAGCGTCTTTGTCGGCGTCATCTTCTCGCGCATCGCGGCGGAATTCATTCTGATCGTTTTCCGAATCAACGAGCATCTCGGCGCGATCCGCGACCAGGGCGCAGGGCACTAACTGCCTCTCGCCATCTCAATTATTGAACCTGAAGTGCATCACGTCGCCGTCGGCGACGACATATTCCTTGCCTTCCAGACGCAGCTTTCCGGAGTCGCGGGCGCCGGCTTCGCCGCCCAACGAAACGTAGTCGGCATAGGCGATGGTTTCGGCGCGGATAAATCCCTTTTCAAAATCGGTGTGAATGACGCCGGCCGCCGCCGGCGCCCTGGTGCCGCGATGAATGGTCCAGGCGCGCGCTTCTTTGGGCCCCGCCGTGAAATAGGTGATGAGATCGAGTAGCTGGTAGCCGGCGCGGATCAGCCGGTCGAGGCCGGCTTCTTCGAGGCCCAGCGTATCGAGAAAATCCTTGCGCTCCTCACGCGACAGCGTCGCGATTTCAGACTCGATCTTGGCCGAGATCACGACCGCAACTGCGCCTTCCTGTTTGGCGCGCTCGAATACCTGCCGGGAAAAACTGTTGCCGTCCTTTGCCGACCCTTCCTCGACATTGCAGACGTAAAGCACGGGCTTCGATGTCAAAAGCCCAAGCATGCCGAAGGCGCGCTCTTCTTCCGGTTTGCGTTCGAGCCCGCGCGCCGGCTTGCCCTCGCGCAACAAGACCAGCGCGCGGTTGACGAGATCGAGCTGCTCCTTGGCGTCCTTGTCGTTGCCCTTTGCCTTCTTGGCGAGGTTATCGACGCGCTTCTCCAGGCTGTCGAGATCGGAAAGCATCAACTCGGTCTCGATGGTCTCGATATCGGCGAGCGGAGCGATCTTGCCCTCGACATGGGTGATGTCGGAATCCTCAAAGCAGCGCACAACATGCGCGACCGCGTCGACCTCGCGGATCGTGGCGAGAAACTGGTTGCCGAGGCCCTCGCCTTTCGACGCGCCGCGCACCAGACCCGCGATATCGACAAAAGTCAAGCCGCGTCGGAATGATCTGCGCGGATTTCGCGATCTCCGACAGTTTGTCGAGCCTCGGATCCGGAACGGCGACTTCACCGACATTCGGCTCGATCGTGCAAAACGGATAGTTCGCCGCCTGCGCCGCCGCCGTCTCGGTCAACGCGTTGAACAACGTCGATTTGCCGACATTGGGCAGCCCGACAATACCGCATTTAAATCCCATGATCTGTCCTGAAAGCCTGGTGTCCCGGTCGCGAAGCCGCGCTACGCGTCTCCGTCATCCTTGTCCAAAAATCCGCGTTCCTGCATCGCCAGATGTACCTTGTTCTGGAATGTCGAATCCTTGGCCGTTGCGAGCAACCCCGCATTGTCCGCAATCACTTCGCAAAGCGCTTCGACCCACGGCCGATCGCTCTTGGCGAAGTCCGACAACACGTGACCATGAACCAGTTCCTTGACGCCGGGATGGCCGATACCCAGCCGCACGCGGCGATAATCATTGCCGATATGCGCGGAAATCGACCGCAGGCCGTTGTGACCGGCGATGCCGCCCCCGATCTTCACCCGCACCTTCGCAGGCGGCAGTTCGAGTTCGTCCTGGAACACGACGATTTCGTTCGCGCCGATTTTGAAGAAATTCGCAGCCTCCTGAACCGCCCGGCCGGATTCGTTCATGAAGGTTTCCGGACGCAGCAACACAACCTTTTCCTGGTCGAGCGTGCCTTCCGACGTCATGCCCTGAAAGCGACGGCGCCATGGTGCAAAACCATGACGCCGTGCAATTTCGTCGACGGCCATGAAGCCGATGTTGTGGCGGTTAAGCGCGTATTTCGTGCCGGGGTTGCCGAGACCAACAAAGAGGCGCATGGCGCGGCATCCCGTCTCCTCTTACTTCTTCTTGTCTCCGCCACCGGCCGGAGCCTTGGCGCCAGCCGCCGGAGCAGCAGCACCGGCCGCGGGAGCGGCAGCACCAGCCGCGGGAGCAGCACCAGCCGCCGGAGCAGCACCTGCGGCGGGAGCCGCAGCGGCCGCAGCAGCCGCCTTCATTTCTTCGGCGTAGCCGGACGGCGGCACGATGGTGACAAGCGTTGCGTCTTCGCGCGTCAGCGACTTCACACCGGCCGGCAGTTTGATGTCCGACAGATGGAGCGAGTGGCTGATTTCGAGACTGGAGACATCGGCCTCGATGTACTGCGGAATGTTGTCGACCGAGCACTCCAGATCGATGGTGTGGGTGACGATGTTCACCGCGCCACCGCGCTTCACACCGGGCGAAGCTTCGGCCTTCTGGATGTGCAGGGGAATGCTGACGCGGATGGTGGCGCCTTCGCCAAGCCGCAGGAAATCGACATGAAGCGGAAAGTCGCGCACCGGATCGAGATGGAAATCGCGCGGAATCACGCGATGCTTCTTGCCGTCCAGATCGATGTCGTAAATCGTGGTCAGAAACCGCCCCGCAAGAATGCGCTGGCGCAGTTCCTTGTCATCGACCGAAATGGTCGTCGGGGGCTGGTTGTCACCATAGATCACTCCGGGCACTCTCCCGGCGCGACGCTCGGCCCGGGCGGCCCCCTTGCCGCTCTTCGGACGCGCGGTCGCCTTCAATTCCTTGACGGTCGCCATCGGTCTAAGTCCTTGTTTTTTCAAAAATTAAAGGCCGCATCGCGGCCCGTTAGGCGTCCACAGCAAGCCTCCAGGGGTGCGGGGGCTACGGACGTGGCGGCGTTCTAGCCCCAAAGGGCCCAAATGACAAGGAAATGAAGCGATATTTCTGCTCTGACCGCCTTTAACGGCCGTTCCTTCGCTCGCCCGGCTTGAGCGCCAAACGTGAAGAAGATCGCCTTCCATCAAGGTAAGGCTCCGCGTTCTCGCGACGAGTTTCGCCCGAGCTATAGGCCTGTCGTTATCCCTCAACATCAGAGGGAGCAGGGAATGCCGGATGCTTTGCGCACCCGCAGCCTTGCGTGCAAAAGTAAAAAGCACGCAAGCAAGTCACCACAGGTACGCCGAAACGATCCGGCATTCCCCGCGCGATGGTTTTACGACTTATTCCGCGCTCTCTTCGGTGATCGGGCTTTGTTGTCACCGTCCCCGCGCGCAATGCAAAGCATTGTCGCGAGTTAACGCCAGCGTCGAGGCGTCAAGACCACGCGGCTTCGTCGTCCGCGAGAAAAGCGCACTCGTCGGGTGCGCTTCCTGCGGCCATCGCATCCCGCGCCAACGTTCGTGACGATCGCGATACGCCCCTCCTGGAGGGCGCGAGACGGGCGAGCTTAAGCCATTGATTTGCCCGACGAGACAAGCAACGCGCCTGCGACACGATGGCACGACGGGCAAATCACCCAGCACGCCCGAAATCGTGTCAAGCGAGAAGACGCGAGTGAAACTAGCGAAATTTCTCCCCTCGTCATACGTGGGCTTGACCCGCGTATCCATCGCTCTCAGCAAAAGAGCTTCACGCGAAGATTCGATGGGTT
This sequence comes from uncultured Alphaproteobacteria bacterium, assembly GCA_963752265.1. Classification (GTDB taxonomy): domain Bacteria; phylum Pseudomonadota; class Alphaproteobacteria; order Rhizobiales; family Xanthobacteraceae; genus Bradyrhizobium. Next base: position 7,221 of record CAVVZW010000171.1, read on the forward strand.
GCCGGGGCAAGCCCGGCAACGACATGTGCCCTCACCACTGATAGCGCACGACGCCTTTGCCGGCATAGGAATTGGAGACGTCGGAAAACTCGCCTTCGAAAGTCGCCGCCGCCGACCAGCCGTTCTTCCACTTCATCTCGATGGAAGCGGTGGTGAGCGCGGAGTCACTGGCCTGCGATGCGCCGTTGACCACGAAGCTCGCGCCCGGCAGCGACTGGAAGGTCGCCCCGATCGAACGATCCGGATCGTAATCATGCGCCCAGGCAAAACGGCCGCGCAGGGTCAGGATGCCGTCCGACATGGCCCAGGACTTGTCGGTGCGGATGCCGAGTTCGGTGCGGGCATCGGTTGGATCATGCGCGCCGTAGTTCAACGCAAAGGTATTGAGGCCGACGATCGACTGTTCGGCGTAGCCCGGCAGATCGAAGGTGACGAACTGGGCCGCGGCGTAAGGCGTGATGCCGAGGCCGCCAACCCAGGGCGAGACGAAGCGGTAGCCGCCTTCGAGTCGTCCCGACCAGGCGTTCGCATTGAACTGGGCACGGAGTTGATCGAAGCCGGCGACCGTCACCGTGCGGTTGGTGGTGATATCCTGCCAGCCATAGGCGAGCGAGGCGGAGACATAAGCGGGACCCTGGGTGTGGCGCACATAGGCGCCCATCTGGAACAGATCGGACCGGCCCGTGCCACCATTGGCGACCGAGAAGCTGGTGCCGCCGCCAGCCATCGCAAAACCCGCAATCGTGTTTGGCGAGAACAGATAGTCGGCGCCGACCGCGGTGCCAGCGATATTGCTGGTCGTGTTGTTCGATCCGAGCGCTGTGTTGCCGCTGGTCGATTGCGACCCTCCGAAGCCCGAAACCCATACGCTCCAGCGCTGCGTGAAGGTTTGCGGCGGCGCTTTTGTAAACATCGCGAAGGCGTCGGACGAATTCGATTTCGCCGTATATGCGCTCGCTTCTTCCGCATAACCGATTGCCGGCGACGATCCACTGAGGCCGCCGCCACGGTTCATGAACGGATCGGTCAACAGCCCCATAAACTGGCCCATCGCATTGAACGTCGTCTGCTGCGAGCCGGTTGAGGTCTCGCCGGACATTTGGGTCAAGTTGTTGAGCAGGGCATTGCCTGATGTATTGAAGATCGCGCTGAACGCATTGGAAAGGTTGTTGCCGGCGAGCAAGGCGTTGTCGATCGCGCCCGCGACCTTGACCTGATTGGAGGGCGCATTGGCAGGCAGGAGCGGCGACAACAGCCCGGGCTGGAGCGTGAGCAGCACATTGTTGCCGACATAGCTCAGCGTCGGATCGCGGGCGAAATTGTTGGCGAACTCGAGGGTGGCCGAGCTGAAGCTTCCGCTCAGCGGGTTGGCCGAGGACAGGATGGTGTAGGTGGTCTTCTGCGTCAGCCGGCTCAGCACATCAACCTCGACATTGCCGGCCAAGGTCGCAGTGCCGGCGACGTTGATCCGGCTGGCATTCACGCCGTTCACCTGCAACAGATAAAGCGCGCCGGACGTGAAGGCGAGGCTGCCAGAGACGTTCACAAGCTGCTGCTGACTGACGATGAAGGTTCCGCTCCCCTGGAGCGAGCCGACGTTGAGCGTGCCGTTGCCAAGCGGCCCGGTGCTGTTCGAAAAATCGAAGGTCCCGCCCGCACTGTTGATCAAATGGGCGCCGCCACCGTCGCTATTGTTAAAAAATGCGACCGTACCGGTGTTCATGATGGTGGCATTACCGGCTGAGCTGGTTTGGTTGAAACTGATGAAACCGCCATTGTTCGCGATATTGGCGCTGCCGGCCGTGCTGGTGCCACCGAACAGGGTGTTGCCGCCGATGTTGTTGGTGATGGTGGCGTTGCCGGCCGTGCTGGCGTCTATGAAAAAGGCGATGCCGCCGCTGTTGTTCGTGATAGCGGCATTGCCGGCCGTGCTGGTGTTGTTAAACAAGGTAGTAGAGTCGCTGTTGTTAATAATGGTGGCGTTGCCGGCGGTGGTATTGGCCATGAACTGGGTGCCGCCGCCGCTGCTGTTCGTGATCATGGCGCTGCCAGCGCTGGCGGTGTCCGTACCTCCGAATTGACCAAACTGAGTGGTGCCGCCGCCGCTGTTCATGATAGTGGCGGTGCCGGCGGTGGTATTCGCCAAGAACAGGGTGCCGCCGCCGCCACTATTGTTTGTGATCGTGGCAGTGCCGCCGCTGGCGGTGTCGGTACCCCCCGGTTGACCGAACTCGATAAGGCCGCCCGAGTTGTTCGTGATCGCGGCGCTACCGGCGGTGCTCGCGTTTAGGAACGCGATAGCGCCGCTGGTGTTCGTGATGGTGGCGGTGCCTGCGCTGGCGGTATCGAAGAAAGAGATGGAGCTAGAACCTGTATTCGTGATCGCTGCGTTGCCTGCGGTGCTGTTGTTTGAGAAATGGATGTCGCTACCGTTGGTCGTGAAGGCGACGCTGCCGCCGTTCACGACGATACCGGCGCCATTGAAAATCAGTTGGCTGTTGTTGATGAAGAAGGTGTAGCTTGACGCGCCGGCAGTGAAGGTAAATCCGTCGAGGACGTTGTTGCCGCCCGAAAAACTGATGCTGGTGCCGGAGGACGTGCCAAAGGTCGCCGTGCCGGTCTCGGTCACGCTGCCCGGCACCGTGGCCGGATTCCAGTTCGCATTGGCGTTGAAGTCGAAACTGCCCGCGACTGCCCCGGCGACGGTCGGTGTGGCAAGCCAGGTCGCGTCCTGGGCCAAGGCCGGCGTCACCCCCAACAGCGTTCCGATTCCGATGGCGGCCAACGCCACTGACCACCAAGCGCTTCGTATGACTTTTCCGACCCAACGCCCGCCTGTCACCACCGAAATCGCAACCGCACCGTCAACCTGCTTGTTCATGCCACCCACGCCCGCATTCCACACCTTGCGCCGATTGACTGTCGGCTAGTTCAGATTTTTTCAGGAACGAAGATTTTCGAACCGGAAGTGAATCATTCACCTTCACTACCTAGCCGTCGCGGAGCAGCCAGCAGTTGGAACAATTTGCGTGTATCTTGCTTTTCTACAATGTGTGGTCATCGCGCTACAAATTCGGAATTCATCAGCCGCGCATCCGTCATTTCTTCGAGGCGCGCGAGCGTTTCCTACGAGCGGGGCTATTTCTTCAGACCGCCCGGCACAATTTTCATGACGAAACCTGCGGATTGCTCGGCGGAGCTATAAGGCCCCTGTACTTTGTTCGGCACCGCCGGGATCGTGCGGAGGAACGCGACAATTGAATCGACATCATCCTTCGCCAGCCCCGAGAAAGCGCGCCAGGGCATGATCGGCGCAAGCTCGCGCCCATCCGGCCGCTTTCCGGCAGTGAGCGCCGCCGCGATTTGAGCGTCAGTCCAGATACCGAGCCCCACCTCTTTGTCAGGCGTCAGATTCGGGCCGTGGAAGACGCCAACGCCCGGAATTTCGAAGCCCACGTCCGAACCGCCGAGGAAGCGCGCCATGTCCGGCTTCCCGAAGAAATAGCCCGGTGTATGGCAATCGTTGCAGCCCATGATCCCGACGAGATACTTGCCACGGGACGCATCGCTTGCGCCCTGCGCCTCGAGTGGTACGACGCCGAGCGCCGCTATCACTACGAATGGTACGATGCCGAGCGCCGCTATCACTACAGCGGTAATCTTCGCAATATGAGACACTCACCTCTCCCAGATCCTGAAGTCAAAATTCAATCCACGCTTCACTCACTAGGCTTCGCGGGGCGGCCAGCAGTTGGAACAATTTGCGTGCATTTTGCTTTTCTACAATGTGTGGTCATTACGCCACAAAATCGGGTTTCACCGCGAAGAAATCGTCATCCCCGGATGAGCGCAATTGCGCTCACTCGGGAGGCGCGAGCGGAGCGAGCCTCGAAGGATGACAAGCCACCGCTTGTGCCAAGCATCGAGGCGCGCTTCGTTTGCACCATTCTCGACGGCCTCGCCATCGCTCGGGTGGGCGCGCACCTACGGGTGAAACGCAATTGCGTTCATCCCGGGGACGACGCCCACTTGTGCTTGAAACTCCTTGCGGGAATCTGCGTATGCGATGGCACGCGGTTTGTATGAGATCGAACGCGTAGAGGCTTGAAGGAGAGTTATGTCGGATCCTGTCCCGTCGACTGTGGGAGCCCCCTATTCATCCCAGGACATTCTGGCCCACCCGCGCTTTGCCGCCGCCCGCAACGCCTTTATCGAGGCGGTTCTCGCGCTCCACGAAGGCGACCAGTTCCGCAGCCGCTTGCTGAGCGAGGCGATGCGGCAGGTGACCTTCAACATGATGGTGTCGCTGCATCTCCGCTACGATGTGACCGATCGATCGACGTGGCCGACGCCGCGGCGGCTCAAGGATGAAATAAGCCGGTTCGGATTGGCGAGCCCGCGCCGGATCGATGCATTGGTGGCCCGGCTTGCTCGTTTTGGCTATGTCGAATCCCGTCCCTCGGAGCAGGATGGGCGGGTACGCATACTGACGCCGACCGCCAAGATGATGGCGCTCGATCGAGAGTGGCTTTTCTATCACCATACTCCGTTGCACGTTTTATTTCCGAAGCCCGGCTATCCCGAGCCGATCGCGCGCGATGCGGCGTTCCAGCGTGTCCACCGGCTGGTCGCGCTCGAGTTTTCGGCCAAGGGCTCCGATATCATGGCCGGAAATCCCGCCGTGATGCGGTTCATGAACCGCGATTCCGGCGTGCTGATTCTGATCAAGCTCATTCAAATGCAGGCCGCTGGTGACGGCAAAGGCGTCATCTATCAGGATATCGGCTCCCGGTTCGGCGTCTCGCGCACCCATGTGCGCCTGCTGCTGGAGGATGTCGCGCAGCACGGTGATGTCAGCCTGTCCGGCCGCGCCAGGCGCCTGGTCGAGCTGCAGCCTTCAATCCTGCAAGCTTTCGACCGCTTCCTCGCCGAGGCCATGTCGGGGCACGACCTGCTCTACAAGGTGACGCGGGAACGAATGACGAAGGAAGAACCGCGGTCGCTGTAGCGGCCGCTTTGGTTCAAAAGTCTGCATTACGGACCACGCATTCCTCGATGCGCGCTTCATGTGCACCATTCGCGACGGCCTCGCGATCGCTCGGCCTGCTCGGGTGCGGGCGCGCATCTCAGGATGACGTCAGTTCACCACTGATAGCGCACGACGCCTTTGCCAGCATAGGAATTGGTGACGTCGGAAAACTCGCCTTCGAAAGTCGCCGCCGCCGACCAGCCGTTCTTCCACTTCATCTCGATGGAAGCGGTGGTGAGCGCGGACTCGCTGGCCTGCGATGCGCCGTTCACGGTGAAGCTTGCCCCCGGCAACGACTGGAAGGTCGCACCAACTGACCGGTTCGGATCGTAATCATGCGCCCATGCAAAACGGCCGCGCAGGGTGAGGGTGCCGTCATTCACCGCCCAGGACTGGTCGGTGCGGAAGCCGAGTTCCGTGCGGGCGTCGGTTGGATCATGCGCGCCATAGTTCAACGCAAAGGTATTAAGGCCGACGGTCGCCCGTTCGGCGTAGCCCGGCAGGTCGAAGGTGACGAACTGGGCCGCCGCGTAAGGCGTGATGCCGACACCGAACGTCGCGGGTGACACGAAGCGATAGCCGCCTTCAACGCGGCCGCTCCACGCGTTCGCATCGAACTGCGCGCGGAGTTGATCGAAGCCCGCGACCGTCACGGTACGGTTGGTGGTGATGTCCTGCCAGCCGTAAGCTAGCGAGGCCGTGATATACGCTGCCCCTTCGGTGTGACGTACATACGCGCCCATCTGGAACAGGTCGGAGCGGCCGGTGCCGCCGTTGGCGACGGAGAAATTCGTGCCACCGCCGGCGAGCGCAAAGCCCGCAATCGTGTTGGGTGAGAACAGATAGTCGGCGCCCACGGCCGTGCCGCCGATATTGCTGGTCGTGTTGTTTGATCCGAGCGCTGTGTTGCCGGATGTCGATTGCGAGCCGCCGAAGCCGGCCGCCCATACGTTCCAGCGCTGCGTGAAGGTTTGCGGCGGTGTTTTCGTAAACATCGCAAACGCGTCGGACGGATTCGATTTCGCTTCCGCATAGCCGATCGCGGACGGTGAGCCATTGATGCCGCCTCCCCGATTCATGAACGGATCGGTCAGAAGCCCCATGAACTGACTCATCGCATTGAACGTCGTCTGCTGCGAACCAACGGCGGTCTCGCCGGAGAGCGGCGTGAGTGCGTTGGTCAGGTTGCCGCCGGTGAGGCCGAACAGGTTCAGGAAATTCGGCGGCAGCGCGCCCGTATTGTTGAAGACGCTGCTGATCGCGTTGGCGACCTTCTGCTGGTTTTGATTGAGCGTTGAGCCCGTGCCCAACGACGCCGCGGTCAGGTTCAGGGTCACGTCGGTCGCGCTGTAGCTCAGACTCGAAGAGAAATTCGGGGTGCTCACGCCACCAAAAACGGTGCCACCGAAGCCGCCGTTCGCGTGGAGGATGTCGTAGCTATGAGCCGAAAAGCTGCTGGGCGTAAACGCCGCCTGCACAGTGCCAGCGAGCGTCGCGGTGCCGGCAACCGTGATCTGGCCAGCGTTCGGCCCCGCCACCTGCACGACATAAAGTGCGCCGGAGGTGAAGGCGAGACTGCCACTGACGCTCACAAGCTGCTGCGGGCCGACGATAAAGGTGCCGCTGCCAGCGAGCGAGCCGACGTTGAGCGCGCCGTTTCCGGTCAGCCCGGAGCTGCCCGAAAAATCGACGACGCCGCCCGCATTGTTGATCAGCTTCGCAGTTCCGCCGTCGCTGTTATCAAAAAATGCGACAGTGCCGCCTTTGTTGTTCGTGATCACGGCGTTGCCAGCGGTGGTGCTGGCGAAGAACTGGGTGACGCCGCCGCTATTGTTAGTAATCGCTGCGGTGCCGGCCGTGCTTGTGTCAAAACCTCCGGACTGGCCGAACAGGACCGAGCCCGAATTTTTAATGGTGGCGCTACCGGCCATACTGGCGTCGTTGAACTGGGTGCTGCCGCCGCTGTTGTTCGTGATCACAGCGCTGCCGGCGGTCGTATTGGCGAAGAACTGGACGAGGCCGCCGCTGTTATTCGTGATGCTGGCATTGGCGGCGCTGGCGGTGTCGGTACCTGCCGGACGCGCCGAACACGAGAGTGCCGCTGTTCGTGATCTTTGAGGTGCCGACGGTGCCGCTGGCCGTGCTGGTGTCGAAGAAAGCGGTAATGCCGCCGCTGTTGTTCGTGATGGTGGCGTTGCCGGCCGTGCTGGCGTCGGAGAACAACGTGGCGCCACCGCTTGTGGTCGTGATTGTGGCGTTGCCGGCCGTCGTATTGGCGAAAAACAGCGTACTTCCGCCGCTGTTCATGATGGTGGCGGTGCCGGCGCTGGCTGTGTCAGTACCTCCCGATTGACCGAACAGGAGACTGCCGCCGCTGTTGTTTGCGATGGTAGCGCTGTCGGCCGTGCTGGCGTCGAAGAACAAGGTTGCGCCGCCGCTATTATTCGTAATGCCGGCGTTGCCGGCGGTGGTATTGGCGGAGAACGTGGTAATGCCGCCGTTGTTCACGATGGTGGCATTAGCAGCCGTAGCGGTGTCGGCTTGTCCCGATTGACCGAACGCGAGAGCGCCACCGCTATTATTCACAATCCCGGCGCTGCTGGCCGTGGTGTTGGCTAAGAACGTGGTACTGCCGCCGCTGTTGTTCGTGATTGTGGCACTGCCGGCGCTGGCGGTATCAGTACCTGCCAGTATTGACCGAACTGGAGGCTGCCGCCGCTGTTATTATGATCGTTGCGCTGCCGGCGGTGCTGGCGTTGAAGAACTGGGTGACGCCATTGTTGCTATTGTTGATGGTGGCGCTGCCGCCGTTCACGACGATACCGGCGCCAGTGAACGTCAGGGTGGTGCCATTAGTGAAGAAGCTGTAGTTCGGCGCCATTGTGTTGAAAGTAAATCCGCCAATGGGGGTGGCGCTGCGGAAAAACTGATGCTGTTGCCGTTAGAGACATCAAAAGTCGCGGTGCCGGTCGGCACTCGAGGCCGTGATTCCAGTTCGCGCCGGCGTTAAAGTCGAAATTGCCGTCGATAGGTTGGTCGCGGTCGGCGCGGTGACCCAGGTTGCATCCTGGGCCAAAGCCGGCGTGCCCCCCAACAGCGTTCCGATTCCGGCGGCCAACGCCGCCGGCCACCAAGCGCTTCGTCCGGCTTTTCCGACCCGCTCCCCCGTCCCCACTGCAATCGCAACCGAACCATCCGCCAGTTTCTTGGTCTCGCCCACGCCCGCGCTCCACGCTTTCTACCGACTGATCGTCGGCTGATTCAGATTTTTCAGGCACGACGACTTTCGAACCGGAAGTGAATCATTCCACCTTCACTTACGTCGCCAGGCGGCAAGCGTTTGGAAAAATTCCTGCGCATTTCATTTCTTTTGCAACGTGTGGTCAGGCAGCTACAACCAGCGTCCGTTGCACGAAGAAGTGACGGAGCAGCGCCACCATCGCCTGCTTGTGCTTGAAACTTTTTGCGGGCGCTTGCGTAAAATACAGCACGCGATTTCATGACGCCGAACATGACGTTAAATCGGTGGCGCGCGGTGCTCGACCTCTATGGGGGTGATGTCTTTCTCGACCGAATCACGATCGAAGCCGGGCGTCTGGTCACGTTCAACATGATCGTGCAGCGGCATTGCCGACACGACGAGACGAACCCGGGGACTTGGCTGAACATACGCCACGATCTCTGATTCCGGATCACGCGAAGCCAGATGGCAAGCGGGTGATGTCAACGAGATCGAGGCGCGCCTAAAGAGGCGCGCACCTCAGGATGACGTTGCACTTGCCTGTATACCGTCATCCTGAGGTGCGAGCGAAAGCGAGCCTCGAAGGAGACGGCCCCCGATCCCCACCGCGCATCCTTCGAGGCGCATATCATTGCACCATTCGCGACGGCCTCGCGATTGCTCGGCCTGCTCGGGTGGGCGCGCACCTCAGGATGACGCCTCGAAGGCTCACATCAGGATGGCGTACCGCCCAGCTTTGCCTCCAGCGCGACGATACGGGCTTTCAACGCCTCGTTTTCCTCGCGCGCCAGGCGCGCCATGTCCTTGACTGCCTCAAACTCCTCGCGCTTGACGACATCGAGGTCGCGCAGGATTTTTTCGGCCTGGTTACGCACCACGGTGTCTACTTCGCGCTTGACGCCCTGGGCGGCACCGGCGGCATCGTTCATCAAACGTCCGATCTCGTCGAAAAACCGATTATTGGTCTGGGTCATCCCTGATATCTCCGGTCGGCGTGCACGGTGAAAAGACAATGGCGATCCGCAACGCGCGGTTCAAGGCCATCTTACCTTGTCATCAGGTGGTTTTCTTGTAATCGTATCTGGCGCTTGACTGAAGCGCCATCCATCAAAGAGGCCGCGCAGCGCCCCATGATCGACCACCAGATCGACATCCCGACCAAGGACGGTCACACCACGACGTTCGTCACCCATCCTGAACGCGGCGGACCGCATCCGGTTATCCTGTTTTACATGGACGCACCGGCGATCCGTGAGGAACTGCGCGACATGGCGCGCAGGCTCGCCACGTCAGGTTATTACGTGATGCTGCCGAATCTCTACTACCGATCCAGCGTGATGGAACTCGGCCCGCTGCCGGCCGATCCTGAAGCGCCCGAACGCAAGCGCATGTTCCAGCTGATGGCCTCGATCAACATTCCCATGATCATGGAAGATACGCGCGCACTACTTTCTTTCGCGGCTGGCCAATCCGCCGCCCGCGTCGATCGGGTCGGCGCCGTCGGCTACTGCATGAGCGGACGGTACGCGATCAACGCGGCGACGCAGTTTTCGGATCAGGTCAAGGCCGCCGCCTCGATTTACGGAACCCATCTCGTGACCGACCAGCCTGACAGCCCGCATCTGGCCGCGAGCAAGACGAGGGCCGAGCTTTACTTCGCTTGTGCCGAAACCGACATCTACGCACCGCCAGAAGTCATCGAGCAGGTCAAGACATCGATGAAGGGCGCCAATGCCGAAGTCGAAATCTATCCCGGCACCCATCACGGTTTCGCATTTCCAAAACGGCCGGTTTACGACCGCGACGCGGCGGAGCGGCACTGGGAGCGGCTGTTATCGCTCTATCGCCGCACGCTTTGGTCCTGAGCCGAAATGCTGCCGCTCACCGTTGCCTTTCCGGTCTTCGATCCCGTTGCGTTTGCGATCGGCCCATTCGTGGTTCGCTGGTATGCGCTGGCCTATATCGGCGGCATTGTATTCGGCTGGATCTACGCGCGGGCGCTGATCAAGAACGATCGATTATGGAACGGCGGCTCACCGATCAGCCTGCCGCAGATCGACGACTTCATCCTCTGGCTGACCATTGGCATCATCGTCGGCGGGCGCACCGGCTATGTGCTGTTTTATAATCCGTTCTTTTTCCTCCAGCACCCGGCCGAGATTTTCGAACTGTGGAAAGGCGGAATGTCCTTTCACGGCGGCTTTCTCGGCTGCGTCGTTGCGGTGATGGTCTTCGCGCACAGAAACGGCATCTCGATCCTGTCGCTTGGCGATATCGTCACCGCCGTAGGACCGATCGGATTATTTCTCGGCCGGCTCGCCAATTTCATCAACAGCGAGTTGTGGGGGCGGCAAGCAAACTCCAGTGTCCCCTGGGCGATGGTATTTCCCAACGATGTCTTGCATCTGCCGCGCCATCCCAGCCAGCTTTACGAGGCGGCGCTTGAGGGTGTCGTCCTGTTCACCATCCTTGGGGTGATGATCAGAATGGGCGCATTGAAACGTCCGGGGCTGATCCTCGGCAGCTTCATCGCGATTTATGGTATTGCACGCATTATCAGTGAATTTTTCAGGGAGCCGGACCCGCAGCTTGGATTTTTGTGGGGCGGACTCACGATGGGCATGCTGTTGTCGGTGCCCATGATCATTGTCGGTGCTATTATTATCAGGGCGGCGTGGCGCCGTAAGGCGATCAAAGTGCCGCCCGTTCAAGGAATATCGTGACCGAAACTTCGCCGCTCCTGTCCGAGATCAAGAAACTGATCAAGTCATCCGGCCCGATGCCGGTGTGGCGTTACATGGAGCTGTGCCTGATGCATCCGAGCTACGGCTATTATCTCTCGCGCGATCCGCTCGGGCGTGAGGGCGACTTCATCACCTCGCCCGAAGTGAGCCAGATGTTCGGCGAGTTGCTGGGGTTGTGGGCGGCATCGGTGTGGAAGGCGATCGATTCGCCTCCTCTGCTCCGGCTGATCGAAATCGGCCCCGGCCGCGGCACCATGATGTCGGATGCGCTGCGCGCGCTCCGCGTGTTGCCGCCGCTTTATCAGGCGCTCAGCATTCATCTGGTCGAGGTCAATCCGGTGCTGCGCGAAAAGCAGAAGGCCACGCTGTCGGGCTCGCGCAACATCACCTGGCACGACACCATCGACGACGTGCCGGATGGCCCCTCGGTGATCTTCGCCAACGAATATTTCGACGTGCTGCCGATTCATCAGGCCGTGAAGGCCGAGAACGGCTGGCACGAGCGCACCATCGAGATCGACGGCGACGGCAAGCTGAAGTTTGGCATGGCTCCCGATCCGATGCCGCGTTTCGAGGTGCTGCTGCCGCCGCTGGTGCGCGCTGCGCCGATCGGCGCGGTGTTCGAATGGCGTCCCGATGCGGAGATCATGAAGATCGCAAGCCGGGTCCGCGATCAGGAGGGCGCGGCCCTCATTATCGATTATGGTCATTTGCGCAGCGACGCCGGCGATACGCTTCAGGCCATCGCCCGCCACAGCTTCACGGACCCCTTGAAAGATCCGGGACAGGCCGACGTGACCGCGCATGTCGATTTTCAGGCGCTGACGCGTGCCACCGAGGATCTTGGCGCTCGCGTTCACGGCCCGGTGACGCAGGGCGACTTTCTCATGCGCCTCGGTATCGAAAATCGCGCCATAAGCTTGATGGCCAAGGCCAGCCCCGAGGTTTCCGAAGACGTGGCCGGCGCGCTGAAGCGGCTGGTGGGCGGCGGCCGCGGCGGGATGGGACAGATGTTCAAGGTGCTGGGCGTCTCGGAGCCTGATATCACCGCGCTCGCGGGGTTTGCCGACGAGGCGCCCGCTGAAAAAACCGAGACGCCATGACGTTGGAATCACCTTTGCTGTCGGCCATTCCTGGCCTGCGTCATGCTTTCTTCAGCCGTGAAGGCGGCGTTTCCGAAGGCATTTATGCCGGCCTCAACGGCGGCATCGGCTCTCACGACAATCCGGCGCATGTCGCGGAAAATCGCCGGCGGATGGCCGCAGCGCTGCTCGTCCCGCCTGAGCATTTTCTCACCGTATTCCAAATTCATTCGCCTGATGTTGCGGTGGCATCAACCCCGTGGGAGACCGCAACCCGGCCAAAGGCCGACGCCATCGTCACCCGCACCAAAGGACTTGCCATCGGCGTTACCGCGGCGGACTGCGGACCAATTCTGTTTGCCGACCCCAAGGCGCGCGTGATCGGCGCGGCGCATGCCGGCTGGAAGGGCGCCTTGACGGGAGTCGTCGAATCGACCGTCAACGCCATGGAAAAACTGGGCGCCGAACGCGCGGACATCGTGGCGGCGATCGGTCCGCTGATCCGCCAGCCGTCCTATGAAGTCGGTGACGAATTCGTCGAGCGGTTTGTCGAGGCCGACGCGGAGAATTCGCTCTACTTCCTGCCCGCGGCGCGCGAAAGCCATGCGATGTTCGATCTGGCCGGTTTCATCCGCAAGCGACTCGAGGATGCCGGCGTGCTCGTTATCGACGACACCGGCATCGACACCTATTCCGACGAGCGTTTCTTCAGCTACCGCCGCTCCGTGCATCGCAAGGAAGCGGATTATGGCCGCCACGTTCATGCCATTGTTTTGGAAGGTTGAAGGCAATCCGAGAATTTCGAAGCGACTTTTCGAACAGACCATGCTCCAACAGTGAACCGAACAAGCATCGAAGCTTCGCCATTCGCTTCCGCTGTTGTATGCGCGCCCTAGACGTTAATGGATTTTAACGATATCGCTTGGGCGCGATGAGCGACCTTTCCGTAATCTTGTTCCGCGTTTGCAGGGTTGTACCGCGTGCCGCGATGGCCGCGGCTCTGCTCGCGATCGCCTGCGGCCTCGGCGGTTGCGCCAGCGGTGGCGCCACCAGTAATTCCTTTGCGATGGCGAATAGCTCGAGCGGCCCGACGATCGCGTTCGAATCCATCGACGGTCCACCACCTCAGGTGTTCGATCGGATGGTGGGCGTACTGGACAGCGAGTCCAAGCTGCGAAGCCTGTCGATCGTGTCCCGGGAAGGCACAGCCGCCTATCGGGTGCGGGGTTATCTCGCAGCGGAAGTCAGCCGCGGCCGCACCACGATCGCCTGGGTCTGGGACGTTTACGACCAGAACCAGCAGCGCGCCCTGCGGCTTTCCGGCGAAGAGCCGGCCGGCAAGGCTGGTCGCGACGCCTGGACATCCGTCGACGATCTGGTGTTGCGAAAGATCGCCCAGGCTGGCCTCAGCGGTTTGGCGAACATGATCAACGGTACACCGGCCGATACGCCGCAACCGCCGCCACCCGCGACACCTTCCCGGCGCGGCCCCGCCGTCGCCAGTGCCGACGGCCTCCCCGCTCTCGCCTATACCGACCATTAGCCAGCTGCATAGAAATCGCTATTTTGCCCGGGAAAACTGGGCAGACGGGTTGCCAGCCGGGCTACGGCCTTGATATCACCCGCTTATTGAAGCGCGCTATTTCGTGGGTATTACGATATGCTGAATATGGTCTCCAGCAAGGCGCGGGGAGAAGCCTCGATGTCAGCCAAAAACGGCTCGATCAAGCTCGTCGCCGGCAATTCCAATCCGGTGCTGGCGAAGGAGATCGCTAGCTGGCTGGACCTGACGCTGACGAAAGCGATTGTCCGCCGCTTCGCGGACATGGAGATCTTCGTCGAAATCCAGGAAAACGTCCGCGGCTCCGACGTGTTCGTCGTCCAGTCGACCTCGTTTCCGGCCAACGACCATCTGATGGAATTGCTGATCATCACCGATGCGCTGCGCCGCGCCTCTGCGCGCCGCATCACCGCTGTGGTGCCCTACTTCGGCTACGCCCGGCAGGACCGCAAAGCCGGACCCCGCACGCCGATTTCCGCCAAGCTGGTCGCAAACCTGATTACGCATGCCGGCGCCGATCGCGTCATGACGCTCGATCTGCACGCCGGGCAGATTCAAGGCTTCTTCGACATCCCGACCGACAATCTCTACGCCTCTCCGGTGATGGTGCGCGACATCCGCGAGCGGTTCGACCTCACCAATGTGATGGTGGTGTCGCCCGACGTCGGCGGCGTGGTGCGGGCCCGCGGGCTTGCGAAACGCATCAATGCGCCGCTCGCCATCATCGACAAGCGCCGCGAACGCGCCGGTGAATCCGAAGTGATGAACGTGATCGGCGACGTCGCCGGCTATACCTGCATTCTGGTCGACGACATCGTCAACTCTGGCGGCACGCTGGTGAACGCTGCCGATGCGCTGCTCGCCAACGGCGCCAAGGAAGTCTACGCCTACATCACCCACGGCGTGCTCTCCGGCGGCGCGGTGACGCGCATCACGTCTTCACGGCTGAAGGAACTCGTCATCACCGACTCGATCCAGCCGACCGAAGCCGTCAACAAGGCGCCCAACATCCGCACGCTGTCGATCGCCGACCTGATCGCGGAAGCGATCGGCCGCACGGCTTCGGAAGAATCGGTGTCGAGCTTGTTTGACTAAGCAGGCAGGCGCCGTTCAGTAACATCTCACGATGTTGACCTGCCCCGTGCCGCCACGGCCGTTGGGAACCGTCACCGTCTCGGCGCCGCAGCTCGACACATAAGGCCGATCGGACCGCGCGGCCGCCGGTGGATACCGATGGGCCCAATCCCAGGGAATGTCGTAGGCATCGCCGTAGCGGGCACCGCCGGATGTCGGCGGCGTCAACTCTTCGCCATTGGGTCCGTAATAAACGCCATCGTCTCCAAGCCAGCCGATTGCGCCCTGAGATCGATGATGATGCCGGGAAAAATGAGTACCTGGCCGATGTGCCGAGGCAAATGCGCCTCGCGCAGATCTCGAAGCGGCAAACGTCTCGCTGGTCGCCAGCACAAGCGCAACGGCGCTGAGGGACACGATCAACGCCCTGTTTATTTTCGACCTCATGGCACGCACCTATTTTGTCAGGAGCCGTATTCCAGAGGACGCTAGGCCGCGCGTTTTCGCATCGCAAACGCAACCTTAATTGTTAGTTAAATCGTAAGATTAACAGGGAACCCGCGCCTCAAGTCCTTGCGGCATTATACGATCCCGGCCGCGACCTGACCGCGTAGCCGCTCCAGGCTGAGCAGCGTGTCGGCGCAGGC
>CAVVZW010000172.1:0-29988 GCA_963752265.1 uncultured Alphaproteobacteria bacterium
GATCGTGCGCGCCATCGCGTTTTCTGGCGTGCCGGACTGGCGCAATCTGTTGCGTAAAGTGGCGCCGAAAATGCCGGGGCGGCAGGTGATGATCGATGCTTACCTGGCCGGCACGCTGCCGACGCTGACCGACATTCCGCTGGAGGAAAAGCAGCCCGGCACGATGGACAAGCTCAAGAATACGTTCACGACGAACCCGTTTTCCAGGGACAAGGACGCCAGGAAGATCAAGTTGCAGCAGACCTTCGCCGGCAATCAGGATCTGCTCGATACGCTGTGGGGCTATTACTTCGCGACCGGTTCGTTCCGCCCCATTTTGCGCATCATGGCGATGCTGCCCTGGAGCAAGAGCCGCGACACCGTCGACAAGCTCACCGTCGGCAGCATGGCGCGCTATACGCTTGCGAGCTATGCGGTGCGCGATGCGGCTTTACGCGAATATCTCCGCAGCGAACTCAAGGTGCAACCCGACAATATGAAGGTGCCCTTGACGGAAGTGGTCGAAGCCGCCGACACGGTTCAACTCGGCGCGGTGCGCAAGGATGCGCTGGCCGCGGTCGACGAGCTGAAAGCGAGGGGCTCGGACTCGCGCCGCAATCTCGATTTCTGGGGCCAGGTCGGCGTCGGCGCGGTCGCGCTCGGCTGCGTCTCGGCGGCAGCGTTAGGTGCGGTCGCGGTCGGGATCCCCTGCGTGATCGGCGGCTCCGCCGGTCAAGGCCTGCTCTCGTTCTGGGAAAAGCAGCAGCAGTAGGGGACGGCCGGCGCCTTTCGCATCCGTCATTGCGAGGGTCAGCGAAGCAATCAAGTTCTTCATGCCGCTTCCGTCATCAGCTTCTTAGCGGCCTGCGTCAGCAGACCAGATCGCGTGAAGCCGTGAGCTTCGGCGTATCTGTCGATTTGATCCAGCACGTCCTCGGGGAATGTGACGTTGACGCGGATCGCCTTCGGTTGTTCGGTTTTGACGGAAACAAGGATTGCCACGCCGGTGCGGTTGTCCGGATCGGCCATGATGTCTTCAAGCGCGGAGGGTTCGGGAATAGCCTCGCCATCCTCGATCATGCCTTCGATGTGAAGAGCGAGCGCCTCCTCGGCCATCGCGCGTGCGTCATCGAGACTGGTGCCGGCGGTGACAACACCCGGAAGATCGGGGAACGAAACGCCAAAGTCGCTGTCGGCGTCCTTATGGATAAGACCAATGTAGTTGCGCATGGTGCTTACCTCAGCTTCAGGCCCGCTTGCTTTTCGATACTCTTCAGTGTCCCGATCGGAATATCCCGTTTGGGATGAGGAACGGTGACACGGCCCTCCTTCTTTGGATGCTTGAGTTGAATGTGGCTGCCCTTTTGGGCCACTTGAACCCAACCATCCCTTTGAAGAGCCGAGAGTATTTCTCGGCTATTCATGGTGTGTATTTATACACACTGAAAGTAAAATGTCAACGCTCACGTAAAATGTCAACGATCGACACCCTCTTTGAATCCCGTCCAAACGCCCGCAGAAATTTTGACCCCGGTAATCCCATGACGAAGGAGGGAGTGACGACGCCCTACGCCGGCGAGGCCAGCGGCTTGCCCTTCTCGACAATGTACGTACTGACGACATGGCTCTTCTTGTCGCCGTTCTTGCCGCCGGCATGCGGCGTGTTCGGCGGGATCACCACGCCCATGCCGGGCTTCAACGCCATCGTCGGCTGTCCCTCGATCGGAAGATCAAAGCCGCCTTCGAGCAGATAGGCGCTTTCGATGCCGGGATGGGTGTGCCGTCCGATCATGATGCCAGGCTCGATCTCGATATCGACGACCAGGGTGACATAGCCCGGTGTCGGGCCGTCGATCTGCGAGAGAATCTTCCGCGTCACGCCCGGCGTGCCGTTGGTTGCCGGCGGCGCCTGGGCCGAAGCGTCGGTGGCGATAAAACCGGTGAGGGAACAGAGCGCGCAGGACGCAACGCTGGCGAAATCTCGGCGTGAGAGCATGGATGACCTCCCTTTATTGTTTGAGTTGTTCTTGTTCGTTCTGGTCTGACCGGCCTTCCTTTGAGGCCGGTTTAGGCCCTTGAAAATTGCCCGAGGGACGCTGCCTTGGCAAGCGGGATAAGTTCGAAATGGCCGCAAGGAGGCCTTGTGGCCTCAGCCTGATCCACCCCACATAAAGCCGGCGGCCGTAAGCATCGAGACTTGACGGCGAGGGGAGCGTTGCACCGAGGAGAACGTGATGGGCTTCATTTCAGTTCTGATCTTTCTGATCATTATTTACGCCTTTGTCTCGATCCGGGTGCTCAAGCAATATGAGCGCGGTGTGGTGTTCTTTCTCGGCAAGTTCGAGGGCGTGCGCGGCCCCGGCCTGACGCTGATCTTCGTTCCGTTCCAGACCATGACACGGGTGTCGTTGCGCACGGTGACGATGCAGATCCCCTCGCAGAAGATCATCACGAAAGACAACGTTTCGATCGATATCGCAGCGGTGGCCTACTATCACATCAGCGATCCGGAGAAAGCGGTGATCGCGATCGAGAACGTCTACAATGCCATCAACCAGATCAGCCAGACCACGGTGCGCAACGTGGTCGGGCGCTTCAGCCTCGATCAACTGCTGGCGGATACCGCTTCCATCAACGAGCAGATCAAGGACGTCATCGACACCCACACCGAACCGTGGGGCACGCAGGTCACGGCGGTCGAGATCAAGGACATCACGCTGCCGGACAACATGCAGCGGGCGATGGCCAAGGAAGCCGAGGCCGAACGCGAACGCCGCGCCAAGATCGTCGCGGCCGAGGGCGAATACCAGGCCGCGGTGAAACTCGGCGAAGCCGCCGACATCATCACGCAACATCCCGTCGCGCTTCAGCTCCGCACCTTGCAGACCATGGCGGAAATCGCGACCGAGAAGAATTCGACCATTATCTTCCCGGCGCAGTTCATGACCACGGTGCAGGAGGCGCTGGCAATGCTGGGCAAGGATTCGATCGGGAAGTAGGGGACGGTTGTTGTCTCGGCAGGCGCGGTGCTCATCCCTCCCCCTTGCGGGGTCCGAGGCGAGCGAAGCTCGCTCTCGAGGTCGACTGGCGCTAGCCGGTCGGGGTGGGGGTAGAGCGACTACAGTTACAATTTTTGACCACATAGAGACTCCACTTATTAGGTGCTTCGGCGTCTCCGAATATTTGTCCAAAACCGAACTGCTGAGCGTGGGTTTAAGCGATCTTACGTCATCGGCCACCTTTGCTTGAATTGCAGTGTCGGTGCATCAGCTGCGCATTTGCTAAAGTAGTCCGTCCTCCCCGCGTGTGTGCTCTCACGTGGTCTACGGAAACATCTTGCCAATGGAGTGGCTTTTTGCACTTGGGGCAGATTTGTGCAGATTTGCTGTTCCAAAGAATTCGGCGCTGTTCAATAGAGAAGGTACGCTTGTCATCCTTCCGGTCAAATAACGACCAAAGCACCCCCTTCAGTAAGATTTTCCGTCGTTCGCGAGTTGCGCTGCTGTCTGTATCGCCTTGTACGGTGAGAAGATATTCTTGATATAAACGTTGCTGTATCTTTGCCGGCTTCGCCTTTCGAAGTTGGTCACGAAGTTCATCAACCTCCGTTGACAACTTGCGCAGCAGCGAAAATGCGATTGCGTTACGCTTACGGTCGGCAAGTACAAATTTTTCCTTATTCATTTCCCACACTAAAAGAAACAAAGAATAAAACTCTGCGCTGTTTTTGAAGCGCGTCTCTCTTAGGTTAGGAAAGAGGCGTTTCATTATTCGTATCGTACGAGAAACTTCATCGACAATTCGATAAAGTGTGTTTCCGTTAATCGTGTCATTTCCGATTGCACGGTCTAACGATGTCTTTTTATTTATTGGGCCTGCTTGCTGTACTGACATCAGTAGTTCAGAAAAAAAGCTCAACGCCCTTCATGCGGTCGATTTGGGCCTGCGATAAGATCTTTTCACTCAGCAGATAGCTGTAAAATTTAGTAACCAGCTTTTCTGCGGCTTTTAGGAATGGGCTGTCGTAAAATGCGGCATGTCGTTTTTCGCCGGAAGTTAGCCGTTTACCTGTCGAATTTATGCGAACAAAGAGATCAATGATCTGGGGTAGCTCACCCCTGATTTCTACGGTCTGAATTTTGTAAGCATTTATGGATGCAACGAGACGGGGATGGTATTTTTGAATTGAATTCCAATCGTACCAATCTAGGCCGTCACCCAAATCAAGTCTTGTCTCAAATCGCTCTCGCCGAAAACGCCCCTGACCCATGAACATAAAGATTGTTTCAAGGCGCTGTTTTCCGTCGATAACGTCGTAGATCAACTTCCCCTTGAAATCCCGCTGATAAAGAAAAATGCTCGGCAATGGATATCCATCGACCAGCGACTGAATCAGTCTCCGACGATCCGATAACGTCCACACCGAATTGCGTTGAAATCCAGGGGTTAGGTTTATTTGCTGATTGCGGAACGATAGCAGCAGTTGATCAACGCTGCGCTCTCCAAATTCTGGTCGCAGTTGCGGCTGCGACGCATGTGTAGTGATCACGGGAGCCCCCAAAAAAAGCCTTGTGAACAATTGATTCGAGTTCGCGATATATAGATCAAATCCTACTTAAAGTTGAAGTCTGGATTGGTCGGGGTCTAAAGATGGCGCCGTTGCGATACGTTATGTGCTTATCCCAAGTCGACTTCGGCAGCGTTTTCGAAGCGCGCGGGCTCTTTCGTTCGCCAATTGCTATCTCCGCACCACGTAACCTCGCACCCGACCGGCCACCCTCCCCGCAAGGGGAGGGATAAGCGTCGCGCCTGCGGCACCATCCGACAATCCGCCGACCCAATTAGAACTTGAAACCCCTCTGGCGCGACCAATAGGCTAGGGCGGTTGCCCCGAATTTTTGTCTCGCCCCGGATTTCATGCAGCGATTTCACCAAGCTTTGCCGGTCTGGGTCCGCGCCGTCCTCCTGGTCGGCCTGGTGTGCCTGATCGCGGGCGCCGGCCTCGTCGCTTACCGGTATTACGAGCGGCCGATCACGCTCACCGTCGCGGTCGGTTCATTCGACGGCGAGGCGCGGCAGGATCTATATCGGAGCGCTCGGGCTCGAGAAAGACGCATGCGCGCCGCCTTGAACGGCTCAAAGCGCAGGGCGTGCCCGATGCGGCACTCGCTCGCATCCACGCGCCGATCGGCCTTGCCATCGGGGCGGTATCGCCGCAGGAAATCGCGGTCCTCTCCATGTATGGCGGAAATCTACCGCGGGGGGCGCCGAGCCCCCGGGAGCGCGCCGCCGCCCCGCCGCGCGTCGCGGTAGTTGGCCGGACCCTTCGGACCGGTCGCGCCTGCTGAAGCCAAGGGCGGCATCGTGGTCTTATTTATTCGCCAGGGCGGCCTCGTGCTCAGAAAAGGCAGCGGCCTGAAGCGCCGCGATATCCGCGTCACACACTTATCTGCCTTTTCTGAGCACGAGGCCGCCCTGGCGAATTGAATGGACCACGATGCCGCCCTTGGCTTCAGCGGGCGCGACCGGTCCGAACTTCATCCGGCCAACTCCGCGACGCGCGGCGGGGCGGCGGCGCGCTCGGGGGCTCGGCGCAACGTCGCGGTGATTTCCGCCATAATGGAGACCGCGATTTCCTGCGGCGATACCGCCCCGATGGCAAGGCCGATCGGCGCGTGGATGCGAGCGAGTGCGGCATCGGGCACGCCCTGCGCTTTGAGCCGTTCAAGGCGGCGCGCATGCGTCTTCTTCGAGCCGAGCGCTCCGATATAGATCCTGCCGCGCCTCGCCGTCGAATGAACCGACCGCGACGGTGAGCGTGATCGGCCGCTCGTAATACCGGTAAGCGACGAGGCCGGCGCCCGCGATCAGGCACACCAGGCCGACCAGGAGGACGGCGCGTACCCAGACCGGCAAAGCTTGGTGAAATCGCTGCATGAAATCCGGGGCGAGACAAAGATTCGGGGCAACCGCCCTAGCCTATTGGTCGCGCCAGAGGGGTTTCAAGTTCTAATTGGGTCGGCGGATTGTCGGATGGTGCCGCAGGCGCGACGCTTATCCCTCCCCTTGCGGGGAGGGTGGCCGGTCGGGTGCGAGGTTACGTGGTGCGGAGATAGCAATTGGCGAACGAAAGAGCCCGCGCGCTTCGAAAAACGCTGCCGAAGTCGACTTGGGATAAGCACATATCGTATCGCAACGGGGCCATCTTTAGACCCCGACCAATCCAGACTTCAACTTTAAGTAGGATTTGATCTATATATCGCGAACTCGAATCAATTGTTCACAAGGCTTTTTTTGGGGGCTCCCGTGATCACTACACATGCGTCGCAGCCGCAACTGCGACCAGAATTTGGAGAGCGCAGCGTTGATCAACTGCTGCTATCGTTCCGCAATCAGCAAATAAACCTAACCCCTGGATTTCAACGCAATTCGGTGTGGACGTTATCGGATCGTCGGAGACTGATTCAGTCGCTGGTCGATGGATATCCATTGCCGAGCATTTTTCTTTATCAGCGGGATTTCAAGGGGAAGTTGATCTACGACGTTATCGACGGAAAACAGCGCCTTGAAACAATCTTTATGTTCATGGGTCAGGGGCGTTTTCGGCGAGAGCGATTTGAGACAAGACTTGATTTGGGTGACGGCCTAGATTGGTACGATTGGAATTCAATTCAAAAATACCATCCCCGTCTCGTTGCATCCATAAATGCTTACAAAATTCAGACCGTAGAAATCAGGGGTGAGCTACCCCAGATCATTGATCTCTTTGTTCGCATAAATTCGACAGGTAAACGGCTAACTTCCGGCGAAAAACGACATGCCGCATTTTACGACAGCCCATTCCTAAAAGCCGCAGAAAAGCTGGTTACTAAATTTTACAGCTATCTGCTGAGTGAAAAGATCTTATCGCAGGCCCAAATCGACCGCATGAAGGGCGTTGAGCTTTTTTCTGAACTACTGATGTCAGTACAGCAAGCAGGCCCAATAAATAAAAAGACATCGTTAGACCGTGCAATCGGAAATGACACGATTAACGGAAACACACTTTATCGAATTGTCGATGAAGTTTCTCGTACTGATAACGAATAATGAAACGCCTCTTTCCTAACCTAAGAGAGACGCGCTTCAAAAACAGCGCAGAGTTTTATTCTTTGTTTCTTTTAGTGTGGGAAATGAATAAGGAAAAATTTGTACTTGCCGACCGTAAGCGTAACGCAATCGCATTTTCGCTGCTGCGCAAGTTGTCAACGGAGGTTGATGAACTTCGTGACCAACTTCGAAAGGCGAAGCTGGCAAAGATACAGCAACGTTTATATCAAGAATATCTTCTCACCGTACAAGGCGATACAGACAGCAGCGCAACTCGCGAACGACGGAGAATCTTACTGAAGGGGGTGCTTTGGTCGTTATTTGACCGGAAGGATGACAAGCGTACCTTCTCTATTGAACAGCGCCGAATTCTTTGGAACAGCGAATCTGCACAAATCTGCCCCAAGTGCAAAAAGCCACTCCATTGGCAAGATGTTTCCGTAGACCACGTGAGAGCACACACGCGGGGAGGACGGACTACTTTAGCAAATGCGCAGCTGATGCACCGACACTGCAATTCAAGCAAAGGTGGCCGATGACGTAAGATCGCTTAAACCCACGCTCAGCAGTTCGGTTTTGGACAAATATTCGGAGACGCCGAAGCACCTAATAAGTGGAGTCTCTATGTGGTCAAAAATTGTAACTGTAGTCGCTCTACCCCCACCCCGACCGGCTAGCGCCAGTCGACCTCGAGAGCGAGCTTCGCTCGCCTCGGACCCCGCAAGGGGGAGGGATGAGCACCGCGCCTGCCGAGACAACAACCGTCCCCTACTTCCCGATCGAATCCTTGCCCAGCA
Organism: uncultured Alphaproteobacteria bacterium; assembly: GCA_963752265.1. Lineage (GTDB taxonomy): Bacteria > Pseudomonadota > Alphaproteobacteria > Rhizobiales > Xanthobacteraceae > Bradyrhizobium. The sequence continues at coordinate 7,866 of CAVVZW010000172.1, forward strand.
TTGCCAGCGCCTCCTGCACCGTGGTCATGAACTGCGCCGGGAAGATGATGGTCGAGTTCTTCTCGGTCGCGATCTCCGCCATGGTCTGCAAGGTGCGGAGCTGAAGCGCGACGGGATGTGCGTGATGATGTCGGCCGCTTCGCCGAGTTTCATCGCTGCCTGGTATTCGCCTTCGGCCGCGACGATCTTGGCGCGGCGTTCGCGCTCGGCCTCGGCTTCCTTGGCCATCGCGCGCTGCATGTTGTCCGGCAGCGTGATGTCCTTGATCTCGACCGCGGTGACCTGCGTGCCCCACGGCTCGGTATGGGTGTCGATGACGTTCTTGATCTGCTCGTTGATGTTAGCGGTCTCGGCGAGCAGCTGATCGAGGCTGAAGCGGCCGACGACGTTGCGCACCGTCGTCTGGCTGATCTGGTTGATGGCGCTGTAGACGTTCTCGATCGCGATCACCGATTTCTCCGGATCGCTGATGTGGTAGTAGGCGACCGCTGCGATATCGATGGAGACGTTGTCCTTGGTGATGATCTTCTGCGAGGGGATCTGCATGGTCACCGTGCGCAGCGAGACGCGCGTCATGTTCTGGAACGGAACGAAGATCAGCGTCAGGCCGGGCCCGCGCACGCCCTGAACTTGCCGAGAAAGAACACCACGCCGCGCTCATATTGCTTGAGCACCCGGATCGAGACAAAGGCGTAAATAATGATCAGAAAGATCAGAACTGAAATGAAGCCCATCACGTTCTCCTCGGTGCAACGCTCCCCTCGCCGTCAAGTCTCGATGCTTACGGCCGCCGGCTTTATGTGGGGTGGATCAGGCTGAGGCCACAAGGCCTCCTTGCGGCCATTTCGAACTTATCCCGCTTGCCAAGGCAGCGTCCCTCGGGCAATTTTCAAGGGCCTAAACCGGCCTCAAAGGAAGGCCGGTCAGACCAGAACGAACAAGAACAACTCAAACAATAAAGGGAGGTCATCCATGCTCTCACGCCGAGATTTCGCCAGCGTTGCGTCCTGCGCGCTCTGTTCCCTCACCGGTTTTATCGCCACCGACGCTTCGGCCCAGGCGCCGCCGGCAACCAACGGCACGCCGGGCGTGACGCGGAAGATTCTCTCGCAGATCGACGGCCCGACACCGGGCTATGTCACCCTGGTCGTCGATATCGAGATCGAGCCTGGCATCATGATCGGACGGCACACCCATCCCGGCATCGAAAGCGCCTATCTGCTCGAAGGCGGCTTTGATCTTCCGATCGAGGGACAGCCGACGATGGCGTTGAAGCCCGGCATGGGCGTGGTGATCCCGCCGAACACGCCGCATGCCGGCGGCAAGAACGGCGACAAGAAGAGCCATGTCGTCAGTACGTACATTGTCGAGAAGGGCAAGCCGCTGGCCTCGCCGGCGTAGGGCGTCGTCACTCCCTCCTTCGTCATGGGATTACCGGGGTCAAAATTTCTGCGGGCGTTTGGACGGGATTCAAAGAGGGTGTCGATCGTTGACATTTTACGTGAGCGTTGACATTTTACTTTCAGTGTGTATAAATACACACCGTGAATAGCCGAGAAATACTCTCGGCTCTTCAAAGGGATGGTTGGGTTCAAGTGGCCCAAAAGGGCAGCCACATTCAACTCAAGCATCCAAAGAAGGAGGGCCGTGTCACCGTTCCTCATCCCAAACGGGATATTCCGATCGGGACACTGAAGAGTATCGAAAAGCAAGCGGGCCTGAAGCTGAGGTAAGCACCATGCGCAACTACATTGGTCTTATCCATAAGGACGCCGACAGCGACTTTGGCGTTTCGTTCCCCGATCTTCCGGGTGTTGTCACCGCCGGCACCAGTCTCGATGACGCACGCGCGATGGCCGAGGAGGCGCTCGCTCTTCACATCGAAGGCATGATCGAGGATGGCGAGGCTATTCCCGAACCCTCCGCGCTTGAAGACATCATGGCCGATCCGGACAACCGCACCGGCGTGGCAATCCTTGTTTCCGTCAAAACCGAACAACCGAAGGCGATCCGCGTCAACGTCACATTCCCCGAGGACGTGCTGGATCAAATCGACAGATACGCCGAAGCTCACGGCTTCACGCGATCTGGTCTGCTGACGCAGGCCGCTAAGAAGCTGATGACGGAAGCGGCATGAAGAACTTGATTGCTTCGCTGACCCTCGCAATGACGGATGCGAAAGGCGTCGCCCGTCCCCTACTGCTGTTGCTTTTCCCAGAACGAGAGCAGGCCTTGACCGGCGGAGCCGCCGATCACGCAGGGGATCCCGACCGCGACCGCACCTAACGCTGCCGCCGAGACGCAGCCGAGCGCGACCGCGCCGACGCCGACCTGGCCCCAGAAATCGAGATTGCGGCGCGAAGTCCGAACCCCTTGCTTTCAGCTCGTCGACCGCGGCAAGCGCATCCTTGCGCACCGCGCCGAGTTGAACCGTGTCGGCGGCTTCGACCACTTCCGTCAAGGGCACCTTCACATTGTCGGGTTGCACCTTGAGTTCGCTGCGGAGATATTCGCGTAAAGCCGCATCGCGCACCGCGTAGCTCGCAAGCGTATAGCGCGCCATGCTGCCGACGGTGAGCTTGTCGACGGTGTCGCGGCTCTTGCTCCAGGGCAGCATCGCCATGATGCGCAAAATGGGGCGGAACGAACCGGTCGCGAAGTAATAGCCCCACAGCGTATCGAGCAGATCCTGATTGCCGGCGAAGGTCTGCTGCAACTTGATCTTCCTGGCGTCCTTGTCCTTGGAAAACGGGTTCGTCGTGAACGTATTCTTGAGCTTGTCCATCGTGCCGGGCTGCTTTTCCTCCAGCGGAATGTCGGTCAGCGTCGGCAGCGTGCCGGCCAGGTAAGCATCGATCATCACCTGCCGCCCCGGCATTTTCGGCGCCACTTTACGCAACAGATTGCGCCAGTCGGGCACGCCAGAAAACGCGATGGCGCGCACGATCACCCATTCGTCTTCCGCCGGCACCGGAAAGAAGCTGTTGACCAGCGCCTCGGCGTGTCCGGGGTTGGAGGCGATCGCGCCCGCGATGAAGCCGAGATAGATGCCGGCATTCTCCGGCTCCTTGAAGGTCTGCGCATGAAACAGCACGCGCACCGCAGCCGGGATGTGCGCATAGTCCGGCTTGGCGCGATAGTTGTAGATCCACTGCTGAACCACGCCGAGCGAGGCGCGCGGATCGATCTCCTGCGTGGAGACGGCGAATGAAGGCTGGATGGTCAACAGGAAAGCAAGAATCAAGGCTACGCAACGCATGTGATGCTCCCTCAAGCGCTCGCATGTATCGACGAAGCAAGCGCCATTTCGGCAACACCCTAGAAAACATTTGGGCCGGCATAAGGACCTTTTCTGGATGACGTTGCACCGCTCGCGTCGAAATTGTGGCGAGCGTTGACGTTTAAGGCATCATCTCTCCCCGCCTCAGACATTGTTTCGCCCGCTGGTCCCGTTTCGATTGAAATGGGCAAAGGGCGCGGGATGAGACGAGACAAAGCGCAATGAGACCAGGTATCGCGTTGGGTCTGATATTAAGCGCGGCGTTGTCCACGGCCGCTTCAGCAGGCGACGAGACCATCGTCGTTGACGGCAACAAGCGCGTCGACGCCACCACCGTACGCTCTTATTTCAAAAGCGACGCCAACGGCCACTTCGATGAAGCCGCGCGCGATGCGGGGCTCAAAGCGCTGATCGGAACACGCTTGTTCGACAAGATCATCGTCGAACGCTCCGCCGACAAACTGACCGTGCATCTGCACGAGGCGCCGGTGCTGGATAAAGTGATTTTCGAAGGCAACAAGCGGGTGAAAGACACTGACCTGACGCCGGTGATCGAATCCAAACCTCGCGGCAGCCTCCAGCGCGCCGTCGTGCAATCCGACGTCAACCACATCGTGGAGGCTTATAAGCATGTCGGCCGCGACGATGTCAGCGTGAAGCCTGTCGTCATCGAGCGCGGCAACGACCGCGTCGATCTCGTGTTCGAAGTGACCGAAGGCGACAAGACGCCGGTCAAAGAGATCGTCTTCACCGGCAACACCGCGTTCGGCAAGCGGCAGCTCGCCGCTGTGATCAGGACCTCCGCGAACAACATGCTGAGTTTTCTGACCGGCGGCGGCGTCTACGATCCCGACATGGTCAACGCCGACCGCGAATTGCTACGCGCTTACTACCGCAACAAGGGCTATGCCGACGCCAACGTGCCTGCCGCCAATGCCGAATACGATCCCGCGGCAAAGGGCTTCACGCTGACCTACACCATCGACGAGGGCCCGATCTATCATTTCGGCGACGTCGCCATCGACTTCTCATGTCGAGGGCCTCGATCCGGATAAACTGCGCCGCCTGCTGTCCGTGCGACCCGGCGCGCTGTTCGATGCTGCAGCCCTCGACAAGAACAACGACAGGATCTCAGTGGAGCTCGCAAAGTCAGGCTATCCCTTTGCGCGGGTACAGTCGCGCACCACGCGTGAGGCGGCCACTCGCCGCATCGGCGTTGCCTTTACCGTCGATCAGGGCCCGCGCGCCTATGTCGAGCGCATCGATATCAGAGGCAACACCCGCACGCGAGGGTACGTGATCCGCCGCGAATTCGATATCGGCGAAGGTGACGCCTTCAACAAGGGCCTGATCGATCGCGCCGAGCGGCGGCTGAAGAATCTCGATTACTTCAAGACCGTCAAGATCACGGCGAAACCAGGCTCGACGCCGGACCGCGTCGTTCTCGACGTCGAGCTGCAGGAAAAAGACACCGGCGATTTCAGCGTCGCCGGCGGCTATTCGACCACCGAGGGCTGGCTCGCGGAAGTCAAACTCGGCGACCGGAATTTCGCCGGCGCCGGCGTGGCGCTGACCTCGTCCTTTAATTACGGCGAATATGCCCGCGGCTTCGATGTGACGGCCACCGATCCCGGCTTCTTCGGCAACCGCGCGTCGGCCGGCATCGACCTCTCCGCTAAGGAGACCGACTCCAGCCCCTATCAGTCCTACGGCACGGTGAATTACGGCGCGACCATGCTGGTCGGCACGCCGATCTCCGAACAGCTCGGCATGCAATTCCGCTATTCGATCTCGCGGCAGGAGGTGACGCTGGATCCCGCTTCGCTCGCCGCCCCGCCCTCGATCGTGGTGCAGCAGGCGGCCGCCACCGGGCCGCAATGGGTGTCGGCGGTGGGCGATACCGCGACCTATTCGACGCTCGATAATCCCAAGGCGCCGACCGAAGGATTCTCCTCGCAACTGCGCCAGGATCTTGCGGGGTTGGGCGGCGATGTCCGCTTCCTGCGCACGACGGAAGATTTCAAATACTACCACGCGCTCAACGACGACGTGGTGGCGCTGGCGCGCGCGCAAGGCGGCTACATCACCGGCTGGGGCGGAGCCCAGGTTCCGCTGATCGACAACTTCTTCGGCGGTCCCACAGATGGTGCGCGGCTTTGCGCCGAATGGTTTCGGCCCGCGCGATCTCACGCCCGGCACCACCATGGATAATGTCGGCGGCAGCATGTACTGGGCGACGACGGCCGAACTCCAGAGCAATATTCCGGGCGTGCCGTCGGAATATGGACTGAAAGCGATTGCCTTTGTCGATGCCGGCAGCGTGTTCCGCTACAACGGGCCGACGACGTTTCCCGGCTCAACCCAATCGCTGCAACTCGCCAACGCCAACGTGCTGCGCTCTTCGGTCGGTGCAGGCCTGACCTGGGCCTCACCGTTCGGCCCGCTCAATGTCAGCTATGCGGTGCCGCTCACCAAGGCTTCCTACGACGTGACGCAGCCGCTCGGGTTTACCGCTTCACCATTCTGAGAGCGACCCTACCCCTTGGTATAGGCCGCCTTGAAGCTTTGCGAACAAAACCACACATGGGGGACGACGACAGGAAAACGCGCCTTCACATGGAAGTCGATTCTTGTGAGGCGCGAAATCACGGAGGCGATTTTGAAAAAGCTACTTCTGGCTGCTGCTTTGAGCTCTGCGTTTGTCACGGGTGCGATTGCCCAAAGCTATGATCCAAGCCCACGGGATCCGCCGTTCGGAAAGGGAAACCCCGGCAACGACACCTATCACCTGCCGAACCAGACCGATCTCTGGGGCGCGGTCGGTGGCTGGGGCGCATCCAGCGGCAGCGTAAACAACGGCGATACGGCGAGCAGCACACGAATTCGACGGGCGCCCGGAACGAGAACGTGGTGAAGTGGCGCCACGTGGCAAAGGACGATCCGAGCTAGCCCATCCGAGAATTGCTATCAGCGATTTCCCTGTGCAGCCCGTCCAAGGAAAAAAAGCGGATAAAAAACGGATAAAAAAATGGCCCCGGTGAAGGGGCCATTTCCTGTTACATCTTCTTTTCAGCCATCGGCTTCTTCATCATGTGGTGGTGCATATGATGATGCATATGGTGGTGGTGGTGCATGTGATGATGCATGTGATGATGCATCATCTTTTCCTTGGCGGTTGCGATAGACGGCATTGCAAACGCGATAGCGGCCAGCGCGGCCAGCGCATAAGAAAAGTTTTTCATGGAATCCCTCTCGCCCTCTTGGTGCATGCTAATGCAGGCACGAAAAAGAGAATAACAAGCACGGCCATTGTCGCCAACATGAGAATTATGAACGAACGTTCAGTTACGGTTCACGCGTGTTAAATTCAGCCAGCTTGCGGTTGTGTAACCACGCGGCACACCCAAGCGTGACACCAATGACGTCTGGTGCACTGCAGCGATTGGTAATTACTCGCGCCCGTCGGAAGCCGACGATTTTGCATTCCGCCTCGAAGCTCTCTGAAAAAAACCGGCGGAAAAGTTTTTCAAAAATATCCGCCGCGACCTGACGACGTGGTCGCCGGTGTCGGCCCTCCATCCGATTGATCGATCAGCAGGTTTGAACGTAATGCCGCGCGCAATGTCGGAGCGCCCGCAAAGAACTGTCATTCGCCTGTTAGAAAGCTGCCAGATTACCGCAACAACGCGCGGGTAGGTTCGCGACACTGATGTCGAACAACATATTCCATCGCTAACCAAAATTTTTATGTGACGTGGTCGGAACGTGCGGGCTGGCGCCGTGATTGGCGCCGCCGCAGCGGACGGCCGCCTATTGCCAGGTGCGGCTGCGCATGAATTTTCGCGATCCCAACATCGTCATCCCAACATCAGAGGCTTGTTCGTCCACGACCGCCATGTCCTCGCGCATGAGGACTGCGGCATGACGGGCCAGATCAGCGTCGTACCGCACACGCACTGCGATCTCGACACCACGATTTCGACCCTGCGATTTCACCACGACGATTCCACCAGCATAACCAAGGAGAGCTTTAATGCGCGACAAGCATAAGTCACGTTGGCTGCAAAGTTGCCGCCTTTTCCTCAGCGCGCTGGCGTTGGGCCAGTTCATTGCGACCCCGGTCCTCGCGGAGCCGTTCTTCCCAGGCCTTCCCCTGCCGATTTTCCCGATCGGATTCCCCTTCCCCGGATTTCCCGGAATCCCGTTCCCTGGTGACAACCAGGCCATCACGCCGATCAAGCACGTCATCGTCATCATCGGCGAAAACCGCAGCTTCGATCACGTGTTCGCCACTTACGTGCCGAACCGTCCCGGCGAGACCGTCGACAATCTTCTCTCCAAGGGGATCGTCAAGCTCGACACGAACAAGAACGCCATTCCGGGCCCGAACTTCAAGGCAGCTCAACAGAACTCGGCGCAGGATACCGGTCCTGCGGACAGTTTCCTGCTAAGCCCGCCGAACCAGGCGGCATTCCCCACACTGCCGCCGCCGATCGTCGGCGGCGCCAAGACCTGCACCGACCATGACTTCACCCAGTGCCTGGTGACGCTGTCGTTGGCCCAGCAAACCGAAAGCGGACTGTCGCCCGACTACTACCAATTCCTTCTGACGGGCGCCTATCAAGCGCAAGATCCGAGCCTGCAAAAGGGCCAACCGGACGCACGTATCACCAACGTGAATGCGCTGCCGGCAGGTCCTTTCCAGCTCACCGGGTCCACCCTGCCTTACAACTCCTATACGCAGAGCCCGGTGCATCGTTTCTACCAGATGTGGCAGCAGCTGAACTGCAACACCTCGGCCGCCAGCCGTGACAATCCGTCGGGCTGCGGCGCCAACCTGTTTGCCTGGGTCGAAGTGACCGTCGGCGCCGGCACCAACGGTGCGGCACCGCCCTCACCTTTCACCAACGCGAGCACGGGCGAAGGTTCGACCGCACTCGGCTTCTACAACGTGCAGAAGGGTGACGTGCCCTACTTCACGAGCCTGGTGCAGAAGTATGCGATGAGCGACAACTTCCACCAGTCGGTCAACGGCGGCACCGGCGCCAACCACATCATGTTCGGCCACGGCGACATGCTCTGGTACTCCGACGGCAACGGTCACCCGCTGCCGCCGCCGAACGGCGTGCAGGTTTTCACGGCGCCTTTCAACAACGCCCCCAATCCGGACGCGGGCACGGTCAACGAGATCGAAAATCCGAATCCGGCGCCGGGCACCAACAACTGGTACACCGAGGACGGCTACGGCAACTCCTTCAACGCCGGCTTCCCACCGCCCTTCAGCGCAGCCCCGGTCTCCGGCGGCGGTTCGTACTCGAACTGCTCGGATACTACCCAGCCCGGCGTTGGCCCGGTCACGTCCTATCTGAAGACGATGCGGATCAACCCGAACTGCCAATCCGGCCACTACTATCTGTTGAACAACTACAATCCGGGTTACTTCGGCAACGGCAACCGCGCCGACCTCGACCAGAACCCGTCGAACACGCCCTTCACCATTCCGCCTTCGTCGGTGAAGAGCATCGGTGACAGCCTGAACGAGAAAAACATCTCGTGGAAGTATTACGGCGACCAGTGGAATAACTACGTCAACGACCCCTATCAGCTCAACTGGGCTTCCGCCGGACCGGGCGCCGACGAGTACTGCAACATCTGCAACCCGTTCCAGTACGACACGTCGATCATGTCGCATCCGGAACAGGTGCTGGCGCACATCCAGGACACGCTGAACCTGTATGACGACATCGCCGACCACACGCTGCCCGCGGTCTCCGTCGTCAAGCCGAGCGGATACGTCGACGGTCACCCGTCCTCGTCGAAGCTCAACCTGTTCGAAGGCTTCGTGAAGAAGATCGTCGACCAGGTGCAGGCTTCGCCCTACGCCAGGGATACGGCGATCTTCATCACCTTCGATGAAGGTGGCGGTTACTACGACTCAGGCTACGTGCAGCCGCTCGACTTCTTCGGCGACGGCACGCGTATACCGCTGATCGTGGTCTCGCCTTACGTCACATCGGGCCACATCTCGCACAACTATGCCGATCACGTTTCGATCGTCAAATTCATCGAGCGAAACTGGAACCTGCGACCGATCACCAATCGCAGCCGGGACAACTTCCCGAATCCGATCACCTACCCGAACAACCCCTATGTTCCGGTGAACAGCCCGGCGATCTCCGATCTGTTCGACCTGTTCAACTTCGGGTTTGGCCGGTTCATCCCCTGATCCCCAGTTCCAGATGACACAAACGATCCGCCGGCCCAAAAGGCCGGCGGATTTGTTTTTGGCCATCGGGCCGGCAAGTTCTCGCGTTAGCCTGACGCCATGGCCGCCGCACCGTCAGCCTCCAGTCAGCTGGCGAAGCGTTCCCACGACTTGGGCGGGGTTATACGGCTTCCGCAGGAAGTGACTGCCGCTCGGCAGTTCATCTTCGCCGATGTTGAGGCCGGAGGTCGCCACGATCTTGATCGGCGGCCAGCGGCCTCTGACGGCAGCCGCCAGTTTCAGACCGTCCATGGAACCCGGCATCTGGACGTCGGTAAAGACCACCGAAATATCAAGGCGGCGCTCCAGGATGGCGATAGCTTCGTCGGCGTTCCTGGCCTCTACGACATCAAACCCGGCAGACGCGATCATATCGGCGGCGTCCATGCGGATCAGATACTCATCTTCCACGATCAGGACGACGGGCCGCTTTGTCTCGGAATAAGCCAACGCTTTTTTGTCCCTCCAACCGCGCTAAGTAACGCGAGCCGAGTTTGGTTCCATGGCGCGTTGATATGTCGCTCGAAATAACAAATGGACACCATATGCCGACGGTGTACGGTGACTGTGGACAGGTCGAAAGAAGGTCAGTGAAAGCGGAACTGCATCACGCCGAAGAGTTTCGCCTCGGCGCCCTTCGGCGCTACAGCATTCTCGACACGCCCCGCGAAGCCGACTTCGATGAAGTCGTGAAAGTCGCTTCTGCGGTCTGCGGAACTCCGATCGCCGTCATCAACCTGATCGACCAGGGCCGCCAATGGTTCAAGGCCGAAGTCGGATTGGGCGTCCGCGAGACGCCAATCGACAGTTCGATTTGCGCGCATGCGATTTTGCAGCCCGACCTGTTCATCGTCCCGGATACGACGCTCGATCATCGCTTCTGCGATAACGCACTGGTGGTGGGCGACCCGCATCTTCGCTTTTATGCGGGTGCGCTCCTGGAAACGCCAGAGGGCTTTCCGCTCGGCACGGTTTGCGTCCTCGATTACAAGCCCCGCGGACTTGACGAGACGCAAAAGGCCTTCCTGCGCCTGATGGCCAATCAGGTGATGAAGCTTCTGGAATTGCGCCGGATCAACGCCACCGAACATGTTGCCAGGCTACAAGCCGAAGAGATGCTCAGCGAAAAGGAGACGTTGATGCGCGAAAGCGATCATCGGCTCATGAACTCGCTCCAGCTTGTGCAATCGATCCTGGCGCTGCAAAGCCGAAGCGCCTCGAGCGAGGAAACCAGAACACAGCTTGACATGGCGAGCGCCCGGGTGCTCGCCATCGCGACCGTCCACAGACAACTCCATCTCACCGGCAGCATGGAAGAAATAGAGATGGACGCGTTTCTGCGCCGGCTGTGCGAAAGTCTCAAGCAAACGGCCCCGGCTCAAATCACCGCGCTCAATGTCGTTGTCGAACCGACCAAGGTCCGCTCCGACGTGGCAAGCGGGTTGGGGCTTGTGGTGGCCGAGCTCGTCACCAACAGTTTCAAATACGCCTACCCGGCTGGCGCAAAGGGAAACGTCACCGTGGACTTCAAACGGACCGCAAGCGGATGGCGTCTGGAAATTTCAGACGACGGCCGCGGATTGCCGGAAGGCTTTGACGTCGATCAGAGCAAGGGCTTCGGAATGAAAATCGTGAAAACCTTTGTACGAAAACTCAACGCGAAGCTTGAGGTATCCTCTCGCCCTGGGCGGACGACGTTCGAGATATTCAGCGCTTAAGGCTGCCGTGACGCAAGTACGCGGGCCCTCGCCTCGCCGCAAATACGCGGGCCTTGAAACAAAGAGCAACAAAACAGCAGGCTCCGCCGCCCTTGAAATGGTGATAGGAACATAAGTCATTATTCTTCGTTGCCACGCCCTGCGCGACGAAAGACCACGGAGAAGATCGTGAAGAAATTTCTTTTGGTTGCGGCTTTTACTTCAGTGTTTGCGGCAGGCGCGATCGCGCAAAACGGCCTTTCGCCGCGAGACCCTCCTTATGGAAAGGGCGACGTCAGCAACGACACCATGCATGAGCCAAACTCGGCCGGGCCTGCGTATAACTCAAACAACGACCTCGCCCCGAGGGATCCGCCCTTCGGCAAGGGCGATGCCGAAAACGACACCATGCACCTGCCAAGCTCGGCCCGAGCCGCGCACACCTCAAGCCAAAGCATCCTGCCCAAGGATCCTCCCTACGGAAAAGGAATGTGATTAGCCGGTTCTGATGGAATCAGAACGACGGCAATCGGATCAGCGGCCCTGATGGCCTATATCCCCTATAGATCAATCAAGCCGCCATCGACGAACAGTTCGGCGCCGGTGGTGTAGGTGGCATCGGCGGCGAGGTAGAGGGCTGCTGCGGCAACTTCGGCGGCGGTGCCGGTGCGCCCCAGCGGAATGCGGGTTTTTGCTCCCTCGATGAAAGCGTCCTTCTGGGCCGGCGTGAAACCGTTCTTGTCCAGGATGGGGGTGACGATCGGGCCAGGGCTGATCGTATTGACGCGGATGCCGCGCGGCGTCAGTTCCTTGGCGAATGTGCGACCGAACGAGCGCAGCGCCGCCTTGGTTGAGCCGTAGATGGTGCTGCCGCCGAGACCGCCGGCCGCGCCGGCCACGGAAGCCGTCAGGATGATCGCGCCACCGTCCGGAATGATCGGGATCGCGTGTTTGAGCAGGAAGAATGCGCCCTTGACGTTGATGTTGAACTGGCTGTCGTAAAAGGCCTCATCGACCTGCGCGATCGGCGCGAACTTGGCGATGCCGGCGTTGACGAACAGGACGTCGATGCGGCCGTGTTTGGCCTTTACCTGATCGACAAGGATCTTGGTGGCGGCCACGTTGCCGGCGTCCGAGACCAATATCTCGATGCCAGGCAGCGCCGCTTTGGCGGCTTCCACCGAGCGTGCGCTGGAGCCGGTGACGACGACCGTCGCGCCTTCCGATCGAAAGAGTTTCGCGGTCTCCGCACCGATACCGGTGGTGCCCCCGCTGATAAGAGCGATCTTGCCGTCGAGCTTGGCCATGAAAAATCTCCTGATTGAGCCTGTTGCCGAGCCCGCAGATATGAGGCCCACGCGGCATGGGCAATAGACGCCGACCGTCGGGTCTTGCGCAGCACTCGATGTCCGGTTCCGGAGGCGAACCGGAAGTTGAACGTCGGAACGATCAGGTCAGCTTTTGATCCAACGCGGACCTTGTTGGTCTGCAACGCGCCGTAGGTAATTTCCGAACCTACCCAGCCAAATCGGGCAAGCTTACCGTCATCCTGGTTGGGTAATTCAAACTTGTAGTCGAGACCCACTGGAGCACGCCCATGAGTTCGACAATAATCGCGGCGCACTTCAGTACCGCGGCCCCCGCCAGTGCGCGATGGCGATATCTGATCTTCTGCGTGCTCTGTATGATCATGATCGCCAACTTCCAGTATGGCTGGTCCGTCTTTGTCCTTCCTTTGCAAAAAGCCCATGGCTGGGCGGTTTCCGATATCCAGATAGCCTTCACGATTTTCGTGGCGCTTGAGACTTGGGGGACCCCGCTCAACGGCTGGATAGCCGACCGGCTCGGTCCTCACCTCGGGCCGCGAATTGTGATGGGTGTCGGGGGAATCCTGATCAGTGTCGGTTGGATCATTAATTCCTATGCCAATTCGCTGGTGGCCTTGTATATCGGCGGTGCGCTGTCCGGCTTCGGATCGGGCGCAATCTACTGCGCGGCAGTTGGCACGGCAGTGAAGTGGTTCTCTGATCATCGTGGCCTCGCAGTTGGTTGCGTGGCCGGTGGCTTTGGAGCCGGGGCAGCTCTGACCATCATCCCAATTCGCATGGTCATCGAATCGACCGGCTACGCATCGGCGTTCTTCTGGTTCGGTTTGCTTCAGGGTGCAGTGGTCCTCGTGCTGTCTCAATTTATCCGCAATCCCGAACCTGGCGAGGCCACGGCGAGCGTCAAGCTTAAAACACAACAGACAAGCCGGAGCTATACGGCCCCAGAAGTTCTGAAGAGCAAGGTGTTTTGGATCCTGTATCTACTGGACCTGCTCATGTGCTCGGGCGGACTGGTCGTAACAGCGTCTCTCGCGCAAATCGCAGAATCGTATCATGTCTCCGCCGTGGTCATATTCCTGACCGCCTCGACGCTCTCGATCGCTCTGGTGTTCTCCAACGTAATGAACGGCGTCGCGCGCCCGCTGTTCGGTTGGATTTCAGATCATATCGGTTTGTGGCAGACGATGGCGATATCGTTTGCCCTGGGTGCGGCGAGTTATTACTCGCTCTATCTGTTGGGGGCGCACCCTTGGGGATTTGTTCTGTTTACCGGCATGGTTTTCTTTTGCTGGGGAAATATCTTCAGCCTGTTCCCTTCCATGTGCACGGATCTGTTCGGGACGAAGTACGCGACCACTAACACATCGATGCTCTACACAGCGAAAGGCGCCGCCGCCTTTCTTGTTCCGCTCGGCGCGCTCGCCGCGAAGATGACGGGAAACTGGAACGATGTTCTTCTTTTGGCTGCCGGCGTCGATCTGGTTGCTGTTGTCATCGTCGTCTTTGTTTTGCGGCCAGCCTCCAATCAGCACCATACCAACAAAACAACTGCGTCAGCAGTCAGAGACGGCAGTCTGACCACGGCCAAACAGCGAACAATATAGTCAACTTATGGAAGGCACGATCATGAGCTTACCTCTCGAAGGAATTAAAGTTGTCGATTTCACCGGAGTCCAGGCCGGGCCCTCCTGCACGCAGATGCTGGCATGGTTCGGCGCGGATGTGCTGAAGGTCGAAATGCCGGGCAAGGGTGACGTGACCCGCGGCCAGCTACGAGATTATCCCGATCTGGATGGGCTCTACTTTACAATGCTGAATAGCAACAAAAAATCTCTGGAGCTGAACACGAAGACACCGGAGGGCAAAAAAATCCTCACGCAGTTGATCAACGAGGCCGATATCTTCGTTGAGAACTTCGCGCCCGGCGCGGTCGAGCGGATGGGGTTCGGTTGGGAGCAGATCCACGCGATGAACCCTCGCGTGATATACGGCACGGTCAAGGGTTTCCCGGAGAACTCGCCCTTTGCGAGCCTAAAGGTCTATGAGGACGTCGCGCAATGCGCCGGCGGCTCCGCCTCGACGACGGGCTTTCCCGATGGCCCGCCGACAATCAGCGGCGCGGCGCTGGGTGACAGCAACAGCGGGATGCACCTGCTGATCGGCCTTCTCGCCGCGCTGATCCACCGGGAAAAGACCGGCGAAGGCCAGAAGGTCTTTCAATCGATGCAGGACGCCGTGCTGAATCTCTGCCGCGTCAAGCTGCGCGACCAGGAGCGCCTGGCCAATACCGGGGTGCTCAAGGAATACCCGCAGTACCCGAACGGCACATTCGGAGATACGGTGCCGCGCAGCGGCAATTCCAGCGGCGGTGGCAGCGCCGGCTGGGTGCTCAAGTGCAGGAACTGGAAGACGGATCCGAACGACTATATCTATGTCATCCTGCAGGCCTGGGGCTGGCAGAAACTGTGCGACGCCATTGGCAAGCCGCAGTGGAAGACCGACCCGCTGTTCGCCACTCCTGAGGCCCGCGGACAGCATATCATGGACGTGTTCGACGAGATCGAAAAATGGCTGGCCGATAAGGACAAATACCAGGCTGTCGCTGCGTTACGCAAAGCTGATGTGCCAGTCGGTCCCGTCTTGTCGATGAAAGAAATCGCCGCAGATCCGTCCCTGCGCGAGAATGGCTCGATCGTCGAAGTCGAGGAGAAGTTGCGAGGCAAGTACCTGACCGTGGGCTGCCCGATGAAATTCTCTGCTTTCACACCGAAGATCACCGGCGCACCGCTGTTGGGTGAGCACAACCAGGAAGTTCTCACTCACCTTGGCTATTCGGCGAACCAGATCGCCGAGTTGCACAAGAAGGGCGTGATCTGATCGCGACCACCCGGCTGATCGACGTTAAACGAGGACAATAAAATGGATGCGCTCGCGAAGACTGAAGCGATGACCGACGGGTTCCACCTGGTCGTGGATGCCCTCAAGCTCAATGGAATCGACACGATCTTCGGGGTCGCCGGCATCCCGATCACCGATTTGGCACGCCTGGCGCAAGCCGAGGGACTTCGCTACTTCGGGTTTCGCCATGAACAAAGCGCGGGTAACGCGGCCGCCATCTCCGGATTTCTGACCCAGAAGCCCGGGATCTGTCTCACCGTCTCCGCTCCAGGTTTCTTGAACGGTTTGCTGGCGCTGGCTAACGCAACGACCAACTGCTTTCCGATGATCCTGATCAGCGGATCGAGCAACCGGGCCATCGTTGACCTTGAACAGGGCGACTACGAAGAACTTGACCAGCTGAACGCGGCCAAGCCATTCGCCAAGGCTGCCTTCCGCGTCGAGCGCCCGCAGGACATCGGCATCGGAATAGCGCGAGCGATCCATGCCGCTGTTTCAGGGCGACCCGGCGGCGTTTACCTGGATCTGACGGCGGTGTCGCTGAGTACGGAAATCGATGCGCAAACCGGCCACGATTCCCTCGTGAAGGTCGTCGATCCAGCGCCTAGTCAGCGTCCTTCGCAGGAATCGGTCTCACGCGCGATCGACCTGTTAGCTACGGCCCGGCGACCCCTCGTGATTCTTGGCAAAGGTGCGGCCTACGCCCAGGCCGACCAGGAAATACGGTCGTTTATTGAAACGACTGGCATCCCCTTTCTGCCGATGTCGATGGCAAAGGGGCTGCTGCCGGATGATCATCCGCAATGCGCGGCGGCCGCCCGCTCCTTTGCCATCGGCCAGGCCGATGTCGTCATGCTGATCGGCGCGCGCCTTAATTGGCTTCTTTCACATGGCAATCCGCCTCTGTGGTCACCAACCACGCGCTACGTACAACTCGATATCGCGCCGACGGAGATCGACAGCAACCGACCGATCGCCGCCCCCGTGGTCGGCGATATCAAATCGGCGATGTCCGCTTTGCTGGCAGCGCTAAAACCTGGACAGATCAAGCCAAGTGCCGAGTGGCTCGCGGCGATGGCTAATCACAAGGAGAAGAACGTGGTACGGATGGCCGCGCGCCTGAAGGCCGATCCAAGCCCGATGAATTTCTCCAGCGCATTGCATGCTGTCCGCGATGCGATTGCCGGACACCCCGAACTCTATGTCGTGAATGAAGGCGCGAACACGCTGGATTTCGCGCGCAACATCATTGACATGTATGAGCCGCGCAAACGTCTTGACTCCGGAACGTGGGGTGTCATGGGCATCGGCATGGGATACGCGATCGGGGCCGCTGTGGTAAGCGGCAAACCTGTCATCGCCATCGAAGGCGACTCCGCCTTCGGCTTCAGCGGCATGGAAATCGAGACCATCTGCCGCTTTCATCTGCCAATCGTGATTGTTGTTTTCAACAATGGTGGCATTTATCACGGCGATCCACCCGGTGTCCCGCCCTCACCGATGGGCTTCGTCAGGAATGCGCGCTATGACAGGCTGATCGAAGCCTTTGGCGGCACTGGGCATCACGTAACCGACACAGCCAGCCTTATGAAGGCAGTAACCGAGTCACTCAAAGCGGGCGCGCCTGCGCTCATCAACTGTGTCATCGATCCGACGGCCGGAACCGAGAGTGGTCATATCAAGAATCTCAACCCGAAAAGTCAGCTATCGAAATAAAGCCGGCAATGGTCGCGTCAAATGAAAGCCAGCATTGACAGCGGCGTTGTCCACGATCGGGTTCGAGATTGAGAGCTATCCCCGGGGGGCTCTTCTTTCGGACAGCTCGTCAAGATGAGACTTCCCCTCTTGGCACCTCAGAGACATGCTGACGGGCACCGAGGATGTCTGCTTTCCGCAGTATTTCGGAAGTCCCGCTTCAGGTTCGTCAGGGCCGTTTTTGACCCGCATCGGACTCTGGGGCTGCTCTCTAAGCTACAATTTCCTGGCCCAAGGCCGGCCGAGCAGCTAGCTTGTGGAAGGTTCACGCCGGTCTCTTGTATGTATTCGAGCGGCTGTTGGGTTTTGACGCCGTCTGCCGCCGTCACGGCTCCAAAACCCTGCGCCAGCGCCCAGCGTTGATGCGATTATTGCCTTGTGTCGTCGGCATGGAAGCGTGCGCAACGGCGCACCAATGGGCACGCGAACTCAAGATGCTAGGGCATGACACGTGGCTCATGCCGCCGAGCTATGTCAAAGCCTACGTGAAGTGTGGCAAGAACGATGCGGCCGATGCGGCAGCGATCTGCGAAGCCGTGACGCGGCCACCGATGCGGTTTGTGTGCCGATCAAAAGCGTTGGGCAGCCTAAACTTTAATATAACCTTAACCTGCCCCGCCTTAACCTAATCTTCGCGAAGCTTGGGCGACCAAGATGGATTTTGTTAGCGCCAACCCCTCTGTTGTCAGATCAATTCGGCAACGCGCGATGTTGAATTCGTGGCTGAGGCTTTATGCGCAGGCAAATCAGCCGCCGAAATTGTTTCGCCCAAGAAGCCCAAGGGGATCTGAACCTTGAGTTCCTCGGCCGCTTTTTCGCCCAAGGCCTTGGTCATGTCGGTCTGGATGAAACCCGGTGCCACTGCGTTACAGGTGACGTTCCGACTGGCGAATTCCCGCGCGGTCGTTTTTGTCAAGCCGATGATGCCCGCCTTGCTAGCCGCATAGTTGGCTTGCCCCGCTTGACCTCTAATACCGATGACGGAAGTGATGTTGATGATCCGTCCCGGTCCGGGCCTTCATCATGAACTTCACGAATGACTTGGTCATGAGGAAAGTACCCTTCAAGTTGATGGCCAACACGTCATCCCAATCCTGTTCACTCATACGGACCAGCAAGTTATCTTTGGTGATCTCGGCGTTATTGACGAGGATATCGACCTTACCGAAACTGTCCAGGACAGCCTTGGCAAAGACCTCTACATCGGCGGGCTTGGAGACGTCCACCTTCTGGGCCAGGGCTTTCACTCCCAGCTTCTCAATTTCAGCAAGATTTCCTTCAGGGTGGCATCGTTGGTGCCACAAAGGGCGACAGCCGCCCCCTCCGGGGCGAAGCCAGGGCGATGGCCTTGCCGATCCCCCGGTTTCCTCCTGTAACGACCGCGACTTTGTCTTTCAAATTCATGAAGCACTTCCAAAGCTTTGATGGATTCCACATCACCCGCGTTAAAAATTTGGGCGTCCTTTGAGATCTTCTTGATGAGCCCGTAAGGACTTTTCCAGGTCCCACTTCCACGAAAGTGGTATAGCCATCTTGGCCCATTTTTTCGATGGCTTTAATCCATTGCACCGGCGCCATGAGCTGACGGACCAGGCTTTCCTTGATCTGGGCAGGGTCCTTCATTTCCACGGCGTCGATATCCGAGTAATAGCCGACTTGGGGCGCTGAAAAAGCGATCTGTTCCAAGGCCTGGCGCAATCCATCCGCGGCTTGTTTCATTAAAGAGCTATGAAAGGGTCCGCTGACCGGAAGTTCCATGGCCCGTTTGGCGCCCAAAGCCTTCGCTTTCTCACAAGCGGCCGCTACCGCGGCCTTTTCTCCGGAGATGACGATTTGGCCGGGCAATTGACGTTAGCCGGTTCCACGACCCCTTGAGCCGAGGCTTCCTTGCAGGCTTGAGCGACCTTGTCTTCATCCAGGTTCAGGATGACCGCCATGGTGCCGCGGCCTTTGCCGGCTTCTTCCATCAGTTCCCCGCGCTTGCGCACCAACTTAACCGCATCCTCGAAGGACAGGACATCTGCGGCAACCAAGGCCGTATAGGCCCCCAGGCTATGGCCCGCCACCGCTTGGAATGACGCGTTGTTTTTTTTCAGAACTGCCAAAGCCGCCAAGGCGCTCACCAAGAGAGCGGGTTGGGTATTCGTGGTTTTTTTGAGTTCGTCTTCGGGGCCATCGAAACAAAGTTTGGAAATGGAAAAACCCAGGGCTTTATCGGCCTTCTCGAACAATTCCCGGCTTTCAGGATAGGCTTCATAAAGGTCCTTGCCCATTCCTACCAATTGGGAACCTTGTCCCGGAAAAACAAAAGCGCGTTTCATGGGGTTACCACCTCAACAACGGCGGAAGCCAGGGTGGTCCCGGCCCCAAAGGCCACCAAGACCGATGTTCTGGCCCTTTTTGATCCGGCCTGTCTGAACGGCCTCGTCCAAGGCAATGCCGATGGAACCGGCGGAGGTATTCCCAACCCTGTCCAGGTTCACGAACATCTTTTCCTCAGGCACGCCCAATTGTCGCCGATGGATTGAATGATACGAAGATTGGCCTGATGCGGAATGACCAGATGACCTGATCCACCGATACTCGGCCCTTTTCATGGCTTCCAGGGTGGCTTCGGACATGACCTTGACGGCGATCTTGAAAATTTCTTTCCCTTCCATTTTGAGGGTGTTCATCCTTTGTTCCACGGTCTGGATGGTCGAGGGGAATTTGCAACCGCCACCGGGGATCTTGAGCAGGTCGGCTTGGTCACCGTTGGCCCCATAAAGGTCGAGAGATCTCGTGTTCGTCCTGCGGCACCGGCCCAATGATGACCGCGCCGGCCCCATCGCCAAAAAGGACGCAAGTTCGTCCGGTCTTTCCAATCGACGAAGGCGGTCAGTTTTTCCGCGCCGATGAGCAGGATATGTTTATAAGTGCCGCTTTCCACAAAGGCTTTAGCCACAGTCAATCCATAAACAAAACCCGAACAGGCCGCCGAAACATCAAAAGCCGCGGCTTGGAGGGCGCCCAACTTTGCTTTGCACCAAACAAGCGGTGGCAGGGGTGGGCATATCAGGAGTGATGGTGCGCGACGATGATAAGGTCCAGATCAGTAGACTTTAAGCCCCGCGTTTTGCAGGGCCTTCTTGGCTGCTTCGGCGGCCATATCGGAGGTGGTTTCCTCCGGCCGGCAATATGGCGTTCGCGGATACCCGTTCGCGTGACGATCCATTCGTCCGATAGTCTCGACGACTTTTCCATATCCTTATTGGTCATGATCTTTTCGGGGAGGTAAGAGCCGGTCCCAAAAAACCAGCGTGAATTTTTTCGCTCACTTTATCTCCGATGGATTGTTGAGTTTCAGGGTTTGTCGGCCACTTGGCCATATTTTTGGATCTGTTCCCTCAACACGCCGTTCATCTCGTGGATCACGCAACGAACGCGCCACGGATGGCGTTTTTGATGGCATAGGCGTTGGATTTGCCGTGGGAAATGAGGCTCAGTCCGTCAATGCCCAACAGAGGCGCTCCGCCGTATTCCCGCCAATCCACGTGTTTTTTAAAGCGCCTAAAGGCCGGCAAGCGCGATCAACCCTCCCACAAGGGTGATAAGGTTCGACTTGATCTCCCGGTTGAAGACCGTTCATGACCAGTCTCGCCGACGCCCTCGATGGCCTTCAGGGCCACATTGCCCACGAAACCGTCGCAAACCGTCACATCGCAATTGCCGTTCACGATGTCCCGGCCTTCGACGTTACCAATATAATTCAAGGGGGCTTTCTTTAAAAGAGCCTGGGTCTCAAAGACCAGTTCATTGCCCTTGATTTCTTCTTCGCCGATGGAAAGCAGGCCGACCCGGGGCTCTTTGAAATCCAAGGCCGTCCGGGCCAAGACATCGCCCATCAGGGCGAATTGGAGAAGGTGCTTGGCCTTACAGTCCACGTTGGCGCCGGCGTCCACTAAAACCGAAACCCCTTTGATGCTGGGAACCATAGTGACGATGGCGGGACGGAAAACCCCGTCGATCCGGCCGCACATCATGAGGGCCGCGGCCATGGTCGCGCCCGAATTACCAGCCGAAACCGCTGGCGGCGACTTCGCCTTGTCTTGACTAGCCCGGCGCAGCGGACAACGGAAGAATCACGTTTTTTGCTTGCAGGCTTGGCCGGGCATTCGCCCATTTCCACGACTTCGCGGGCGTCCACGATGGAAATGGACTTACGGGGATAGTCCCCGGCGTTGGCGAGTTCTTTCTCGATCTCTTCTTTGCGGCCGACGAGGACGATTTCAAGAGTCATGGTTAGCCAGCTCGAGAACTTCCGCGTCACGGACGGCCGCAAAGGCGCCCAGGATATTTTCCCGGGCGCCGAAATCGCCGCCCATCGCATCGAGAGCGATTTTCATGATGGAATGGTTTTAGGCAATTTCGACGCTGACGACTTCTTTGCCCTTGTAATAACCGCAAGTGGGACATACCCGGTGGGGCATTTTAGCGCTTTTGCACTGGGGGCAAACCGAGAGGGACTTGGTCTTGATTTTCCAGTTGGTGCGACGCTTATCCCGGCGCTGGCGGGAGTGCCGCCGTTTAGGATTCGCCATTATATCTACCTCCAAAGACTGCTGAGTTCACCGCCAAGACGCCAAGGCGCCAAGGAAGGCTTGTTGACACTGCGCTTTTGACCCTCGGTCAAAAGCTACGACAATTCAAAATTTAGAATTCAAAATTCATAATTTTAAGTTCTTTAAAGCGTCCCACCTAGCATCAGGCGGGGGTTCGCTACACCGGCACTTCTCGACATTCAGGTTCGTGCCGCACCTGCCGCAAAGACCCTTGCAGTCATCCTTACAGAGGGCCCGCATGGGCACCGAAAGAAGAACTGTCTGCCGGATCTGGTCGGCGATATCCAGGAGGTCGCCGT
>CAVVZW010000173.1:0-22409 GCA_963752265.1 uncultured Alphaproteobacteria bacterium
CTTAGTATCGCTGACGTTGGATCGCCTCGCCGACACGGCCACCCGAACGGCGATTCAACAAGAACTCGACGAGTCCTGGAAGAAGAATAAAGAGGAACACTCCAAGACGCTCGATGCGATGGAAGACGCAAAAACCCAGGCGAAGATCCGCAAGGAACTCAACAAGGGTTATTCGGCCACGCTCATGGCTCTCCCAAATACTATCAACCGGGATCGAATCCTCGACAAGCTGGGCGGCAATATGGTGAGCGTCGGATCGATCTTCGCATTCGGTCTGGTTGCGTTCGGTTTCCTTTGCATGGGCCCGGTGAACATCGCGGTCGATAGTTATGGCCCGGTGACGGACAATGCCCAGTCGGTGTTCGAACTCGCACAAACAGAAAGCATTCCGGGCATCAAGGAGGAGATTCAAAGAGATTTCGGCTTCGTGCCGGATTTCCACCAGGGCAAACATTATCTCGAAGCGAACGATTCGGCGGGCAACACCTTCAAGGCGACCGCCAAGCCCGTGCTGATTGGAACGGCCGTGGTCGGCGCTCCACGATGATTTTCTCGATCATCCTTCTGCTGGGCAAAGCCGGCCTCCTGCATATCCATCTGACGGATGGCCCGGTGCTGCTGGGTTTCATCTGCGTCACCGCGGAGATCATCCAACACGGCGTTGCCATTTTCTAGAGGCGCATCTGGCCAAATTTTTGTTCGCACCTCGGCGACGGCGCGACAGCTTTACAGGCGCCCGATCGTAATCGTTGCGTCGGGGCCGAGTGAGAGAGACAATCTCAATGGCGGCTTCGTGCAGTCGTTTGCGAACCATTCCGGTCTCGTCGCCACCGTCACCGGCGAGGGCCTCGTGGTGCCGACGATCGGAAACCAATACTGGTTCGAATATGGCGGCCGGATCGGATACCGCATCACCAAGAGCGGACGGGAGTTTCGCGGACGGCACGCTGGGACCGCAGCCGGTCGGCAACACGATTCACGGCGGCGTCGGCTTGCGCCTGAATTACTGAGCGCGCACGCCGCCCGATCACGCCTCGAAGATCACGCAGCCGATTTACCCTCGTAAGCCCGGCGTAATTCGGCGATATTCAGCTTGGTCATGCCCATCATCGCCTGCATCGCGCGCTTGGCACCGGCGGGATCGGGTCCGCCGAGCCATTGGAGCATAACCGTCGGCACGATCTGCCAGGACACGCCATAACGATCTCGAACCCAACCGCATTGCAAGGTCTCGCCCCCGTTCGACGAAAGCGCATCCCAGAGACGATCGACTTCAGCCTGGTCAGCACAGTCGATCTTGAACGAAATCGCATGGGTATATTCGACACGCATCCCGCCATTGAGCGCCATGTATTCCTGACCAGCGAGTGTAAAACTGACTACCAGCACGGTGCCGGCCTTACCGCCAGGGTTGTCGACCGGACTCCGCTGGACCCGATCGATCCGGGAATCCGGCAACAGGGAGATATAGAAGTTGGCGGCTTCTTCGGCTTCGCCGTTGAACCAGAGGCAAGGCGAGATTTTGGACATGATCGGCTCTCCTTTTGACGACATCGAGCGGAGGACGAACCACGGAGCCTAACTCCGACACCAGGAATTTTAAAATTCTCGAAGTTCCGGACGGCCGCTACTTTTCGCCACACGGTCCCAAGCCAAGAAAAATGGCCGGGCAAAGCCCGGCCATCAGTCAGTTTTGTTCAGATCGTCTTGTTATTATGTCGAGATCGGCGTTGGCATGGTCAGAAACGCCTTGGTCGCGTGCCAGAACAGCTGCCGGTTGGTGGCCAGCACGACCGAGTGCGCCACGCCGGGCAGAATGATCAACTGGTGATCGCCGTTGGGCAGCTGGCCGAAGAAATCCTGCAGGTCCGCAACGGTGGAATTTCCATCATATTGACCGCTGATCACGAGAGTCGGCACCATAACCTTCTTGGGATCGACCTGCGGCATCTTGGACGTCATGTCGAGGTAGGTGCCGGTCGGAACCTGATCGCCGAACGGCATCTCGGCGTCGGCCAGCGCCTCGACAGCGGCGAGTTCGCTGGTGCCTGGTTTGTCGCGTGTTGCGATCGAGCGGATCATCTCGCGGTCACGCTTGCGCATGTTGTGAGTGCGATAATAGTCGAGCTGCTCGGCACGCTTGACAAGGGTCGGGGCACCATCGCCCTTGTACGTGAAAGCGGCCAGCACAAGACGATCGACGCGGTCGGGTTGGACCTCCGCAAAAGCGCCGGCACGGATCGCGCCAGCGGATTCACCGAGGAAGTGATACTTCTGCCGCCCGGTTTCCTTGGCAAGGACGTCAAGCGCGGCTTTGAGATCTTCGACACCGCTCTTGATGTCGGAATTGCCCGAAGTCCGCCCGGACTTGCCGTAGTTCTCGTGATCCATGGTCCAGCAGTCAAACCCGTAACGGGCGAACTCGTCCATTACGGAATATTCGCCGCCACCTTTGACTTGAATATCGAAGCAGCGCGACGTCACCGACGAACCGTGCACGAAGAACAAAACCGGCTTGGAAGGCTCGCCCGCTTTCGGCGCGCCGACTCGCTTGCGGAACATCCACAAGGGCACGTCGCCCTTCTTCGCCCAGTATTCGCTGCTCCAGATTTCGCCGCCTTCGCTGGCAGCGCTGGCTCCTTGAACAGGCAACGTCGCGGCAAGACCTCCGGCAACGAGACCGAGGCCGGCGCCCTTCATCAATGCGCGACGCCCGAGCGATTGATTGACGATCGTTTCATTGTATTGCGTCACGATTCCCTCTCCGGTCACAGGTTTTAGTCTTCTGATTTTTGTCTTGCGAAGCTCGGTTTGCGATTTTCATCTAATGAAATCGCGCGCTCATCAAATCGTGGCGCAATCTAGCAGAGCGCCTACGCTGCCGAAAGACATCCCGCACCATGAAAGGCCACCAGCAAGCCACTTATGGTAACGAGACCGTGTATCGACGCCCAACTCAAGTGTCTTTGGGATCGCGGTGCACGGGATCAACCCACAGCACCTTTTCGGGCTTCTCGACCGGTTCGATGTCGAGATTGATGGCGACCGCCTCGCCGTCGCTGCGCACCAGCACGCATTCCAGCGCCTCGTCGGGACTGGCGTTGATTTCCTGGTGCGGCACGTAAGGCGGAACGAAAATGAAATCGCCGGGATTTGCCTCCGCGGTGAATTCCAGATGGTCGCCCCATCGCATCCGCGCCTTGCCCTTGACGACGTAGATGATGCTTTCGAGATGACCGTGATGATGCGCGCCGGTCTTGGCGTCCGGCTTGATCGTCACCGTCCCGGCCCACAATTTCTGGGCGCCGACGCGCGCGAAATTGATCGCGGCCTTGCGATCCATGCCGGCTGTTGAGGGCACGTTGGGATCAAGTTGATTGCCGGGAATGACCCGGACACCATCGTGTTTCCAGCGCTCTCCATCGTGAGAGTGGCTGTGGTCATGAGAATGATCGGAATGGTTGTGATGGTGTGGATCGCTCATGTCGATTGGTTCCAGTGAATCCTCGTAAGAAGGCTACTGAAAATAGCTGACACAAGCCAGCCCGCAAGGAACGTTTGGGCGCTCCAGATATTGGTCTCCCGACAGCAAATCGAACAGGGAGATCAATGATGGGTAGTACTGCTGATAAGGTTAAAGGCAACGCTAACGAGGCTATTGGCAAAGCTAAGCAAGGCGTCGGCGAAGCCGTCGGCTCCGACCGCTTGCAGGGCGAAGGCGCCATTCAGGAAGCCAAGGGCAAGGGCCAGAAGGCACTTGGCGACGCCAAGGAAGCCACAAAGGAAGCAGTCAACAAGGCTGCCGCCGCGGCCAACCGCAAGCTCTGATCCGACTACTACTCCCAATGCAAAAGGCCGCTCCCTGAGAGCGGCCTTTTGTTTAACCCGTTATCAAATCAGCCCTTCACGTCGAGCAATTCGACGTCGAAGATCAGCGTCGCGTTCGGCGGGATGACGCCGCCGGCGCCACGCGCGCCATAGCCAAGCTCGGGCGGGATGATCAAAGTGCGCTTGCCGCCGACCTTCATCGAGGCAACGCCTTCATCCCAGCCAGCAATCACCCGGCGTTGTCCAACCGGAAATTCGAGCGGGTTGTTACGATCGAGGGAAGAGTCGAATTTTCTGCCCTTCTTGCCGTCCTCATAAAGCCAGCCGGTGTAGTGCACGACGCAAATCTGGCCCGGCGTCGGCGTTGCGCCCGTGCCGACCGTGGTGTCGATGATCTGTAGTCCTGAAGCTGTGGTCATGGCTTTCCCCGGGGTCTGCGCCATTGCTGCGGTCGGTACCAAGACCGCCGAGATGGTCAAAGCGGCCAAAACGATGACGGCCAAAGTGGAAAACTTCGTGAGCGGAAAACGTCGCATGCTCGTGTACCTTCTTGAACGATCGGGCGCCTGTCTATCCGAAGGTTCCCGGTAAAACCAGCCTTGATCGCGCACGATCACGTGGGGAATCTGACCCTTAATATCCAAGCGCGCAGCCGTCCTTACGGGGATCGGAGCCGCCGGTGAGCGTACCCTTTTCCCAGTCGATCCAGACCGCCTGCCCACCGCCAAGCGGCGGGACGACCTTGGTGGTCTGATGGCCGAGCTTTTGCAGGCCCGCGACGATGTCGGCCGGCACGCCGTCCTCGAGCTGATAGGCGCCCTCGTAATGCAAGCCGCGCGGCATATCGATCGCTTCCTGCACGTCGCATCCATAATCCAGAATGTTGGTCAGCACGTGGGTCTGGCCGACCGGCTGATATTGGCCGCCCATGACGCCAAATGGCATCACCGCGCGGCCGCCTTTGGTCGCGAGCGCCGGCATGATGGTGTGCAGCGGACGCTTGCCCGGCGCGATGCAATTCGGATGGCCGGGCTCGACGCGGAAACCGGCACCGCGGTTCTGCAACAGAATGCCCGTCTTGTTGGAAACGATGGCGGAAGCCCAGGAATGGGCAACAGAGTTGATGAACGAGCAGACGTTGCGGTCCTTGTCCACGACAGAGATGTAGATCGTCGACGGATTCATCGGTGGCGAGACCTTCGGCAGATCCAGCATCCGGTCCATACGGATCTTGCCGACATATTCGTCGGCGTAACTTTTCAGAATGCCGGCGACGTCAACGCTGGCGAAAGCCGGATCGGCGACACGCTGTTCGCGCATCATATAGGCGACGCGCGCGGCTTCAGCTTCGAGGTGAAACCGCTCGACGCTTAAGGGCGCAAATTTCGTCAGATCGAAATGCGACAGAATATTCAGCATCACCAGCATGGTGATGCCGGGCCCGTTGGGCGGGCACTGCCAGACGTCGAGCCCCTTATACATGGTGCCAATCGGCACCGTTGTCTCGGTGGTGTGGTTGGCGAAGTCTTCCAGCGTGTGCAGACCGCCGGCGCTGCGCAAGGTCTCCACCATGTCCTCGGCGATCGTACCCTTGTAGAATGCATCGGGGCCGCCCTTCGCAATCGCCCGCAGCGTCTGACCGAGCTCCGGTTGTTTGATCACGTCACCGGCCAGCGCAGCTTTGCCGTGCGGCAACAGATAGCGCTCGGTGTTGACGCCCTTCTTCAGCTTCTCGAACCCGTTCTTCCAGTCAAAGGCAATGCGCGGCGCGACAACGTAACCTTCCTCGGCCGCCTTGATCGCCGGCTGCAACAGTGCGTCGAGGCCAAATTTGCCATGGTCGCGCAGGATCGTCGCCCACGCATCGATCGAGCCTGGAATAGTGACCGAATGCGCCGAGGTCAGCGGGATCGCGCGGATGTTGCGTTCGAGATACCATTCCGCTGTCGCCGCCTTTGGCGCGCGGCCCGAGCCGTTATAGGCTGTGATCTTGCCTTCGCCCTTCGGCTGCATCAGTGCAAAGCAATCGCCGCCAATGCCGGTGGATTGCGGTTCGATCACTGCCAGCAGCGCGGAAGCGGCGACCGCCGCATCCGCAGCGGTCCCCCCGGCACGCAACACCTCGATGGCCGTGAGCGCCGCCAGCGGGTGAGACGTCGCCACCATGGCATTCTGGGAATGGACCGTCGACCGGCCGGCGAGATGGAAATTCCTCATACCAAATGGCTCACTTTGTCGTTGCTTTTGCACGATTTGAAGGGCTTGTTGCGGGTTACTTGGCATATTCAATACCATCTGCGCAATGCTGGGATGATGCATAAGTGCAGGAGGCCCCTGCCCCTCCCGCTGGTCACCTGCTAGATGACCCCCATGCCCAACAAGGTCGCCGCCTTTTACCAATTTGCATCCCTGCCGGACTTTCGCGCAATGCGCGAACCGCTGCGGGCGCTGTGCGGCGATCTCAAATTGAAGGGCAGCGTGCTGCTGGCGCATGAGGGGATCAACGGCACGCTGGCCGGGAGCCACGCGGCCATTGACGCGTTCGTTGCCGCGCTTCGCCACGGTGATATCTTTGGCGGACGCCTCGACCATCTGGAGCTTAAGTTCTCCTCCGCCGAGACGATGCCGTTCGGCCGGCTCAAGGTCCGGCTGAAGAAGGAGATCGTCACGTTTGGCGATGCCGCCGCCGACCCGGCGCGGCAGGTGGGCACCTATGTCGATGCCAAAGACTGGAATGAGTTGATCGCTTCACCGGACACCGTGCTGATCGACACGCGTAACGCCTTCGAGGTCGCTATCGGCACCTTCGAAGGCGCCATCGATCCGGCGATCGCGAGCTTCGGCGAATTCAAACAATTTGCCGCCCGCCATCTCGACCCGGCGCGAGATCGGAAAATCGCGATGTTCTGCACCGGCGGCATCCGCTGCGAAAAGGCCTCGAGCTACCTGCTCGCGCAGGGCTTTACGGAGGTCTTTCACCTCAAGGGCGGCATCCTGAATTATCTCGAACAGGTCGCGGAAACCGAGAGCCGGTGGCGCGGCGAGTGTTTCGTCTTCGACGAGCGCGTCGCGCTGGGCCACGGTTTGCGCCCGCGCCAAACGGAGCATGACAGCGATGAGTGACCTCAAGACGCTCACTGAACGCATCGATACGCTGGAGTCGCGGCTGGCTTTTCAAGACGACGCCATCGAAACGCTGAACAAGACCGTCACCGAACAATGGACCAAGATCGACGCGTTGACGCGCCAGCTTGTTGCGCTTGGCGAGCGGTTGCAGGAGGCCGAAAGCCAGGTGACAGGCCCGGCGAACGAGCCGCCGCCGCACTACTGAAAGTGACGACACTGAAAGTGAACGTCCTGCCGGTAAACAAACTTGTTTTCACCAAGCCTTCTTGGTGTATCAGGAATGATGTTGTCGATCACGGGGTTCCCTGAACAAGTATGACCAAGCCATTCCTCGACGTGCTCTCCGGCCACAAGCAAGCGGTGCCGCCGATCTGGATGATGCGGCAGGCCGGGCGCTATCTGCCGGAATACCGGGAATTGCGAGCGAAAGCGGGCGGTTTTCTCGATCTGTGCTTCACGCCGGAATACGCCGCTGAAGTGACCCTTCAGCCGATCCGCCGTTTCGGTTTCGACGCAGCGATCATCTTCTCCGACATTCTCGTCATCCCCTACGCGCTCGGCCGCTCGGTTCGGTTTGAGGCCGGCGAAGGGCCGCGGCTCGATCCGCTGGATACGCCTGAAAAGATCACGACGCTTGCTTCGCACGCTGATTTCACAAAACTCGAGCCGGTGTTCGAGGCGCTGCGCCGTGTCCGAGAAGAGCTTGACTCCAAAACGGCCTTGATCGGCTTCTGCGGCGCGCCGTGGACGGTTGCGACCTACATGGTCGCAGGCCAAGGCACGCCGGATCAGGCGCCGGCGCGGATGCTGGCCTATCGGCATCCTGACGCGTTCGAAAAAATCGTCGACGTGCTGGTCGGGAACTCGATTCAATATCTCGTCGGCCAGCTCAAGGCCGGCGCCGATTGCTTACAGATTTTCGACACCTGGGCCGGCGTGCTGCCGCCACGCGAGTTCGCGCGCTGGTCGATCGAGCCGACCCGCCGTATCGTCGAGGGCGTGCGCCAACAAATTCCCGGTGCGAAGATCATCGGCTTCCCCCGAGGCGCCGGCGCGCAACTGCCGGACTACGTTGAAGCCACCGGCGTCGACGGCGTCAGCATCGACTGGGCGGCAGAACCGTCGCTGATCCGGCAGCGCGTGCAGAACCGCGTGGCCGTTCAGGGCAATCTCGATCCGCTTGTTCTGATTACGGGCGGCGTGGCGCTCGATCGCGCGGTCGACGATGTCCTGGAAAACTACGGAAGCGGCCGGTTGATCTTCAACCTCGGCCACGGCATCTTGCCGGAAACGCCGATCGCGCATGTCGAGCAGATGATCAAGCGCGTGCGGGATTATAAGGGATGAGCAGACAAATCACGGCAGTCATACCCGCGAAGGCGGGTATCCAGTAATCACCGCCGTGCATAAGAGCCGAGACGCCGCAGCTTACTGGATCATCCGCTTTCGCGGACGATGACAGGGGCGTTTACCCCGGCCGGCTGCGCTCGATGATCTCGGCCGCGCCTTTGGCCAGCAGTTCAAGCCCGGCGGCGCGACCGAGTTCGCGCGGCCGATCGGCTGGCCCCGAGCGCGCTACCTCGATAAAGCGCTGCCCGTCCTCATCCAGCACGGACGCCGTCAACGACATTTGCGTGCCATCGATCGTGGCCAATCCCGCGATCGGAGAATTGCAGTGGCCGTTGAGCACCCACAGCACCTCGCGCTCCGCATCGGCGCAGCGGCGCGCGGCAAGATTGTCGATCTTGGCGAGCAAGCTTCGCGTCGCCCAATCGCCGGCGGCGCATTCCACCGCGACGATGCCCTGTCCCGCCGCCGGTAGCATTTCCGCGACCGAGAATTCGTAAGCGATGCGGTTGGCGAGGCCGACCCGTTCCAAGCCCGAGCGGGCCATGATCAACGCATCCGCTGGCCCGACTGCGCCGCCGTCCGCAAGCCGCTGCTTTTCGAGATGATCGAGCTTGCGCACGCGGGTATCGGCAGCGCCGCGATAGTGAATCACCTCGATCTCGGGGAAGAGCCGGCGCGCGTAAGCGGCGCGGCGCACAGCATTGGTGCCGATCTTGAAACCCTTGCCGCGTGAGGCTCTCAATTCCTCGACCGACAGCCCGGGCCGCAGCACCAGCACGTCGCTTGCCGGGTCGCGCACCAGCGTCGCACCGATCACCAGCCCCGGCGTGTCTTCATTGCCCGGCATGTCCTTCAGCGAATGCATCGCCGCCTGCAACTGTCCGGCGCGGACGGCATCGCGGATTTCGGCGACAAAGGCCCCACCCTTGCCGCCATGGGGCAACAATAGGCCGGTCTGGTCGACATCACCCGTCGTCTCGAACTTGACGATCTCGACATCGACGTCAGGCGCGATTGCGACCAGACGCCGCGCAATGGCCTCGGTCTGGGCCAACGCCATGGTGCTCTTGCGTGTGCCGATCCGCAGTCGCATTAAACTCGTTCTCGCTGTCTCGATACGGCTGATGCAATAGCACCAGGTCGCAAGCGTGTCTAACGCGCGTCCTGCAAGATCATGTCGGAGGCTTTCTCCGCGATCATGATGACAGGCGCATTGGTATTGCCGGACACCAGATCGGGCATCACGGAAGCATCGACCACGCGAAGACCCTCGATCCCGCGAACGCGCAGCCGCTGATCGACCACGGCGAGTGGGTCGTTGCCCATCCGGCAGGTTGAGGTCGGGTGGTAGATGGTGGAACCGCGGACGCGGCAATAGGCCAGCAACGCCTCGTCACTGGTGACCTTGCTGCCGGGATCGACCTCCTCGACGACGTAAGGCGAGAGCGCTGGTGCTGCCAAAATCTTCCGCAGCATCTTCAAGCCTTCGATATTTGTCGTGCGGTCCACTTCACTCGCCAGATAATTGATCCGTATTTCCGGAGGCGCGGCCGGATCGGCGCTTCTGATCCGGAGCGAGCCACGGCTTTCAGGCCGCAACTGACACACCGAGGCCGTGAAACCGGAGAATGGATGCAGCTTCTCGCCCATTTTGTCGGTCGAGAACGGCAGGAAATGGATCTGGATGTCCGGCGTCGCCAACCGCGGATTGGTCTTGAAGAACGCCCCCGACGTGCCAGCGGCGATCGTCAGCGGACCGGTTCGAAACGCGGCATAGCGCAAGCCCGTCATCACCTTGCGGAACGGATTGTTGACGATGTCGTTGAGCGTGATGGCTTGCGAACAGCGCATCACCACACGGACCTGCATATGGTCCTGCAGGTCGTGGCCAACGCCTGGTGTATCCAGCACCACACTGATTCCGTGCTCGCGCAACAAGTCTGCCGGGCCGACGCCGGAGAGCTGCAATAATTGCGGAGAGTTGAACGCTCCGCTGGAGACCAGGATTTCCTTGCGCGCCCGTGCCGTGCGCGGAACGCCGGGGGCGCGATACGCAACTCCAACGGCGCGGCGTCCCTCGAACAGGATTTTTTCGGCAAGCGCCGACGTCTCCACATGCAGGTTGGGCCGCGCCTTGGCGGGGCGAAGATAGGCGACCGCCGTGCTCGCGCGTCTCCCACCCTTGGTCGTGGTCTGAAAAAATCCGGCGCCTTCTTGGCGAGCGCCGTTGAAATCAGGATTTCTGGGAATACCGGTCTCCACCGCCGCCTCGACAAAGGCCGCGGAAATCGGATCGGGATGACCGAGATTCGAAACCGGCAACGGGCCGCCGGTGCCGTGGAAATCGTCCGCGCCGCGCGTCTGGTCCTCGGCCTTCTTGAAGTAAGGCAGCACGTCGTCAAAGCCCCAGCCGAGATTGCCGTGCTGACGCCAGCGATCATAGTCCTCGTGCTGACCGCGAACATAAAGCAGGCCGTTGATCGAACTTGATCCACCAAGCGTCTTGCCGCGCGGCTGGAACACGTTCCGTCCGTTGAGGCCTGGCTCCGGCTCGGTCTGGTACATCCAGTTGACGGCTTTTTCTTTGAACAGCCGGCCATAGCCGAGCGGGATGTGAATCCAGGGATTGGTATCTCGCGGACCTGCTTCAAGCAGCAGCACCGAATATTTGCCGTCCGCCGTCAGCCGATTGGCCAGCACGCATCCCGCCGATCCCGCGCCGACGATGATGTAGTCGAATTCTCCTGCTTTGATGCCTTGCGAGCTCGCAGCGTTCATGGCGTTTCCCGATGGTTCAGAGATCAAGACGGCTGGCGCGGCTTTCCTTTATTATTGCCGCAGCAACCGGGCTAATAAGCCGGCGAGACCTTCGCGTACCAGTCCGCTAACTCGCTGCCGGTGAAGAAACCAGCATCCGGCGAGGCGGTCAACAAATCGAGCATCCGCTCCAGCTCATGGATGCGATGCGGCACCGCAATCAAATGCGGGTGCAATCCGATCGCCAGCACGATCGCGCTGTCGCAGCATTCCGTCTCGAACCGGCGCAGCGTGAATTCCAGCCGCCGCGCCATCTCGCCCGTGGCGTGCCGCTCGATGGCGTAGATGATGGAGTCGTTGATTTCGAGATTGTAAGGCATCGCGATCAACGGGCCTTCGGATGTCGTCATCCATGCCGGACGGTCATCGACGACCCAATCGCAGACGTAATCGACGCCACGGCGCTTGAGGATGTCGGGCGTATCGACGGTTTCACGCAAGCCCGGCGAGAGCCAGCCGCGCGGACGCTTGCCCGTAAAGCCTGCGATCTTGTCGAGACTCGCGCCGATTACAGCCGCTTCACCGCCCTCGACATGATTGATGGCTTTCTGATGCATGCCGTGACCGATGAATTCCCAGCCCGCATCGCGCATCGCCCGAGCGGCCTGGGGATAGGCATCGATGACGCCTGCATTGAAGCTGGTGGAAGCCGGCAGGCCGCGCGATGCAAACGCCTTGAGAATTCGAGGAAGCCCGGCCCGCATACCATAATCGGCCCAGGAAAAATTCGGCACATCCGGCACAGTTTCGCGGCCATGCGGCGGAGTCACGATGGTTCTCGGCATCGGCTGATCGAATTGCCAGTTCTCAACGTTGACGACGAGATGGACGAGAATTCGTTTTCCATCGAGCGGCGGCAAGGCCGCGCGATCCGACGCGAGCTGATAGGGAATACGCGGATTTGCCATTGATAACCCTTAAACAGCGGCGCTGACGTTCATGTCGGACATGATCCGTGCCTTATAAGCCATAAAGTCCGCGCTGGTCAGGCTCGCGATCGAACGCGGGCGCGTCAGTGTGATCGGAATGGTGCGGATGATTTTCCCCGGCCGCGCCGACATCACGCAAATCCGGTCCGACAACAAAATCGCTTCGTCGATGTCGTGGGTGACGAACAATACCGTCGTGCCAAGCGACTGCCAGACCTCCAACAGTAGCTGCTGCATGGAGAGCCGCGTCTGCGCGTCGAGCGCGCCGAACGGCTCGTCCATCAGCAGTGCTTTCGGCGACATCGCCAGCACCCGCGCAATGCCAACACGTTGGCGCATGCCGCCCGACAACTGCACCGGCAAGGCATCGGCAAATGCTTCCAGACCGACAAGCTTCAACAGGTTACGCGCCTTCGATTCATATTCGGCGCGCGCAACGCCCTGAACCTGCGGCCCGAAAATCACGTTTTGCCAGACGTTAAGCCACGGAAAGAGGGCCGCTTCCTGAAACACAACACCGCGGTCGGGCCCCGGCCGCGTCACGGTTTTGCCATCGAACAGCAAGGCGCCCTCGGTCGTCTTCTCGAAGCCCGCGAGCAGATTGAGCAGCGTCGATTTTCCGCAGCCAGACGGGCCCAGCAGCGCAACGAACTCGCCCTCGCCGATCGCGAGGTTGATCCCGTCCAGCGCCCGAACTTCGGTCTGGCCCGAGAACGTTTTTGAAACGTTTTCAAACGCGATCGTGCCCATCGTCAGCCCGTCACGACTGGAACGATTGCAGTCGGCGCCATGCCAGCACCCATTTTTCGATTCCCAGAATGACGCGGTCGCTGATCAGGCCGAGCAGGCCGATGGTCGCCATGTCCGCGATGACGACATCCATTCGCCCGACGTAATAGGCGTCCCACAGCACATAGCCGAGACCGGATTTGACCGCGACCATTTCGGCAACGATCACAGCGGTCCAGGCGATGCCGAGACCGATCCGAAGCCCCGTGAAGATCGACGGCAGCGAAGCCGGCAATACCACCCGCCGCAGGATCGTCCACCGTCCCGCACCCATCATCATCGCGGCACGGACCAGATTACGTTCGATGTCGCGCGCGCCTTGCGCCGTGTTGACCACGATCGGATAGAATGCGCCAAGCGCAATCAGGAACACCGCGCCCATATCGCGGATTCCAAATACAGCGATCGAAAATGGCAGCCATGCCGTAATCGGGATCGGCCGCAGCAATTGCACCGTGGGATCGAGCGCACCGGAGGCAATCCGGTTCCAGCCGATCGCCAAGCCGACCGGCACCGCAACGACAATCGCGACGAGAAATCCTTTGCCGACGCGCTCGGCGGAAAACAGCAAATTAGCAAGCCACGTTCCGCTGTAGGGATTGAGGCTGAGGCCGCCCGCACCGAACGCCCACACTTTCCACGCCTGCCACACCCGGTCGGGCGTCGGCAGCACGCCGCCGAACAGCGAACCGCCGTTTCCAGCCAACTGCCAGAGCAAGATCACGGCGACAGGAAGAACGACGGCAAGAAGGAGTTGTCGAAGAATTCCTGCGGCTGTTGGGCGACAGCACGGACCAAGTTGAGGCGGACGACGCCGACCTTGAAACAATCGGTCCGGTCGAGATCGACATTCACGCCACCTTTGCGAATCAGCGAGGCTCGCTGCCGTCCCACTTGCCTGCGGTTACTTGCCTGCGGTTATTTGCCCAGGGCTTTCTCGACGAACGAGCCGTCCCAATGCGCATCGATCTCGCCGGAGACATCCTTCTGGATCACGCCGAGATCGGCAAAGCCCTTGGCCTGACGCTTGATCTGATCCGGCGAGATCACCTCACCCAACTTGATGATCTTCGAGGCCTGTGCCGCGACATCCGGCGCCATGCCCGAGAGTTGCGCATAGGCATCGGCGAATGCCGTTGGAGACTTCGCGAGTTCCTCTTCTTTCTTCAGGTAGGCCCAGACAAAACGCTCCAGCGCGGCACGCTTGCTGTCGGCCGCCGTCTTCGTTGTCATGAACATCCCAAGCTCGGCGCCGACTGCTTTCGAAGAGCCGTATTCGAGCCCCGTGGCGAAGTAGCCGTAACCGCCCATCACGGGAATCGATTCGAACGGCTCCCAGGTCACGAGGCCGTCGACGTCGCCTTTCTTCAAGGCCTGGTCGAAATTGGCCCCGCCGCCCTGAATGTTGACGGCCTCAAAGCTGTTATAGGGGACGCCGTTTTCAACCAGCGTCGCGGCGAACTGAAACCAGACCGCCGAACCCGGCGCGATCGCGATCTTCTTGCCTTTCAGGTCGCTCCAGGAATCAAACTTCACGCCGTTGCGGCCGATCACATATTTGGGAGAAGAACCCACACCCATCAGCCCGACGACATTGGTCGATCCCTGCGCGAGCGAGATCGCCAGATCGGCCGGCCCGACCGACGCAGCATCGAGCGAGCCCGCCAAGAGCGCGGTGCGCGCGTCGGCGTAACGGACGAATTCGACCAGCTTGAGTTCGACGCCGAGCTTCTTCAACTCGTCAGCGATCAAAATGACCGGCGCCAGATGGCCGACCTTCTGGTACCCGACCGTGAGCTCAACCGGCTGCGCCAGCGGCGCCGGCTCGGGTCCGACGGCATGCGCGGTGCGCGTCAGCGATCCGATCGCCGCCACGGCGAACAAAAGCCAAGCAACCTGTCTCAATATCCGCACGATCTGCCTCCGTTGTGATCAGCCAATAGCCGCGGCACCACAAGCAAAGACTGCACCAACTCGCGCCCATTGCGCAACCGACCGCGACCATTTGGCCGATCATGGTTCATCGGCAATTTCGGACGCGATCGCCGCGGGCACGCGCCCGTGCCAATCGGTTCGCTCCTGCAACCGGACCGCGATCTGAAGCAGAAGGGCCTCGCTGCCCGGCCGTCCGATCAGTTGCAGGCCGACCGGCATGCCGCCGCTGTCGAAACCCGCGGGAACGGCCAACGCAGGCAGGCCGAGATAGTTGACGAAACGGGTGAAGCGACTGAGCGCGTACAGCACGCGCGGATTGAAATCTGAAGAGGCCGGATCAACCTCATTCACACGGGGCGTCCTGATCGGCATCACCGGCAGAAGCGCGACACTGGTCTCGCCAAGACAGGACAAGATAAATTGATCGCGCAACGCACCGCGTGCGGCCAATGCCGATGCAAGCTCGCCGTCGCTGATCAAAAGCCCCTTGCCCAAGCGTTTACGCAATGTCGCGTCGATATCTGGATCGTCGATGCGCTGCCGGTGTTCGCGAGCGGCTTCCGCTTGCAGCACCGTCAACGCATGCCGATCCGCCTCTTCGGGAAATCCTGGCCGCTTGACCATCGTCAGGCCACTATCGGCGAGCACGTCGATTGCGCTGCGAGCGATGGCGGCGATCTCGGCGTCGCAATCGGCGAACGCGTCCAGCATCAATGCTGCGTCCCGAAATGGCTGTGGCAAGCCCGGCGCTTCGCCCGATAGCTCCGGCCATACCAATGCGAGATCGCTGGCGCTTCGGGCAAAGATGCCGATGGTGTCGAGCGAAGGCGCCAAAGCCATGGCACCATCCAGGGAAAGCCGGCCGTAACCGGGCTTGAGCGCGGTGATGCCGCAGCAATGCGCTGGAATCCGCACCGAGCCGCCGGTATCGGAGCCGAGCGCGGCAAAACAGCAACCGGATGCGACAAGAATGGCGGAGCCGGTCGATGATCCGCCGGGGACGCGATCGAACTGCCACGGGTTGAGCGCCCCGCGCCGTCCGATCCCGGACGGCTCGTACGCAAGTTCTGTCATGGTCGCCGAGCCAATCAGACTGGCCCCGGCCCGATCCAGGAAATCGATCGCCGCAGCGCGCGGCAAGCTAGGCGCTTGCGGCTTCATACATCCCCACGACGGCCGGCTGCGTCCAGTGGCGAACATATCCTTGCCAACATACGGCAAGCCCGCAAGCGGCCCCTCATGCGGCGCCTCCGCGTGATAGATATGTTCGACCGCGTGAAGCTTTCGCCCCAGGTGAGCCAGCCGCCGGCGGCATTGCTCAAGCGCGGCAACCCGGCCGAGTTTGGAGAGCGAACTCCAGTCCGGCAATCGGGCAGTCGATGAAGCAACCGGTGTCATGGCTTCTCGTTGTCACTGGCCGGATCAGCGGCTTTTGCGTACCGTGGCATGCTGAGACATTCGGTACCATAAGGCCAGTCGATACGTGAAGCCAGATGAAGTGAGCCATCCCGCCGACGGATTGCCGCAACCGCAACTTGGCTGGGCGATCCTGACGATTGCGATCGGCCTGATCATGGCCGTGATGGACGGCGCTATCGCCAATGTGGCGTTGCCGACCATCGCGCGCGATCTCGATGCCAGCCCGGCTTTTTCGATCTGGATCGTCAATGGCTATCAGCTGGCGATCACGATCTCGCTGCTGCCACTGGCCTCGCTCGGCGAAATCGTCGGTTATCGCCGGGTCTATATTGCGGGGCTGGCGCTGTTCACGATCGCTTCGCTGTTTTGTGTGCTCGCGCACACGCTGACACTGTTGACCATCGCCCGCGTCCTGCAAGGGTTCGGCGCCGCCGGGATCATGAGCGTCAACATGGCGCTGGTCCGCCACATCTATTCGCGCGCGCAACTTGGGCGCGGCATTGGTATCAATGCCATGGTGGTCGCGGTGTCGGCCGCCGTTGGACCTACGATCGCCGCTGGTATTCTCGCGGTCGGGCCCTGGCCCTATCTGTTTGCAATCAACATTCCGCTCGGCATCGGCGCGCTGATGCTCGGTATTAGATATCTGCCGTACACCAAACCCGCGGGCCACGATTTCGACTGGAAGAGCGCAGGCCTCAGCGCGATCGCCTTTGGCCTCGGTCTCGCCGCGATCGACAGCATCGGCCATGATGAAGGTGCGGTGATTGCGCTGGCGGAATTTGGTGGCGCGGCTATCGCGGGCTTCCTCCTGGTGCGCGCGCAAGCCGATGTGACCTCGCCTTTGCTGCCGCTGGACTTGCTGCGCATTCCAATCTTTGCTCTTTCGATTGCGACCTCGATCGCGTCCTTTTGCGCGCAGATGCTCGCCTTCGTCGCGCTGCCTTTTTATCTCGAAAACCGCTTTGGATATTCGGCCGTCCAGATCGGCCTTCTCATCACACCATGGCCGATCGCGGTGGCCTTTGCAGCCCCCTTCGCCGGACGACTGGTGGAGCGATATCCGTCGGGGCTGCTCGGCGGCATTGGGCTTGTACTGTTTGCGCTCGGCCTCGCCGCGCTGGCGTGGTTGCCGGTTCATCCCTCCTTCCTGGACGTAGCGTGGCGGATGGCCGTGGCGGGCGCCGGATTTGGCCTGTTTCAGACGCCGAACAACCGCACCATGATCGCGGCCGCTCCACGTGAACGCTCTGGCGGCGCCAGCGGCATGCTGGGGACCGCGCGACTGTTGGGGCAGACCATAGGTGCCGCGCTGGTGTCGCTGATGATCGCCCGTTTCGCGCTGGATGGAACCCGGATCGCTCTGTTCGTAGCTGTCGGCTTCGCCGTTGCGGGCGCCATCCTGAGTGTCCTGAGACTATCGGAGATGGGTGCGAGGGGCGCCGAACAGGTGCGGGTCAAAGAGGACCAGCGGCTGAAGGGCGAATAGCGGGATTCCGGCGGTCTCCCTTCGCCGTACAAATATATAAACTTGTCTCAAATTTCGTTGAACAGTTGTCTTCGGCCTGCTATAAGCAATCGCTTTCTTCGCTCCTCAAAGGAGAAAGCATCATGGGCGAGCTTCACGACTGGCTATCGCACCAGCATCATGGCCTGAAGACCTTCAAGGCTCTTCGACAGAACATGCTTGACCGTGTCGCGACAGACACGCCCCATCGCGCGCTCTACCGCCTGCTCGCCGGGCTCACGGAAGAATATATCGCCAAGTATGACGGCGAGGCCGTTCCGGTCGATGTCGCGGAACAAACCTTCAGCCATTTGCTCGAGATCGTTGCCAAGGCGGAAGGCTCGTTGACGGCGTCGCCCGCGCATCAAATTCAGATTTTGAATGAACTGGCGGCCGCCAGGCTCGTGTAACGCCTTAACAAGGTGCGCCGGATTCCAAGTTGAGGCTTTTGTCCGACGGAACAAACCATGCCGCCAACACGTCTCCGGACTCTCAAATTTCAGAAAAAGCTTGCGTTAACAAGGTTTTCGCGATAGAAGTGGTTGTTTCTTCTCGCGTACTGACGAGGAAACAACATGGTTGAGTTGCATAGCTGGCTTTCACATCAGCATTCAGGTCTCAAGACCTACGTCGCCCTTCAGCAGATGACGAATGAACTGGCGGAGACCGATACGGAGCATCGCGCCGTCTACAGGCTGTTGTCGTCGATCATCGACCCCTTCATCGCCTCGTTTGACGAGGAGCCGCTTCCCGCTGGCATCGCCGAGACGACGTTTCAGCGGTTGCTCGCTGTCGTGCGCGACGCCGACAATTCGATCTCTCTGGCGCCCGATCAGCAGATCGACGCGCTGAACAGGATCGCCGCGGTCGACCTGATCTAGGCGCCACAACGCCCAAAAAACGTCCCTGCGGTTTTTCGTTGATGCCGCTCGGGGGACACCGAATTAAGGCTTCCCTGCGGGTTGAAAATCATATACGCCTTTGTCTCAAATATGAGACAGCATCGACAGAGGCGAGCATGAACATGACGAGCAACCGCTTTGCCGAGATCGGCGAAAGGCTGCGCGCTTACCGGATGGGCCGGGGGTTGGCGGCCGAACAGGTTGCCGAACGCCTCGGTGTATCGCGCGCCGCGGTCTACCGC
This sequence comes from uncultured Alphaproteobacteria bacterium, assembly GCA_963752265.1. Classification (GTDB taxonomy): domain Bacteria; phylum Pseudomonadota; class Alphaproteobacteria; order Rhizobiales; family Xanthobacteraceae; genus Bradyrhizobium. Next base: position 18,845 of record CAVVZW010000173.1, read on the forward strand.
ATCGAGGCCGGCGAGGTCGTGAAGATCGAGACGCTCGACCGTCTCGCCAACGTTCTGGAAACTTCGGTCGGCTCCCTGCTCGGCCTCGGCGTCGAATACTATGCCAACGCAATAAGCTACTTCGAGCGGATGCGGCAGATCGAGGAGAAATCCGAGCAGGTCATCGCGCACTTCCCGCCTTTGTCCTATCTCCTGACCTCAGACAATTACGCGCGCCAGCTCAAGCAAACGCTGATGGAGGCGGCGCCCTCCTATGCCGAGGACAGCAAGGATTACGAGGCAGAGATCGACACGATCGTCGCCGTGCTCGACGAACGCAAGCACGCGCGTCACCGCCGGCATCTCTCCGTCGTCAATTTCGTCAACATGCCGGAGATCGAACGCTGGCTGAAGCTCGGCCTGGTCGGCCGCTTCGACCTGCCCGCGAACGAGATTGTCGAGCGCAGGCTTGCCGCACGCGCCGAGATCGAGCACCTGATCAAGCTGATCGAGCAGGAGCCGATGGGCATCCAGATCGGCCTGATCGATGGTAGCGAGGCGCTCGACGCGCCGTACCTGGACATCAGTCTCTTCGACGATGGTGCGCAAGCGCGCCGGGTGGCTCTCGCGCTGTTTCTCGGCGAGATGCTCACGGCCACGGCGATGGGGTACTACGAACAGCAAATCGCAAGCGCCGTCATGCTGTGCGTTGTTCGTGCCGCTGATCATCTCTAGGGCGGGAACTCGGGTTCGCAGGCGGCGTCGCTGTTCGTCCGGTCGCTGGCCTGCGGCGAGGTGCATCTGCGCGATTGGTGGCGGGTGTTCCGATCGCGAATGGCCGTCACGGCGCCTGCCCTGGGGTCGATGCTGGGCGTCGATCGGCTCTTGCGCATCGTGATGTGGCGCCGGGTCCGCGACTGTACGCGGTGCATTCGGGCTGGTACGCGCTCACCGTGGCGTCGAGTCTGATCGGGGTGGTGCTGTTCGGGTCGCTCGCCGGGGCCATGCTGCCATTCTGCTCGCAAGCTCGGCTTCGACCCGGCCACGGCGTCGGCCCCGTTCGTAGCGACGCTGGTCGACGTAACCGGGCTGGTGATCTATTTCGCGTGGCGAGGTTCGTGCTCCGCGGCGTGCTGCTGTGAGCGCGCCGGGGGTTCTCGTGCACGGCGGCGCAGGGAGCCTTGCCGGGGCGCGTGTTCCCTCGCACGTGCAGGGATGCCAGCGCGCGGCCGAGGCCGGTCTCGCCGTGTTACGCGCAGGCGGAAGCGCCGTCGATGCCGCCCCAGCGCGCCGTCGAGACGATGGAAGCCGACCCGCAGTTCAATGCCGGGACCGGGGCGTGTCTCACCCACGAAGGAACGCTGGAACTCGATGCGGCCGTGATGGACGGTGGCACGCTGGCACTCGGGGCCGTGTGCGCGCTGCCGCCGTTCCGCCATCCGATCGCGATCGCGCGGGCCGTGATGGACGCCGGGGGGCACGTGATGTTCGCGGCCGGAGAGGGCGCACGTGCGTTCGCCGAACGCGCCGGGTTCGCGTCGGCGACACCCGACGAGATGATCACCGAGGCCGCGCGGGTCCGATGGGCCGACGTGCGCGCGGGTCGAACGGAGCCCGGATGGACGGGTGGAACGGTCGGCGCCGTGGCCTGGGACGGTCAGCACGTGGCGGCAGCCACCAGCACGGGTGGAACGGTGGACAAGGCGCGCGGTCGCATCGGTGACTCGCCCGTGGTCGGGTGCGGCACGCTGGCCGACGACACGTGCGGTGCCATCAGCGCGACGGGGCAGGGCGAGGCGATCCTGCGGGTGCGGCTCGCGAGTGTGATCGCGGAGGCGTTGCGTGCAGGGCGTTCGCCCGACGACGCGGCGGCGGACGGGATCGCGCACCTTGCGCGCCGGGTGCAAGGCGAAGCCGGCGTGATCGTGATGGGGCGCGACGGCACCCCTGGCCGCGCACGCAACACGGCGACGATGACGTACGCGTATGCAGCGCTCGACGGGGCGCGGGAGTCGGGGGCGTGAGGGTCCCCGGCGCGATGGGCGCGATCGCACTGGCCGCGTGCAGCGGTGCGACATCGGTGCGTCCCGTCTCGGCCCCTGCGCATTCAGGTGTCCGCGTCGTCGCCGCCCCCGTCCGCCGTGGCCGCGCCAGCGGGCGCCGTCGACGCGCTTCGTACCTCCGTCACGGGCGGGGACGCCGCGCGGTTGACCGGGTTCGGTCTCTCGCTCAGCCGGGCCGGCGGCGCACGGAGATGACATCGCAGCGGCGGCTGGCGCGCGTGGTACGCGCGCACCGACGGTCGGTGTGGCCCTGGTGCTCACCTCGTGTGGCAACGCGTCGCTGGCGAGCTGGCGCTGGGACCGCAGCGCATGGACGGCGGTCGCGCACCGCACGCTGGTCACCGACATGCGCCCGGGCCGTTGTGCGACCACCACCGTGCACGGCGAGCCGCTCGCGCTGTCCGACGACGCCCGCCACGAGATGGCGCTCGTGGTGGTCTCGCAAGACGCGACCGGGGACACCGTGCATGGTCCGGTGCTGTCCGTGATGCAACTCGGTGTCGACGGCGCGCTCACGCCCCTGCTGGAAGACGCCCCCTCGGTGCAATGGACGACGCCACCGGCGCCACCACGACGGGCGCGTACCTGGTGGTCGACGACATCCCGGCCCCGCGCGATCTCAACGTCACCATCCGCCCTGGACATCCCGGCCCCGGTGGACCGCCCGCCGCACAGGTCACACGGCGGCGCTACGGGCTGCGCAACGGGCGGCTCGAACTGATCGAGGAGACATCCGAAAGCGCGCCCTGAGGCGCTTTCCGGGGGCGATCCCTCGTCGGGGGATTCGCGCCAACCGTGGTGACCTGCTACACCGAGGCTGTGAGTCTTGTGGATCGTCTGGCTTGCTTGATCCTGATGGGCAGTGCGGCAGGGAGCACGGGGTGCGTCCCGCTGGTGACCGGGAGCGATGCGTCCACGGATGCGGGTGCATCCGACGTCGGCGCCCTTCTCGATACCGGGGGATCGTGTCTCCAATCGGGGACGGCGTCCCTGAGCGTGACGCTGCAGATCCCGCCCGGGCTCACGCTCGCGCGGTCCGACGTGTGGATCGCAGCCATGTGCGTGCTTCCCGATGGAAGTGAGCTGTCGGTGCGCGTCGTGCAGGCGGGCAACGATACGTCCCCCGTGGTGCTCGACCAGCTGGGCGCTGGGACGTACGTGGTCCGCGCGAGTGCGGGCGTGGTGCAGGGGGCGCAGTCACCGCAGGTGTCCCTCAACGTCGGCGCGACCGCCATCACATCCCTGACCATCGCGAACGGCCCCGCACCCATCGCGCAGCTGGACACCCTGGCGCCGGGCCTCGTGGACGCCGGGTCCTCGTTGCCGGCCGATGCCGCAACGGTGGCCGACACGGGGCCCCCTCCGACGCTCGATGCCGCGGTGCCAGTCGACGCGAGCGCGCCCTATCCCGACACGGGCGGCACGCTACGCCCGACCAACGCGCTGGCCGCGTGGGTGTCGCAGGACGGCGTGGTCGCGCTGGGCCAGATGCAGGCTCACGTGACGGACAACGACGGGCAGAC